>CAVDWI010000050.1:0-12508 GCA_963612485.1 Barnesiella intestinihominis
GTGGTGCACGACGAGTAGTTCCGCCCCCTCGCGGGCGGCGGCCTCCACGCTCGCGAGGCTTCCGTCTACGGCGAATGCCACCTTCGTCACCTCGTCGCCCGTGCGCGCGATTTGAACGCCGTTGTTCGAGACGTCATCGGCAAACGCATTCATGTCAAGGACATGATCTAGCCAATCGACAATTCGCTTTAACTTCATTTGCACACCCCTCCGTTTTCCTCTTTTGCCGCGAGCGTCCGTTCGGCGAGGTCGCACACACGGTCAATTTCAGGCGACGTCGTCAGTTTGTGGAGAAACGTGCGGCGATAGGCGAGATGTCCGCGTTCGGCACAGATCCGCCGCGCCGTTCCATAATGAAGCCCCGAAACCATCCACCCGACCTGAATCAGCACGAAGTCCGAAAGCGACTGAATCGCCTGGTAATCGACGGGACGCGACTCTTCAATCGCCTGGATGACGGCGGGGTTCGGCGGATTCTCGACCGACAGATTCCAGAATGCCCGCGAATCGTGCCGCCAGTCCGTATGGCCGATCTGGTCTTCAAGCACTCGGAAGATGTCGAGTTTGTCGGCGTCGCGAACGACGTGCGCCGTCGAGAACGTCAAGCCGTCGAGTCCCTCCGGCAAGTCGCGGCGGTTGTGATAGAGGACGGCGGAAAGGACGCTTCGCCTCAACTCGCCGTCGCACCCGTCAAGCCAGCCCCGTTCCTTCACGATGTCATGCGAGAAGACGGCGTGGTCAACTGAGTCCGAGTCGCGAAAGGTGTTATACCGTTTGAGTTGCTCGTATCGACCCGTATCGTGCAGAAGTGCCGCGAAGAGAGCCGCCTCGCGCATTCGTGTGTCAAACGCCTCCCCATCGGCGATGAACGCGGCATTCTTCACGACGAAATCCGTGTGAATCCGCTTCAACTGCATCATCTTGGGCAGTTCGCCTTTCTCATCACGATAGCCGTCGACATAGCCATCGTAGAGCCGCATCAGGTCGTCAAACTTCATGGATGCGATCGTTTGCCGCCGCGACCTTCCGGCGCAATTCGTCCTTGTGGGCGTGGAACTTCGCGCGAAGTTCGGCATCCGCCGCACCCAGAATCTGAACGGCGAGAAGCGCCGCGTTCACGGGACCCGCGCTACCGCAGGCGACGCAGGCGACCGGCACACCGCTCGGCATCTGCACCGTCGCATAGAGCGCGTCAAGTCCGTTCAGCGCCCCGCCCGCCACGGGAATGCCGATGACGGGCAGGACTGTTCCCGCCGCGAGCACGCCGCCAAGGTGCGCCGCGCCGCCCGCCGCCGCGATGATGACCTTCAGCCCGCGCTCTTCCGCCGTCTTCGCGTAGTCGAGCGCAACGTCGGGTGTGCGGTGCGCCGAGATGACGCGCGTTTCGTAGCCGACGCCGAACTTCTCCAGGGTCTCACACGCCTTCTTCACGAGCGGCCAGTCCGAGTCACTGCCCATCACAATGCCAACCAGGGGATTTCCGTTCATTTTCCTGCCTTTCCTTGGGAATTGAGTTCTTTCAAAATCGTCGTGGCGAACACCGCCGGATCTTCCGCGAGTGCACGCGGAACGCCCATACGCCCCGCACACGCCGCGAACATCTTCGTGCGCACGTAGCGCGGTTCAAGCGCTCTGACCGAAATCTTGCGCGGCACGAACTCCGCGTTGAGTGCGCGGCAAAGTGCGGAAAGAGCCCCCTTTGACGCGCAGTAAAGCCCACCGCCCGGCCAGCCCTCCCGTGCCGAGACGCTGGAAACCGCAACCACAGTCATACCATTCTCCGAATTGAGCCGCCGCGCCACCAGTTCGCGCATCAGCGCGAGAAAAAGCCCGCAGTTCACCCGCATCGCCTCGGCAAAGTCACCGTCCGTCGTCTGCGCGAGCGGCTTCACGCGGCACTCGCCCGTCGAGAAAACGACCGCATCAAACGGTTTCTCGCCCTCGAGAAACGCGCCCAGCCGCCCCCAGTCCGAGCGATTGAGAGCGACGACATCATCACCTGCGGAAGCCGCCGCCGCCGCGACCGCCCCGCCGATTCCACCCGTCGTTCCTGTGATGAGAATGCGCATGCCGCATATTATACCACATCTTGCAGACGCCCCCGAACGCACCCAGCCGTCCTCACGCTCGCCGACACCGGTACGCACGCGGACTTGTTCTCAGTCCGCGCCTTGCCGCCGCCAGATTTGCAACGTGCAAAATCTGCACATTGCTTTCCTTTTCGACCTCGCCCTCGGCGAAGACATTATTGACATGCCTTGTTATGACTGAACGCTCGCGCTGGAACAATAGGCACATTTGCGCCTGTGTTAGCCATACGGTCTCGTTCTGCGAAGGGTTTCGGAGGGGTCGAAGCGGGCTTTTCCCCATGGATACGCATCGAGCGCGACCAATGCCTCCCCGGCGAGGAAGAGCGAGCCGCAGACGAGCGTCCGGCGGTTCGTGCATTTTGCCGCGTCCACGGCGGCGGCGAGCGACGGCATCGCCTCGGCGCACATCCCCGCCGCGCACATCCGCTGCGCCGTCTCGTCCGCCGACAGCGAGCGGGGGTTGTTCGTCCGCACGGCATATCCATGGGCGACGAACGGCGCGAGAATGCGAAGAACCTCCGCGACATCCTTGTCGCCGCAAAAGCCGGCGATCAGGTTCAGTTCCGCCGCGTCTTCCGCCGCGAGGGACGCGGCGAGCGCACGGGCGGCGGGTGGATTGTGCGCCCCATCGACGATGAAGTTGCCGACACGCTGGTAGCGTCCCGGCCAGACGATGTTCGCCATGCCGGTTTTCGCCCGTTCCGCGTCCGCCGCGCCGAGAAGCACCTTGAGCGCGGCGAGAGCCGTCGCGGCGTTCTCGCGGTTGAACGCACCCGCGAGGCTTAGGTCGGGCGGCACGTCCGCCGTGCGGACGAAGTCGGGTGCGTAGAAGAACGGTGCGCCGACTTCCCGCGCACGGGATTCGACGACCGCCCTCACGCCCGCCTCGTTCGCGCCGAGCACGACGGGGATGCCGGGCTTGACGATCCCCGCCTTCTCGGCGGCGATTTTCTCGACCGTATCGCCGAGCCAGTCGCAGTGGTCGAGACCGATGCGCGTGATGACCGTGAGCGCAGGGCGGCAGACGTTCGTCGCGTCGAGCCGTCCGCCGAGCCCCGTTTCGAGAATCGTCCAGTCGGGATTCGCGGCGGAATAGACGAGGAAGGCGACGGCGGTTAGAGCCTCGAAGAACGTCACCTCCGCAAGGGTGGCATCCCCTCGGACGGCGGCGGAAATCCGTTCCGCCGCGCTTTCGAGCGCGGCATCCGCCATCGGATGTCCGTTCAGGAAGAACCGCTCGTTGAGACGCACGAGATGGGGCGAGGTGTAGCGGCCGACCGTCGCCCCCGTGGCGCGAAGGCACGCATCGAGAATCGCGCAGACCGCCCCCTTCCCGTCCGTCCCCGCCACGTGAATCGCCCGCACGGCCTCCTGCGGATTGCCGAGCGCGGCGCAGACGGCGCGGATCGTCTCCAATCCCGGCTTCATGCCAAATCGCCGCCGGGCGGCAAGTTCGTCGAGAAACGTCATATCCCCGCCGCCACGACAATCGCCGCGCAAACGGCATAGCCGCCGAGAATCACCCACAGGATCCGATCCGTGAGAAGCACCTTCTCCGGCCGCCCCGTATCGCCGCGTCCCCAGGTGAGACAGGCGTAACGCACGATGCCCGCCAGGACGAAGAGCGAGGTAATCCAGAGTCCGGGGAACCGCGCCCCCATCTTCGAGGTCAGGGTGTAGACGAGATATTCCGCGAAGGACGCGAGACCGGCGACGGCAATCATCACGGAAAGCACCGCCGGATGGTAGTGCTTCAGCACGGCGCGTGAATTCGCCGCCGTCTCCTTCTCGTGCTTACGCTTGCAGCAGGCGAGGAAGAGCGAAAGAGTGAACGTGCAGACGAGCAGCCACGGCGAGACGTAGGCTGTGATAATCGCCGCACCCGCCACCGCCCGCAGGACAAACCCGGCGGAAAGCGTGAGGACGTCCACGTAGGGGACGCGCTTCAGGAAACCCGTGTAAAGGCACTGCATCACCGTGTAGGCAAGAATCGTTGCGAAGGCGAGAGTCCGTGTCGGGAGAATCATCACCACGAGGGCCGGATAGGCGAAGCCCGTCGCGAAGAGCACAAGCGCGGCGCGAACCGCCGAAATGCGCGGGATCAGCCCCGCCGCCACGGGACGGAGCCGCTTCACGGGGTGCAGACGGTCGGCTTCGTAATCCGAGACGTCGTTCAGCAGATAAAACGCCGACGACACGAGTGAAAACGCACCCGCCATCGCCACCGCCATCAGAAACGACCCCCAGCCGCGCACGATGTCGCGCTGGCTCGCGTCCGCCACCGAGAAGAACCAGGCCATCATCACGACCCCGTTCTTCGTCCACTGGTCAACCCGTATGGCCCGCAGCCAAACCTTCAGTCTTTCACCGTACGCCATTTAATCAAACCCCAGAAAAGCGAATGTTCCGTCAGGACGGGATTGGAAAGAGATTCATAGAACGTCCAGAACGCCGACCAGTTGCGATCGACGGCCTCGACCCAGCGGATGGGGAAGAGCCCGAGCACGCGGCTGTAGGTTTCCTCTTTCGTACGGTCAGTCGCCATCGATTCGTAGAACGGCCAGAGGCGGAAATAGGTGGCGTTCTTCACCCAGAACGGGAAAACGCGAACTTCCTCGACCGCCTCGTCCTTGCCACGATAGATCTCGACGATGCGCCACAGCCACCGGGTGACGGAATCTTCACGCATTCCGTCAGCATAGCGGTAGTCAACAATCCGCTCGTAGATCGGGAAAAGCGAAAGTCGCCGGCGACGGACGCTCGACTCCCACTCGACGAAGGGCCACGGACATCGAATGCGCGTCTGGAAGGCGGATTCACCCGCGGCATTTTCGTGCGATCGGGTTTTCGCATACGAGAAGAACGGCGGGAGGAAGAGATCCTGCCGCTCCCGTTCGCGGCGAACCCGCCCGTAGAGCGGCCACGCCATCCACGAAGTCCCCTCGCCCGCCGTGTCGCGGTCTTCCCGATAACTTGCCCACGTGACGAGCGGCCAGAGCGCGTAGCGGTGGTCGCTCTCGCGCTGGTGGTTCACGCCGTAAAGCGGCCAGACGCCCCACGAACCGTCCGAGCGCCAGTGGAGGAACGGAAAGAGAACGACGTTCGAGGTCATCCACTCCTCCGTTGAGGGGCGAGGCGTTCTGTAGCTCATCCAGACCGGCCAGAGCGCAAACTGCCAGTCGTACATAAGGAGAAAGTGCGGATGCCGACCGTAGAACGGGAAAAGCCCCGCATATTTCTCCCCTTCCCGCGTCCGTCCGTTGAACCAGAGCGGCATCACCTCGAACTGGTAGCCGTCGTTCGGGACGTCCTGTTCGTGAACGAACCAGCAGAAGCGCCACCAGTCGCGGTGTTTCGTGAAGACCGGCCAGAGGACATCGGTCGTCTCGGCCTCTTGCGACCAAAGCGGACCCAGCGAGCAGTAGTTCGGCCGCTGGGCGTAGAACGGCCCGACTTGGAAGGCCGAGGCGAGGAGAAACTCACCGAACATTCTTCAGCAGTTCCTCGTACTCCTTGCGCTCGAAGTCGGAAAGTTCCCCGAGACGGCTCTGAACCCGGCGAAGCGTTGCCTTGCCCGTCTTGCGGTCGCCGCGCGCAATCTGAACGCGTGCGAGGGAGATGACCATGCGGATGTCCTCCGCCCGCCCGTTCACCTTCGAGAGTTCGCAGGCCTTCTCGATGCAGGACTGCGCCTCGGCGAGATCGCCCTTGCCGTCCATCAGAACCGTGCCGAGCGTCTCCCACGCGACATAGAGCGAGGGGTCGGTTTTCACCGCCAGACGCGCATACCGCTGGGCATCGTCATAACGCTTCATGCGGCGGTAGACTTCAGCGAGGTCGTTCATTGCGAGCACGACGGGCTTGCGCGCGTCGGCGGCGCGGCGCAGATACGCCTCGGCCTCCTCGAGGTTATCCTTGCGCAGGGCGAGCGAACCCATCACGTAGTTCGCGAGCGGGGCCTTGCGGTTCAGGCGTAGCAGATCCTTCGCGTGCGTTTCCGCCGCCGCGACGTCGTCCAGCGAAATGTCGAGGCCGAGAACGAGGTCCTGCGTCGCCGCGATGTCGGGACGCGCCTTTGCCGCGAGCACGAAGGCGTCGCGCGCGGCGCGGCGGTTTTTCTCGTCCTTGCCCTTGCGCAGGTGCAGGAAGGCGCGGGTCGCCTGGACGTAGTAGTCGAACGGTCCCCGAGCCTGTTTTTCCATCGCCGGCAGGACGCGGGTTTCGAGATCGCGTGTAAGTTCCTTCCTCTCCTTCTCGTCCTTCGTCGCATCACACATCTGCATCGTGACGGCGGCGAAGAGCGACCACGCCCGCAGGTCGGACGGATTTTCGTCGATGACCGTTGTGAGGATCTTGCGCGACTTCACGAAGTCGTTCTTCATCAATGCGACCATGGCCAGTTCAATCCGAACGCGCGGATCGTCGCCGCCGAGGTTCGCCGCCCGCTCGAGGTAGGCGAGTGCCTGCGAACTGTCGCCTTCGAGCAAAGAGAGGCGCATCATGCCGATGAGCGCGTCGTGGTCGTTCGCATTCTTCGCGAGCACCTCCTCGTAGACCTCGCGGGACTTCTCCCGGTTGTCCTCGTTCGCGTAGAGCGCCGCCATCATGTTCATCAGCGAACTGCGGCGGTCGGTCGGCACGAAGTCGATGGCGCGACGCATCTGGTTCAGGGCTTCGCCCGGGCGTCCCGAACGCGCCCACGTGAAGCCGAGGCGTATGAATACGTCGGGATTGCGGATGTAGCCGTAGTAGGTTGCGAGCCCCCAAAGGCGGTAGCGACGCGTCGGGTCGTCGACGAGCGCCTTCAGGCGGCGCTCGAAGTCCGCCTTCTTCGCAAGGGCGCGCGGATATTTCGCCCGCGCCATCTCGACGAGGTTGAAGAGCGAGCAGACGTTGTCCGCGTCAATCTCGGCCAGGACGAGGTCGTAGAGGTCGAACGCCTCGTCGTCCTTCGCCTGATCCTGCAGCCAGACGCCGCGGTTGTTGGCGATGAGACCGAGGTGGCGGCGCAGTTCGAGCCGCATGTGATCGACCGGGTTCTTCACCTTCCAGTTCGAGAAACTGCCCCACCCCTTCGGCGCGGCAAGAATGGCGTCGAACTTCTTCCACTCGTCCCAGTCCACCGGGCGCGATTCGTCCGCGCCGAAGAAGAGGAACTCGGGCACGGGCTTGCACCCCGCCCCATACCACAGGTCGGGCGCACCGTAGATCGCAACCGACTTCGCCGCCGTCTCGGGGTCGAACGTGAACCAGTCCTGCACGAACGGCAGTACGCCGATGGAAAGGGAAAGGACGAGTTCCGAGTTCTTTTCGCCCGCCAGTCCCTTCTCCTTCACGAGCGCGGCGAGTTCGTCGCGGTAGCCCCGGTCGAGGTCGCGGTCGAGGGCGATGACGTTCAGTTCGCGACCCTGCGCGGCGGCGACGAGTTTCAGGTGGTCGTCAAGCGTACCGTCCGTCACAATCCATTCGCGGTCACCGAGGTCGGCGATCAGTTTCTTGGCGACAAGGTCGGCGAATTCGCCGCGAGAGGAGTCGAAGGTGAAGAGATTGAAAACGAGGGTAAAGAGATAGACAATGGCGAGAAGACCACCGTTCACGCAGGCGATCAGCCGCCCGCGCCCGTCCGGCGCAACCGCCTTCGACTCGTTCACCGCCGGCTTGGCGAAGAACTGCAACCACCAGTAGGCTGCGAGATACCCCGCGACCGCCGCGACGAAGGCGGAGCCGAGAACCGGAAAAATCCCGCTCGCCCCCATCCGCACGGACGGCGCGAGCGGCGTCGCCACGGCGAGAATCGAGACGATGCCAAGCCCGAAGTTGAAGAGCCACTGCATCCAGTCACCCTTCTCGTTGAACGACTTCATGCTCGCGCAGACTGCGACAAGAAACGGCACCGTCGCCAGAAGCAGGACGACGAGCCACCCGTCCGCCCGGCAGTAGTCCTTCGCCTGACGCAGCACCGTCTTCAGCACGACCGCAATGCCGCCACCCGCCTGCGCGGCGAAGACGAGGAACACGACGAACGCCACCACCGCGAACAGCACGACCGTGAGATAGGGCTTTTCGCCCTTCTTGATCGGCACGAGGACGAGTGCCGCGAGCATCAGCGGCAGAAGTGCCGCGAAGAGTCCCGAATCGACCGCGCCAAGCCCCCATAGCGCACCGACCGCAATCGGGAAGAGGTTCGCCGCCCAGCCCCTGACCCGCGTCCACGGAATCAGCAGAAGCAGACATCCCATCGCCCATGTGAAGTCAAAGAGTCGGGGTTCGAGGTGGGTCGCCGCCGAGCGGACGCACGGCGTGAGCATGAAGACAACCGCTGCGACAACCCCCGCCACCCGTCCGGATGAGGCGGCAAAATCCTGCGTGTCGCCGACAACCCGTGAGCGCACGAAATGCGAAATGAAAAAGTAGATTGAGACAACCGCCAGCACACCGCAAACTGGCGCGAGGGCGTTCCCGCCGCCGAACAGACCCGCGAAGAACGCCATCAGGGGATAGGGCGTCGCCGTCGTCGAGGTGAGCCCCCGCCAAACCGCCATCAGGTGGGCGCTCTCGCCCGGATAGGCGAATGCCGCCGTTGAAACGCCGTAGATCAGGGCGGAGGCGGCGGCCAGCGCCGCCGCAATCAGCCAATCAGCCTTCCCGGCCTTCGCAATGTTCTTGAACTTTTTCATATGTCGTCTCTCCTCTTTTTCAAATCGATTTCCTACTTACTTCACCTTCGCCAGCGCCTGCGCGAGGTCGGCGATCAGGTCGTCCGGATCCTCAAGCCCGACCGACAGGCGGATGAGGTCCGGCGGAATGCCCGCCTCCTTCAACTGCTCGTCCGTCAACTGGCGGTGGGTGTGCGAAGCCGGATGAAGCACGCAGCTCCATGCGTCCGCCACGTGCGTGACGATGCCGATGAGTTTCAGCGAGTCCATAAAGTCAATCGAGGCCTGCCGTCCGCCGCGAATGCCGAACGTCATCACGCCGCAGGGAGCGAGCCCGTCGAACTGCTTTTCGACGAGCGCATGGTATTTCGAGTCGGGCAGTCCCGCAAAGTTCACCCACGCGACCTTCTCCTGCGCCCGGAGCCACTGGGCGACCTTGAGCGCACTCTCCGCATGGCGGCGGATGCGCAGGTGAAGCGACTCGAGGCCGATGTTGACGAGAAAGGCGTTGAACGGCGACGGAATCGACCCGTAGTCGCGCATCAGCTGCGCCGTGCACTTCGTCACAAAGGCGAGTTTGCCGAACGCCTTCGTATAACTCAAGCCGTGGTAGGAGGGGTCGGGTGCAACAAGCCCCGCGAACCGCTCGGGGTATTTCTCCCAGTCGAAGTTGCCGCTGTCCACGATGCACCCGCCCACCTGGGAGGAGTGGCCGTCCATGTATTTCGTCGTCGAATGCGTCACGATGTCGCACCCGAAGCGGAACGGACGGCAGAGAATCGGAGTCGGGAAGGTGTTGTCCACGATGAGCGGCACGCCGTTGCGGTGCGCCACGCGGGCGAACTTCTCGATGTCGAGCACGCATCCGGAGGGATTCGCCACCGTCTCGCCGAAGACGCACTTCGTGTTCGGGCGGAACGCCGCCTGAATCGTCGCCTCGTCCGCGTCGGGATCGACGAAGGTGAACTCGACGCCGAGTTTCTTGAGCGAGACGGCGAAGAGGTTGAACGTGCCGCCGTAGATCTGCGCAGAACTCACCACGTGGTCGCCCGCCGAACAGAGGTTCAGCACGGCGAACGTCGAAGCCGCCTGACCCGAACTCGTGAGAATTGCGGCGACGCCGCCTTCCAGCGCGGCGATCTTCTTCGCCACCTGGTCGTTCGTCGGGTTCGCGAGCCGCGTGTAGAAATAGCCCGGAGCCTTCAGGTCGAACAGGTCGGCCATGTGCTGGGTCGTATCGTACTTGAAGGTCGTGCTCGCGTAGATCGGCACCTGACGCGGTTCGCCGCATTTCGGCGACCATCCGCCCTGAACGCACAGAGTATCGAGTTTCAACTGCATCTCCTTATCTATTCTGATTGAGGCCAACCTATCCTCTTTGACCTTATGGCGGACATTATACCATATATTGCCCACCCCCTGCACGGCGGAAATGCGGAAATGCGTCTTCTACCAGATGCCCTTGGCGCGGCGGATATACATCGTCAGACCGACGGCGCGGGCGGCGCGGCAGAGTTCCTCGTAGGGACGATCCACCACGTCGACGAAGCCAATCTCATACGCTTCGCCGTCGCCGCGTCCGAGCAGGGGCTGGTCGCGATACTGAAACCAGTGGCAGCCGACAATCAGCGGCTGCTGCAGACACCCCTGCACGAAGCGGGCGAAACTGCGGGCGCGTTCCCGCTGATTCCACACGGGGGCGAGACCGGGCTTGAACATCCCGCGGTCGTAGACCCCGAAGTGGAACTCCCCGACGAGAATCGGCTTCTCGTTGCCGTCCTTGAACATCTGCTCCGAGAGGTTGTAGACCGAGTTCGCGTAGGCGTTCACCGTGATGACGTCGCAGTATTTCGCCGCCGTGCGCCAGAGAATGCCCGGCTGACGGAAGCCGACGAACCGCGAGCCGAGGTAAAGCTTGCCCGGCGCGGCGGCCGCCAGTTCCTCGCGGCAGATGCGGAAGTAGAGGTCGAGATACGGCGCGGCGAAGTCCCCGCCGACGGCGGGAATCCACTTCTGGAACTGGAGTTCGTTGTCGATGAAGAAGCCGATGCACATCGGGTCTTTCGCCGCGTGCTGGAGCGACTTGTCCGTCGCGAACTTGTCGCGGATCGCCGCACGCATCTTCTCCTCGAAGTCCGGTGCGGTGAAGTCATAGAGGTGGTATTTCTCATGGCGCGGCACACCCTTGGCTCGCTCCAGCACACAGGCGACGTAGGGCTTGCGCGACGCCATCAGGAGTTCGGGCGCGCTCCAGTTGCCGATGGTGTTCAGCCCCCACGAATCGAACCGCTTGAAAATGAAGTCGAAATAATCCGCCGCGAAGTCCTTCTTGCCGAACTTCTTCTCAAGATTCCAGATCGTGAACGCCATCTTGCCGCCGGACGGAATCTCGCCCTGATACCAGTCGGGGTGCTTCGTCGCGTCCGTGATGTCGGTCATGACCCGCGTCACGTCGAGTCCGACGGAGAAAAAGAGGTGTCCCTCGGGAGTGACGAGCCACCACTTGCCGTCCACCTTCTCGGTGCGGAAGTTGCCCGTCGCGGCGAGTTGGGGACCATCCTTCCAACCGCCGAAGCGATCCCACGAATCCGGCGCGGGGGAGAGCGCCGCCCGTTCCGCCGCGAGGTCGGCGGCGAGTTCCCCGTCCGTATGCACCTTCTCCGGCCATTCGGCGTGGGCGAACTGTCCGTACTTATCGACGAAGGGAATGTATTTCTCGGGCGGAACGAACCGCGCCGTCTCTGGTTCGCCCTCAAGGCGCAGGTCCGAAAGCCGCAGTTCGGCGAGTCCCTCCACCTCGTCCTCGTAGGGCCACTGCATCATCAGCTGAACGGACGTGATGTGCTTCGTGTCGATGACGTAGGGCCCGCGGGCATTCTCCGGCGCACCATAGACCTCGGGATGCGTGAGCAGGAGTTTCATCGTGCGCTTCTCGCCCGGGTTCAGTCCGACGCCCGTGTTGATGGAGCGGTTCTTCTTGAAGATTGCCGTCGCGTGGTCGCCCGAATCGCCGTCCGCTACGCCCGCCGAGACATGCAGGGTGAGCCGCGCCTGGCGCGTCTTCGAGAGGTTCTCCACGTCCACCGCGAGATATTTCGCCGCGCTGAAGTCCGCCGCCGGACTCGGCTCCCACTTCAGCCCACAGCCCCATTCCGCACTCGGCAAGTCGAGCCGCACCTGATTCGGGGCTTCCGGCGTCACCCGCGCCCGATACACGGGTTTGAAGTCATCAAGGGAGACCGCCGCGAGCGCGGCGGCGAGTAACGAACCGAACATCAAGTCGCTCCTTTCGTCCGTAAGGTCAGCGGATGCGGACGATGAACCCGCTGTTGCGCTGCACCTCGTAGCAGCCGATGTCAATCGCCTTGCCAAAGACGCGCGGATTCCCGGCGAGATCGACCGTCGCCACATAGGACGGCGTCGCGCCCTTGTTCGCAAGCGCATTCCCCGGTTTCGGCGTGAAGTCCCCGCCCTCGAAGTTCTTGAACATCGACTCCTTGTCACCGAGGGTAAAGCCCGTGGAATCGCTGTAAAAGGACGAACGACTTGGCGCAACATCCGCCACACAATTATAGACCTTCGTGTATCCCGTCAGCGTCGCGCTCGAAAACGCATTGGATGCCGTCTGCCAGTTGCCAACGATGACGCAGTTGCGGAGTGTTGTATACCACGACGAATCGCTCCAGACACCAGCCGCCCCCGAAACCGAACCCTGAACGACATTCGAGATGATCGAGCAGTTCTCGATGACGGCCGTATCGT
>CAVDWI010000051.1:0-12019 GCA_963612485.1 Barnesiella intestinihominis
AACTTCTTCTCGACCGCTCGGCAGAGGTGAAGGTCAAGTCGTATGGCGACTTGCCGCTTCGTTGTCTTTCCCATGTTTGCCATTGTGGTTGTCCTTCAGTGGTTGTTCGAATTCGCCCCACGCGGGGCTTACGGCGCAAATTATACCAAAGGTGGTTTCACCTTTGCAACGGGGAATCTTGGGAATCGCTCATAACTGCGCGAACGGGCGCGAACTCCCGCCAATCCGCCAACATATCCGCCCCCCGAAAATCCCCGAAAATCCCCAACCGCCGCGCCCGTTCGAGCGTGCGCGGCGGCTTCGCCCGCGCTAATCCTCCGTCTCGTAGGCGGATCTCAGGGCGCGTTCGGCAATCGCTCGCGCCGCCGGATACTTCAGGTTCTTCACCACCTTGTAGGCGCGGCTTCTCTCGTCGAGCGCCGCGTCCCTCCAATACGCCCGCCAGCCGCGCATCAGGCTCTCGTAGACGAGCGAGCGCGTCGTCTGGTCAACCTTCCCGATGTCCGCGTCCGCACCCGCGAGCGTCCCGCGCTGGACGCACTTCGCCAGCACGTCGCTCGCGATCAGCCGCGCCTTGGCGCGGTATTGGTCGTCCAACCGCTTCGCCCCGGCGATTGCGCCCGTGCGCGACGGCGTCGCCCAGAACCCAAGGCAACTCGCCGGGATCTTCGACAGCACCGGCACCTTGTTCAGCAGGACGTCGAGCGCACCCGGCGTCTCCACCTCCCGCATCTTGTCATTCGGGTCGGGAATCGCCGCGACGAGCGAGCCGATCGGCGAATAGTTGACGACGTTCCGCGCCATTTCCGCCGCGAGGTATTTCGGGGCCGTCCACCGCGCCACGATGGCGTCGTCCGAATAGATGTCGCGCCCTCGGAAGTTGTCGTGGACGTTCTCGCCGAAGATTGGGTTCAGCACGGCGGAGACGAGCATCGCCGCCGGGTTGTCGCCCAGAAGGTCGGGCAGAAGTTCCGTCCGCATCGACTGCAGCGCGGTGTCGATGTTCGCGTCCGGGTCGGTCGGGTCCGGCATCCAGGCGTTCATCGCCGCGTGGACGGCGTTCACCGCCGCGAACTCCTCCGGCGCGTACTTGATCCGCAGGGCGAACGTGCCGCCCTCCGGCGGCGTCCAGAGCGGTATCACGTTGTAGTTCCGCTGTTGGTAGCCCGGCACGTTCCTCAACGCCCTGCCCATCCACTCGTAGTAGTTGATGACGGGCGCGAGCGCACTCTGCTGAAGCCGCTTCTCGTCGTTGTCGAACACGTAGTTCAGGAAGAGCCACTTCAGCCCGCCCATCACCGCGAAGCCCTTCATCACCGCCGGCAGCACCGTCTGCGCGACCGCCTTCGCCGCCCATTCCTGCGGGTGGTCGCGGAACGCCCGCCACGTCCGGAGCGTCGCCTCCTTGCGCACGTTCCAGAAGAACCCCGTCGCGTTCTCGATGTGCGTCGCCAGCACGCCGCGCGCGCTCAGGTTCGGCGTCCCGCCCTGCTCGATCACGAGCCGCGCCCGAGCATCCGCGTCACGGTTCGGGTTCGTCTTCGCGTCGTAGAGCCACGCCACGATCTTCGTGACGGCCTCCTGCTCCTCCTCGTAGCGGTTGTAGGCGCGTCCCGCCTTCTTCACCGCGCCGCGCCAGCCCTTCGCGTCCGCCGCGCTCTGCTCGAGCCCGAACGCGTGCGCCACGTCGCCCACCGTCGCCGCCGACTGCAGCTTGTTGAACTCCCAGCTCGACTGGAACACGTTCCTGCGCAGCATTTGCTGCGCAACCCCAAGCCGCTCCTCGATCTCAGCCGCGCCGCTCGTGTCCCCGGCCTTGCGCAGCTCCGCCGCGCGTCGCGCCTCCTCGCCGAACCGCCCCTTGTAGACGATGTCCGCGATCTTCTGCGCGTCCCGCACGTAGTAGTTCACCGTGTGCTCGTTGTAGAGCAGCCGCCCGAGCCACGTCTTCGTGAAGCCCGTGAACCGCGCAAGGTAGTTGTCCATCGCGTAGTTCGGCAGTCGCGCAAACGGTATCGCCCCAGCGATCACGTCCACCGCGCTCTTGTGCATCCCCTTCAGGTTCGTCTCGAGCGCCGCCTTGTCGAGCAGGTAGGCGCGGTTGATGAACGCCGGATTCCACAGCGTCATCGTGTTCCGGAGCGCCCGCATCGCCGCGCCGAACTCCCTCAGCTCGCCGCCCGTCTTCGCCGTGAAGCTCTTCGCGATGATCTTCGGCACCACCAGCCGCCGCGTCTGGCCGTCCTCAAGGTAGGCGAGCGTCCCGAACCGCTCGTTCTCGACCGTCCGCGCCGCACCGTCCAGCGAATCCTTCACGCCGCACTCCGTCACCATCTTCGCCAGGCTCCGCACCAGCTCGTTCCGCACCGCCGCCCGCTTGATCTCCACCGCCTTCTTCACCGTCGCCACAATCGGGTCGGTCGTCGCGTCCACCGAACCCGTCAGCCGGTGCAGTTTGTAGACCCCGTCGCGCCCGTCGATCCCCGAAAGTCCGCGCACGATCTTCGCCGTCATGAACTCCGTCGGGTCGCCGCGCCCGGTCGCCTCGAACTCCTTCACACGCCGCTCGTAGTCCGCAAGATCCTCCACGCCAACCGTGTGCCTCATCGTCACGTAGTGCGCGTTCCGCCGAAGCATCGCGTTCGTCTGCCCGTCGAACATCCGCTGAACGCGCGCGTCGTCCAGCACGAACCGCTCGTAGACCGCGCGGAACTTCTTCCACGTCTCCTCAACGCGCCCGTAGCCCTCCTCGCCAAGCCGCGCCGACATCTCGTCCAGCATCGCCGCCGCCCGCGACGGGTCGACCCCGTGCGCCGTCGCCCGCCCGCCGATCTCGATCACGCGCATCAGGTGCGCGTAGCGGCGGACGTCCGTCCAGTTCACCCCGTCCTTCACCGCGCCCTCGATCACGTCGTTGAACCCCGAAACCATCAGCCGCGCCTCGCCGCCCTCGAGCCGCTGAAGGTCGTAGAGCCCGCTCCGCAACGCCGTCACCGTCCGCTCCATGCTCCCGATCCGCGCGTCCGCCTCGCCCTGCGTCATCCGCCCGGCGGCGACTTCCCCGGCAAGACGTTTGCGCTCCGCCTTCACGTTCCGCATCCCAAGCGCGAACATCGGCCCGTAGCGGTCGTTCAGCGCGTAGTTCAGCTCGTCCACCTTCTTCCACGAACCCGCGTTCATGTCCGCGTTCAGCCTCGCCGCCCTCGCCGCGAACTCCCCGTCCCACGTCCGCTCGATCTCCCGCAGGATTCGCTCGTTCGACGTCCCGCTCCATTTCTCCGAGCAGATCTCGTGATACGCCGACCACGCCCGCTGGTTCTTCGACAGCAGTTCGCGGCAGATCTCGTAGACGCGCGGCGACCGCGCCTTCACGCCCTCCGGCTGCGTCAGGAAGATCCCGAACACCTCCGCGAACCGCTCCGAATCGCGGCGGTAGTAGCTCGGCATCTCCTTCGTCCCGTGCCACCACGCGATCAGCCGCGCCGTCTCCGCCTTCACATCCGCCGCGCCCTCGCCCTTCCTGAGCGCGCCGCTCATCTCGTCCAGCAGCGTCTTCGCCGCGTTCATCGTCGGGCCCAGGTCGCCGCCCGGCATCTTCGCGAGCGTGTGCGCGATCTCGTGCGCCATCACCTCCGCCGCGTAATGCTCGCCGCCCTTGCCCATCAGCACACGCTCCTTCACGAGCCGCCCGATCTCCTCGTCCAGCTTCGCCTCGCTCCGCGCACGCTCCGCCGCAATCGCCTCCTTCGTCGCGCCCGCGCACCACTCCAAGTCCTCGTTGCGCCAGAACCCGCGCCCCTTCAGCTCCTCCTTCAGCCGCGCTCGGTCGCCCGCATCGAACATCCCGAACAGCCGCGCCGCCACCGTGATGTCCTTCCCGCCGGCGTTCACACCCACCGCGTTCCTCCGCCCAGGCACGTGCTCGCCCTTCGCCACGCGGAATCGCCCGCCGTCCACGACACGCCGCCAGAACTGCAGCAGATCCGCCGCGTCGAACGCTATCGGCTTCGCCTCCGCGCACGGACTCCCCGCACGCGTCCACGGACGAAGCGCGGCGGACTTCTCCTCGCCGCCAGCAATGCCAGCACCGTTCCCTTCCGTCTCGCCAATCGCCTCCGCGCCCTTCGTCGGCGCATACCGAAACACGCTCTCCGTCACCCCGCTCCGCCCGAAGCGGACGTCCTCATTGCGCGTGTCGAACCGCCGCGAAAGCGGGATCACCTCGCCCGCGTCGTCGTAAGTCACGGTCGCCAGCTTCATCCCGTTCGCCCCGTCGCGGTAAACGTATTGCCGCCCGTCGTCATACCCCCATTCGCGGATGTCGTTCCCGTCCCACCACAGGTCGGCGGCGCGAACCTTCTGCTCGATGATGCGGTAGTCCCCGTTGAGGTTCGCCGCGCCGTGCTCCTCGGCGTAGGTGCGCGACGGCGAAACCCACTGCCCGCCGCTCTGGAGCGCGTCTGCTCGAACGCCCTTCGGCACGGCTCGGTAGACCGTAATCGTCGCCTCGCCATTGCCGCTACGAACCTTATCCATTGCCGCCGCGACCGCCGTCCGCGCCTCTTCCGACGACTTGTCCGCGTGGCCATACCGACGGTAGCCCTCCGCCGTGAAGAAGCCCTCCGGAACAGGCGATATGCCGTTGGCGATTCCCCACAGGTTCACGCTCTCGCCAGCCTCGTTCGCCCGCGTCAGCCGCCCGATGTCCTCGAACTCCCCGCGTCCCACGGACGCACCGGGCGCGGCGTGGCTTCCACGGTAGCCCTGCTCGCTCGCATAGCCGCTCCGCTCCCACGCCGTGCGCAGAAGCCGCTTCGCCGTCTCCGCATCCCCGCGTCTCACCGCGTCAAGATACGCCGCGTCCTCCTCCGCCGCCACTTGACGCGCCGCCAAACCATTTGCTATACTCCCACCTGTTGCGGCGTTGTCGGCCGAATTGTGGTCAGAAATGACTCTTTTCATTGTTGGGGGCAACGCCGCTATCTTTATCCCCTCAACCGAATAGATCCGATTCCCGTGTTCCACGGATTCCTTCACCGTGATGTAGGCCCCGGCTTCCGTCTCGCCAATCTCCACGGGGCAGACAAACCGCTTGATGCTCCGCACGTTCGCATCGCCAGACCTGTCCGCTCGGCTCTCCACGAGATACGAATCCTCGTAGAGACGATCGATCTCCGCCGCCAGCGCATTGTGCTGACTTCGCGTGAATCCGTTCGCAACGGACTTCCCGACCGCCGCGTTGCTCAGCATCTTGTTTACGCCAGCCGTGGAAAGTCGCGCCCGTATCCCAGTTGACCGGTTGACATACTCCTTGCCCTTCAGCACCGCAAGCGCGGCATTCGCCTTCGAACGCTCAACTCCTTCCTTTGAAATCTTGCGAACGCTCTCGCGCCCGCGCTTGAACCGCCCAGCCGCAACCTCCGACGCAACCCACCGGTCGTAGTCCGCCTCTTCCCACGCCGCCGACGCCTTCGCCGCCTCCGCGTCCAGCAAGTCCTCCCCGCGATAGCGCTCACCGCCGGCGGCGACCTCCTCGCGCCGGAACGCCTCCTCGCGCTCCGCCTGCTCCATGTAGTAGCGCTCCTCGTCCGTCGCCGGTCGCTCGCCGCGCCGCACCGCCTTCTGCCGCTCAACCCACGCCGCGTAGTTCCGCCGGTCCTTGCCGAGCGCGTCCGCTATCTCCTCAATCGTCGCACGCCCCCACCGCGCCTCCCCAAGTTCAGCCGCAAGCTTCTCACCAAGCCCGTCGTTCGAGCCCTCCTTGAACTTCGCCCCGAACAGGTCGCGCAACTCCCCGGTCGGAAACTCCACCTTCCCGTTCCGCCCCTTCAGCGCAATCGCACCGTTCTTCGTCAGCACGAGCCGCCGCCCGTTCAGCCGCCGGATGATCCAGTCCGTCACGTTCGCGTCGTCCGCCTTGAACTTCACCTCGCCGCCCGGAACCGTCCGCTCCCGGTCAATCGGTATCCGCAGCAACCCGTCGTTGTCCTTCGCCCAGCGCAACAGACCGTTCCGCCCGCTCTCCTGCGATTCGTCGTAGGCCTCGACGCCAAACGGCTTCCGCGTCCGCCCCTTCACCGCCTTCCGCGTCGGCCGCACGACCTCCGCACCGCGCTCCCCAATCCTCACGAACGCTCCCGCGCCGCCGCCCTCAACCGTGCGCCTCGCCTCCCCCGCGCCATCGCCGCCGCCCTCAACTATGCGTCTTGCCTCTTCTCCCGCGCCAGCCTCCAGTCTTGCCGCGCCGCGCTCTGCGCGGGCGCTCCCGAACTCGCGCCCGCCCAGCATCTCCGACCCGATCGCGTCCGCGACGTCCGCCATCGTCATCCGCGAAATCTGCTCGCCCGTCAGGTCGCGTATCCCGACCGCGTCCCCGAACGACTTCCAGAACTCCGACAGCCACGCCTTCAGCTTCTCCCCGATCCCGCGCTCCTTCACAAGCGCCTCGCCACGCGCCGCTATCAGGTGCACGAGCGCTTCCTCCGCCATCGCCGCCTCGCCCTGCTTCGCGTAGACCGGGTCTTCCGCTATCCGCCTGTATTCCTCGCTCGCTCGCGCAAGCTTCAGCCCACGCTCCACAAGCGCCGCGTTCGCGTTCCGCGCCACGTCGAGCGCAAGATGCCCGTATTCGTGCAGCGGCGTGTCGAAGTCCACCACAAGCGGGTTCAGGCAGATGCGCCCGTCCTTCGTCACGCACCCGTATGTCTCGTATTTCGAGTCGCGCCACGCCCGAGTCCCGGCCTCGGTCATCGCCGCCTCGAAACTCGCCGCGTCGTGCGTCACCTTCGCCGTCGGCAGCGATTCCGACAGCCGCTCCACCAGCCGCCCGAACTCCGCCATGCGCTCCGCCCCGTAGACCTCCATCCCCTCGCGACGGATCTCCCCCTCGATCAGCCGCAACGCCTCCGCCACGTCCGCGTCACCGACAAGCACACCCTTGCCCGTCTTCTCCGCAAGCCCGCGCACACGCGCCACGAACGCCGCCGCGTCCGCAAGATTCCCCTCGCCCGTCAAGTCCTCAATCCGCAGCCCGTCGATGCGAATCCCCTCCGCGCTCACCTCGATACGCGCCTTCGGCCACCGCGCAACCCCGAAGCTGCCGTCCTCACGCGCCACAAGGTCAACCCCTCGGTTCTCGCTCGTCCGCGCCGCCGCGTCGAAAATCGCCGTCGCCCCGCCGTTCGCCGCGCCGCCGGGCGCTTCCACCTCGCCGCGCCCCTTGCCCATCTCCGCCTCGACTTCACCGACCGTCAGCATCCGCCCGTCGCCAGTCTCCACGGGCTCGCGGTCTGCCGTCGCCCCGGCCTTCCGCCGCCCCTCCGCAATCGCGTCGTCAATCTCGCGCCGGCTCCCAGTCCACCCGCGCTTCGCCGCCGCCACGCGCACCGCGTGCGCAACCGTCAGAAGCTCCTCGTAGCCCATCTCGTCCGCAAGCCGCATCGCCACGTCCTGCGCCGCACGCCATTCCGCGCCAACCGAATCCACGCCAAGGTTCTTCGCAATCGTGTAGCCCGTCCGCCCGTCCATCTCGCCGTCGCGCACCGCCGCAATCAACTCCTCCGTCCCGCGCCGCAAGACCGTCGCCGCACGGTTCGCATCGTCCGCAAACGCCGCGTTCCCGGCCGCCCGCTGCCGTCCCCCGATCTCCACCAGCGCGTCCGTCCCGCCAGCCGCATCCGCCGACCGCACCAGGTCGCGTATCGTCCCGCGCCGCCAGTCCCCTCAACTATGCGTCTTGCCTCTTCGCCCGCGCCCGCGCCGCCGGGCGCTTCCCCAGCCGCGCCCGCTCCCTTCTCGAACTTCGTCTCCCCGGCCGCGTAGCCGACGAGCCGCCCAGTCGCCGCGTCCAGTATCGTCCCGTCCGCAACCGTAATCGTCGCCCCCGCGCCGTCGCGCCCGCGCCGCCATACGCTCCCGTCAGTGAACTTCACCGCCCCGCCTTCGAGAATCTCCGAGACGTTCCCAACCTCGAACTTCCCAACCGGCGCATCCGCCGCGCCGCCCGCTCCATCAACCGTGCGCCTTGCCCCGTCCGCGCCCGCCTCCAGTCTCGCCGCGCCCGCGCCGCCGGGCGCAACGCCGTTCCGCCGCGCCGCCATCTCAGCCGCCGTCGCCAACGCCCGCTCCGCCTCCGCGTTCATCATCGGCGCGTAGGCCTCACGGTTCTTCTCCACCTGGTAGCTCATCGCCACCTTCAGCTTCCCCGTCGCCGCCAAGTCCGCACCCTGCCGCTTCTTCGCTCGCCGCCACATCCACCAGTCCAGCGACTTCCCAACGGGATCGACCACCCCAAACGCACTTCCCACAAGGAACTCGCTCCCAACCGTCTTCGCGACTTCCTGCCAGGTCTTCTCGTTCCAGCGAACCTCGTTCCCCTCCGCGTCCTCAAGCCCGACCGTCGCCAGTCGCTCCGCGCCCTCGCGCGTCGCAGACACCGCCGCCATGTCCGCCCCGCTCGCCAGCATCCGCCCGATGAACCGCTTCGTCACCTCCGCGCGCGTCTCCTGCACAAACGGCGACGCCGCCTTGAACGCCTCCGCCCCAAGACGGAACGGACTCCACAGCCCGAAGATAACCCCCTCGACTCCGCCCGCGACCAGCGCGGCCAACTCCTGCCGTATCCCTCCGGGACCGTTCGGGTCTTCCCCCATCTCACCGTATTTCGCAAGCCCGAAACTCGCACCCGTCAGCCCGTGCGCCGCCTTCGCCGATTTCGTCAGCGCGGCATATCCCTTCGTCAGATTCCCGATCCCCTTCAGGTTCGCAACCATCTCCGCCAACCCGCGCACCGACCCGACCGTTTCCGCCGCACCGTCGATGCCGTCGTATTGCCCGCGCTTCTCGAAGACGTCGGGCGTCAGCCAGTCGATCGTCCCGTTCAGCCCCTCGTTCACCGCACCAAGGAATCCGGGCTTCCGCGTGTCGCTCCCGGCTGCCTTCCGCACGCCGTGCTCAATGCCCGCCAACGCCGCCGTCGCCGTCCCGAGCGTTCCCTTCGCAATCCCACGCGCAACCGTCGTCGCCGCCGTCCCAAGCCCGCTCGCAAGGTTCTTCAGCATGTAGATTACCGTCCCGTCCTCCCCGGTCGGATCGACGAACATCCCCTTCACCCCGGCCTTCACGCCCTCCCAACTCCACGCGCCGGGCGCGTCCGCTCCGCCGTTGTACGCCGTCTCCCCGCGCTCCGCCGCACCGCGCAAGCCTGCCTCGTCGAACGGCGAGTATTCGTGCTCATTCCCCTCCGCGTCCTGCGTCCGGATGAACGGCTTCAGCTCAACCCCCTCAGCCAACGCCGCCTTCGCCATCTCCCCGGCGCGGCTCGCCTCCGCACTGTATACGTGCCCGTCCGACCCCGCCATCCGAATCGCCGGACTCTTCGCCAGTTCCTCCGAAAGTCCCATCCCGTCCTCCTCTCTCGCTTCCAGTCAGTCCGCACGAAACGACGCAAGCCCGCCGCTCGCCGCTCCGCCCTGCATGAGCAGTCCCTTCGCCTTCTCCTTCGCCTCCTCCGGCGTCATGTTCGGGTTCTCGCGCATCAGCTTCCCAGCCTCCGTCACGAGTTTCCCCTGCAACGCCGCGTCCGTCTTCAGCCGACTCTCGAACAACGCCTTCTCACGCTGCTGCTGAACCTTCGCAGCCTCCTGCTGCAACTCGACCCGACTCCGCGCCTCCGCCTGTTTCGTCCGTTCGCGCTCCACCTCAAGCGCACTCGCGTTGCTCGCCGCGCCAATCCGCTCGCGCCCCGCAATCTCCTCCGACGCAATGCTCTTCCGCGCATCCGCGTCGTATCGACGCGCCGCAACGTCTCCCGCCGCAATCTCCTTACGCGCCGCCCATTCCTTCTCCGCTCGGCTCACCCCGGCGTCGGACTCGTATTTCTTCGCCTCCAAGTCCGCCGCGCTCGTCAGCCTCGCCGCCTCCATCCCGCGCTCCGCCTCGCCAAGACGACGCTCGTGCGCCTCCGCAAGCGCACCGCGATTGCGCTCCTTCAGCATCTCCATCTCGTGCGCCCCAAGCCCCGCTTGCCTCCGCCGCGCATCGAACGCCTGTCGCTCCGCGTTCGACACCCCGTTCGGATTCGCCTGTATGAAAGTATCGCGATTCTCTCGAAACCGCCTCCGTGCCGCCATCAGCGCGTCCTGCCGCGCCTCCGCACTCGCCGTGTTCAGTTCTGTCCGCGTCATTTCTGCCACCATTTCCTTTCAGGGCGTTTTACCCCAGCGAAATAATAGCAGAAACGGCGCGGCAATCGCCGCGCCAGCCACGAATCCAAGTCGTTTTCGGGGTAACGTTACCCCTCGCAACCCCTCTCCCAAAGGCTTCTCGCCCCTCCCACGCCCCGTCCGCTCCCTCTCCCAAGTCCGAGTTCCCCTCCGTTCCCCCAACTAAGCGTCTTGCCCCTCCCCTGCGCCAGCCTCCAGTCTTGCCGCGCCCGCGCCGTCGGGCGCAACTCCCCCAACCCAATCCGCCTTACAGTCTTGCCACGCCGCGCTCTGCGCGGCCGCTCCCCCAACCACATCCGCCTTACAGTCTTGCCGCGCCGCGCTCTGCGCCGCCGTCCCACCTCCCCCAATCCGCCCGAGCGGCGCCGTCAACCCAAGTGGAATGTCGCTCTTGTAGGGGTCCATGTAGTATTTCTCAAGCGTCTCCCGCCGGTCGCCGCTCAACCGCACCGCCTGATCCGCACCCTGCCGCCGCATCGTCCCGTCTATGCACAGCTTCCGCAACTCATACGAGGCCTTCGTCCACCCCTCCATCCCACACGCCTTGCGCATCGACGCATTGATCTTGTTGAACGTCCGCCGCCAGTGCTCAAGCAGCGGCTTCCCCGCATCCAGCCGCTCCCCGGCGAGCGCTCGTATCTGCTCCCACAAGGCGTCGGGTATCTCGATGTCCACCCGCCTGTTCGAACTCTGCGCCGTCTTCGCCGGCTTGTAGACAAGCCGCCGCCGCCCGTTCTCCCCAACCGGAAAGTTCTCCGCCGTCAGCCGCCCGATGTCGTTCGGACGCACCGCCAGCTGGTAGATAATCGTCGCTCCAAGGTATTCGTCCGCCGCACCGCTCGCAAGCCCCGCATACCACGCCTCTATCCTCTTCACCATCTCCGGCTCGAGCCGCCGGTAGCACGGCGCATCACGCGCCCGCCCGAAGTCCGGCAGTATCGGACTGCTCACCTCATACCCTCGGTCGCGGTATTCCACGATCGTCCACTTCGCCGTCACGCTCTTCATCGAGCACACGTAGGTGAACGCCGTCAGCCCGCTGATCCCTTTCTCCCGAAACGCATTGAATATCCGCCGCACCGTGTCGCTGTCCATAAGCGTCTCGTAGGACGTGTCCCACGAAAGCCCGCTCGTCTCCACGCACCGCTTGAAGTTCGTCACCACAAGATCAATCGTCGTCGCCGCCGGACGGCGGTAGTCGGGATTCCAATGACGCTTCCACGCCATTTCCTCATACGCCTTCAGCAGTTCGCGGCAGGATGGGACGCGCCGACCGCTTGCTCCGAGTGCGCCGGGTTGCCGTGCGCAGACCTGGGCGACGAACTTTGCGTAGTCCTGTTTCAGGAGTGTGGTCGGCTTGCCGTTTCTGCCGACGAGCAGACTGGCGGGCAGTGCGGCGTTCCGACGCACGCGCTGACCCTTGATCATGACGCAGTAGCGCACGACGTCTCCGCGCACACCCTTGCGCAGGGTGACGCCTCGCATGATGGTTGTGACCTTATCCATTTGACCAGTTTCCTTTCCTGACCGTCCCGCAGTTCATGCGGCGGAGTCATGTGTTTTGACAACCTGTTGACAACTGACTCCGCCGACACTCCTGCAAGAGTTTGCCCAATTTTGGGCAAAGTTCGTGGCAATTCGTGTCAATTAGGCGCAATCAATCGAGCCAACGCCGCGAGATTATATCACAAAATCCCCCATAAAATCCCCATTTTCCCCAACCACCACACCCACCATATGGATTATACCATATTTCGTTCAAGGCGTTTTACTCGTTCGCCACCACCCTCATCAGG
>CAVDWI010000052.1:0-11885 GCA_963612485.1 Barnesiella intestinihominis
TCGTGCTGGCTCTGTCAGGCGTAGGTGTCGGATTTTTGGTATAATAATGCCCCGTTCACGGATAGCAAGGAACGCTTGGCATGTGGAATTATTCAGAGAAGGTGATGGATCATTTCCGGAATCCACGGAACGTGGGTTCCATCGAGAATCCGGACGGTACGGCGACCGTCGGGTCGTTGGCGTGTGGAGACGCGCTCAAGTTTCAGTTCAAACTCGGTCCCGACGGGCGAATCCGCGAGGCGAAGTTCCAGACGTTCGGGTGCGCGAGCGCAATCGCGAGTTCGTCGGCACTGACCGAAATGGTGATCGGCAAGACCCTTGATGAGGCGAAGAAGATCACCAACAAGGAGATTGCCGACTATCTCGGGGGGCTTCCGCCGCAGAAGATGCACTGCAGCGTCATGGGACGCGAGGCGATGGAGGCGGCAATCAAGAATTACGAAACCGGTGCGAATACCGACAAGAACCTTGAGGAAACCGTGCTTTGCACGTGCTACAACGTTTCCGAGAACGAGGTTCGCCGCGTGATTACCGAGAACGGGCTGACGACAGTCGAGGAAGTGACGAACTTCACGAAGGCGGGCGGCGGCTGCGGTCGGTGCAAGGGGCGCATTCAGGAAATCCTCGACGAGATCAACAGGAAATGAAACTTGGATTCGACAACGAGAAGTATCTCGCCGAGCAGTCGGAGGAGATTCGCCGCCGTGCGGGCAGGTTCGGCAAACTCTACCTTGAGTTCGGCGGGAAGCTGATGAACGACTTTCACGCGGCACGGTGCCTGCCCGGCTACGACCCGAACGTGAAGCTCCGCCTCCTGCAGACGCTGAAGGATCAGGCGGAGGTCATCCTCTGCCTCTACGCGGGCGACATCGAGCGCAAGAAGATGCGGGCCGACTTCGGCATTTCCTATGCCGACGACGCGCTGAAACTGATTGACGATCTGCGCAATCTCGGGCTGACCGTGCGCGGCGTCGTCATCACGCGCTACCAGGAGCAGACCGCCGTCAAGCTCTTCCGCGCCAAACTCGAACGGCGCGGCGTCAGGGTCTACTATCACTACAAGACGGCGGGCTATCCGGCGGACGTCAACACGATCGTCTCCGACATGGGCTACGGCAAGAACGAGTTCGTGCGGACGGAGAAGCCGATTGTCGTCGTGACGGCGCCGGGACCGGGTTCGGGCAAGTTCGCGACCTGCCTCACGCAGATTTACCACGAGTATCGCATGGGCAACGTCGCAGGCTACTCGAAGTTCGAGTCGTTCCCCGTCTGGAATCTGCCGCTCGACCATCCGCTCAACATCGCCTACGAGGCGGCGACGATCGACCTGAACGACAAGAACATGGTCGACCCCTACCACCTTGAGGCGTACGGGGTGAAGACGGTGAACTACAACCGCGACGTGGACGCATTCCCGCTGCTGGTGGCAATTTGGCAGAAAATGACGAAGGGGGCGTGTCCCTACAAGTCGCCGACGGATATGGGCGTGAACCGCATCGGGTTCGGCATCGTGGATGACGAGGTCGTGCGCCAGGCCTCCAAGCAGGAGGTCATCCGTCGCTTTCTCCGCTATCAGTGCCAGTTTGCGGAAGGCACGACCGACCGCGATTCGGTGGAGCGGGCGAAGGAGTTGATGGAGTCCCTCGGACTGAAGCCGGAAGACCGTGTCGTGGTCGAATCGGCGCGGCAGACGGCGGAGTCGGCGCGGTTGCGCGGCAAGGGCAAGGCGGGCGGGACGATTGTCTCGGGCGCGGCGATTCAGCTGAAGGACGGGCGCATCGTGACGGGCCGCAACTCGGACGAGATGCACGCTGCCGCCGCGATGGTGATGAACGCCGTCAAGGCGATTTCGGGCATCCCGAACCAGATTCCGCTCATTGCGCCGAACGTGATTCAGGCGATTGCCCACATGAAGCAGGACATCCTGAAGGTCGGCTACACGTCACTGAATCTCGACGAGGCGCTGATTGGACTTGCGATTTCCTCGACGACGAATCCCGCCGCGCAGATTGCCATGGAGAAACTGAACGAACTTCGCGGCTGTGAAGTCCACATGACCCATATGGTCACGCCCGGCGACCAGGCCGGCTTACGCCGCCTCGGCTGCCGCTACACTTCCGATCCCTACTACGCGACGACCGCGCTCTTCACCGGCGAGCCGTGAGCGGATTCCGTTTCTTCGCTTGTGTCGTTCGTGGTCTTGCCCCTTGGCGCGTCGGTTCCCCCGGAGCCGATGTCGATGGAAATATGGTATAATACGGCTATGGATAAGAAATTATATATCAATCCGCCGCTCGTGAATCGAGTGTATGACTGGCGGAACGGGCCTCAGCCCAAGACGCGCAAGGAACTCGACAAGTTTTTCGAGTCCGCGCCGATTCGCCGCGTAAAGGAGCAGATTTGCGAAATGGGGCGGCGCATCTACGCGCGCGGCTACACCGACGGCAACGGCGGCAACCTCTCCGTGCGCGTGGGCGAGGATCTCGTGCTCTGCTCCCCGACGCTCTGCTGCAAGGGCTTCATGAAGCCGGAGGACATCTGCCTCGTGGACATGAATGCGGGGCAACTCTGCGGCTACCGTCCGCGCACGAGCGAGGTGAAGGTTCACATCGCGATGATGCGCTCGACGGGGATGAACGCCTGCATGCACTGCCATCCGCCGCACTGCAACGCCTTCCTCTTCGCCGGCATCGTGCCGCCGAACGGCGTGAATCCCGAAGCGGACATCTTCCTTTCGCAGATTCCCCTTGCGCCGTATGCGACGCCGGGCACGGACGACGTGGCGAAGTCCGTCGCAGAGGCTGCGAAGAAGTCGAACGTGGTCTTCATGGAGAATCACGGCATCGTATGCGGCGGACGTGACATCGAGGAGGCGGAGTGGTTCGCCGAGAATGCCGACGCCTACTGCCAGGTTCTTCTTCTCGCCAACGCGCACGGGGCGAAGGTGAATCAGCTCAAGCCGCAGTTCGTGAAGGACATCGTCGCCATCCGCAAGGCCATGGGGCTGACGGTCGATCCGAAGCAACCGCTCTACAACACCCGTCGCTTCAACGGCTATCGGATGGGAGTCTCGTCCAAATGAGGGACGAGCGGCATCATCGCAGGGGACCTCGCGAACTCGTGACGGGCGGGGAGTGGATCTACGGGCGCAATCCCGTTGAGGAGGCGCTCGCCGCCGGACGGCGGACGGCGACGGAAATCGTCCTGCCGCCGGCGTATCCCGACGAGGACGAGCAGATTCGCCGCATTCGCGACGAGGCGCGGGCGCGGCGACTCGTCGTGCGGACGATGGAGCGCGATCAGCTCGACCGTCTGACGCGCTTCGGGCACCATCAGGGCGTGGCGCTGAAGACGACGGGCTATCCGTATGCCGGGTTCGAGGAGATTCTCGCGGCAGCACGTGAGGACGAGAATGCGCTCGTGCTTGTGCTGGATCACTTGGAAGACCCGCAGAACGTCGGCTCGATTCTTCGCACGGCGTGTGCGGTGGGCGTGACGGGCGTCATCATTCCCGAAGACCGCGCCTGCGGCATCACGCCGGCGGCGGTTCGCGCGTCGGCGGGCGGGGCGGAGCACATCCGCGTCGCCCATGTCGTGAACCTCGTGCGGGCGATGGAGAGCCTGAAGGAGGCCGGCCTCTGGTTCACCGGGCTTGGCTGGGGCGAGGACGCGAAGCCCTATACGAAAGTCGATTTCAAGGGGCGCGTCGGGCTTGTCATCGGCGCGGAGGGCGCGGGCATTTCGCGCCTCGTGCGCACGACCTGCGACTTCATCGCGGAACTGCCGATGCCAGGCGGCTTCGAGTCGCTCAATGCGGGGGTCGCCGTCGGCGTGACCCTCTACGAGATTTTGCGTCAGCGCGGCTGACGGAAGGGGAGAGACCACCAATGTCGCAGGAATGGAACATCCGATCACGCGGGCACGTCTGCACCGTCTGCCAGAAGCCCCTCGTCGATCACGCGCCCGTCATCAGCGCACTGAAGGAAACGTCGGGCGGCTACGAACGCTTCGACTGCCACCCCGAATGCTGGAAGACCGCGCCGCGTGACTGGGAGCCGTTCTCCCTCTGGGACGGCGTCTACTTCGCACCTGTGAAGGAGGTGAAGAAGGAGCCGCTCCGCAAGGAGGACGCGGGCGAACTTCTGCGCCACCTCATCACGCTCGACGACCCTGCGATGAAGAATGTCGTCTACGTGCTTGCCGTGATGCTCGAACGCTCGAAGATTCTCGTCGAGCGCGACCGAAAGGAGCAGCCGGACGGCACGATCCGCCGCGTCTACGAAGACCGCAAGAACGGCGACACCTTCGTCATTCTCGATCCGCGCATACGCCTTGAGAACCTGCCCGAGGTTCAGCGGCAGGTCGTCGCCCTGCTTTCCGGCACGAAGACGCTTGGCGAAGTCGCGCAGGAAGAGGAGGCGACCTCGGCGGATGAAAAACCCGAGCCCGAGACGGTCTGAAGCCCTGCGACTTGTCGCGGAGGGGCGGTTCTACCCCGACCTCGTAATGGAGGAGGACGGCTGGCACGCCCGATGGCAGGCCATCGACGCGGTGAACCCGTGGGTGGACGAATGCGTCCGCGCCGCCGTCATCACGCCACTTTCCGAAGATGCCGAAGACCAGAAGCACGAGACGCTGCACGATGCGTGGATGATGGCGCTGCGGAGTCGGACGGGACTCGTGCGCTGGGACGACGCGGAATGCGAACGCTTCGCGGCGGAACTCGCCGACTGGCACGGCGGGGCGGACGACGCGGCGGTTCGTGCGGCAATCTGTTTTTCGCTTGAGATAGAGGGTGAGAAGTTCCTCCTTTCGTGCGCTGTGCCGAAGGGACGCGCCGGACTGCGGGCCCTCGGGCAGTCTGCCTATGTCTTTGGCCCTCTGCGGACGCTCCGTGCAACAGGCGGAGGGCGGCTTTCGACCGACTTGCCGAAGGGCGAGGCGGAAGCCTTTCTCCGCACGGGTGCACGCGACCTGCGGGCGGCGGGCTACGCCGTTGCGGGCGATGACCTCGCGGTTGCGGTCACGGCGGAGGCCGAGGTAATCTCCCCGACGGACGGCGCGACGAACCCGAAGCAACCGACGACCTACGCGGCGGAATTGAAGGTTCGCGTGGCGGGCGAGGTTGTCACGGCGAACGAGATTCGCTTTCTTCTCGACCAGGGTTCTTCCCTCGTCTTCTTCCGCGACCGCTGGATTGAGGTCGACCGCAACATCCTGCGCGAGGCTCTGCGGGCGCTTGAGCGGAGCGCGGGGCGCAAACTGACGCGGATGGAGGCCGTTGCGTTCGTCCTGGGCGTGGGGTCCGTCGGACGGATTGAAGTCGCCGCCGCCCGCGTTCGCGGCGGACTGCACGGTCTTCTCAACGAACTGAAGGCGGCGGGACGCACGGACGAACTGGCGTTCGTGCGCCCGTCGGGGTTCGTCGGCGAACTGCGCGACTACCAGAAGCGCGGCGTGGCGTGGCTCTCGTTTCTGACCGACAACGGGTTCGGCGCACTGCTTGCGGACGACATGGGGCTCGGAAAGACGAGTCAGACGATTGCGTGGATGCTCCGCGACGCGGCGGAGAAGGGGAGTCCCTCCCCCTACTTGGTCGTCGCGCCGCTGACGCTTCTTTCCAACTGGGCGCACGAGTTCGCGAAGTTTGCGCCGAGGCTCAAGGTCTACGTGCATCAGGGTGAGGCGCGGCACATTGGGAGCGGATTTCGCCGTGCGGCTTCGGCGGTGAATGTCGTCATCACCAGTTATTCGCTTCTCGTAAAGGACTACCGCAGTTTCGCCGAACAGGCGTGGCGGGGGCTTGTGCTGGACGAGGCGCAGACGATCAAGAACCCGACCACGCAGGCCGCCCGTGCGGTCTGCGCCCTCCGTCCGTCGCGGCGAATCGCCCTTACGGGAACGCCCGTCGAGAACTCCGTGTCCGACGTGTGGTCGATTGAGCAGTTCCTGAATCCCGGCTTGCTCGGCGAACGTGCCGACTTCACCGAGCGGTTCGTGAAGCCGCTCGCGGCGAATCCGCTGTCGGGCGTGGGGCGGCGGCTCGCCCGTGCGCTTGAGCCATTCGTCCTGCGCCGACTGAAGAGCGACCCCGCCGTCGCCGGGGAACTCGGCGACAAGCGCGAGGTGCGCGAATACTGCGTCCTCTCATCGGCGGAACGCATCGCCTACGAGTCGGCTCTCTCGGACTTCCGCTCGAGCGACCGCCGTCAGGGAGACGTCTTCGCACTCCTCACGCGCCTCAAACTCGTCTGCGACGGAATGCTCGAATCGTCCGCACTGAATCCGACGCCCGAACTCGTGACGGAGTGCGGCAAGTTGCAGCGGCTTCTCGCCCTCCTTGAAAGCATCTTCGATGCGGGCGAGAGTGCGCTCGTCTTCACCCAGTATGCGAAGGTCGGCTCTGCGCTCCGAACCGTCCTTGAAGCGCACTTCGGGCGGCGGATGCCGTTTCTGCACGGCGGACTCTCGGTGCGCGGTCGCGAGGGCGAAATCGCCGCGTTCAACCGCGCCGCGAACCCGTCGGCGTTCATCCTCTCGCTCAAGGCGGGCGGCTTCGGCTTGAATCTGACGCGGGCGACGCACGTCATCCACTACGACCGCTGGTGGAATCCCGCCGTGGAGGATCAGGCGACCGACCGCGCCCACCGCCTCGGGCAGTCGAAGGATGTGTTCGTGCATCTTCTCATCGCTTCGGGCACTCTTGAGGAACACGTGGACGACATCCTGGAACGCAAGTCCGCGCTCGCCGGGACGCTCGTCACGAGCGGCGAATCGTTCCTTGCCAAGATGGGCGTGTCGGACTTCGAAAGGACGGTGGCACTCGATGAGCGGTAAGAAGCGTTATCCCGTCCGAATACCGCGCTTTGCGAACGGCATCCGCGCACAGGAGTCGCGTGGTGGCGCGGGTCGCAACTGGTGGTTCTGCCGCTGGCGGCATGTTCTCGAGGGCATGGGGCTCGGCGCACGGCTCGGTCGCGGCAGAAACTACGCCCTGTCGGGACAGGTCACGGAAATGCGCATTGAGGGTCCGCACGTCGAGGCGAGTGTCGTCGGGACGCGCCCCGAACCGTATCGCGTGACGGTCGATTTCCGCATTCCGGAGGGTGACGCACGGGAGCGGATTGTCGCGGCATTGCGCGGCGAACCGATGCTCGTGGCGCGGCTTCTTGCGGACGACCTGCCGACGGAGGTCGAGGAGTTGTTCCGTGCGGAGGGGTTTACGCTTTTCCCCGGCGGCAAACTTGGGCCGGGGAGATACGACATGACGACGCGCTGTTCGTGTCCCGACTACGCGAACCCCTGCAAGCATTCGAGCGCGGTTCTCCTGCTGCTGGGCGAGGAAATCGCCCGGCGGCCATCGACCCTGCTCGACTTGCGCGGCATTCCGATGGAGGAACTCTATGAAGATTGAGACGCCCATCCTGAAGCGGCTCGGTCCCGTGCCGTTCTGGCGCGGCGAGAGGAAGTGCCTCGATTCGCTTGAGGTCATGTACCGCAAGGCCATCGAACGCGCCGAGCGGCTGGTCTTGGAGACGTCGGGAACGGAATCCCCCCGTCCTCGCCGTCGATGAACTTGGACAGCCGCTCGTCGTGGCGTTCGACGAGTTTCAGGATATTGACGCGCTTTCGGCGGAAATCCCGATGGAAGCCGTTTTCCGCAGTTGCATTCAGGCGCACCAGAACGTGCGTTACGTCTTCCTCGGCTCAAAGACGCACCAGATGAAGCGGATGTTCGCGGATAAGGCGCGTCCATTCTACAAGTCTGCGACGACGATTCGCCTGGAGGATGCCGTGAGAGAGGTGCGGCATTGCCGTGTGTCATGTTGACGCGGGCGGGTTCGTTTTGCTATCATTTGCCCCGTTATGGAAAACAAGGTGACAAAACGGACGCTGGCTGTCGGATGGTTCGACAACAAGCCCTTCATTGAAAGTTGCGAGAAGTATCTTCCGCGCATTCGCGAGGTCTTCTTCGCGTGGCCGGGCGTCGTGGCGAGCCGGCCGATGGACCCGTGGACGCCCGAACGCAAGGCGCGGATTGTCGAAGACCTCCGCTGGGCGCGGGCGAACGGTCTTGAACTCGACACGATTTTCAACGCGAACTGCTATGGCGACATTGCGATGTCCGAGGAACTGGCGGACCACGTGAGCGAGAAACTCGGGGAGATGGACGCGGCGGGGCTGTTCCCCGAACACCTCACGACCACCTCGCCCTTCATCGCAACCGTCCTCCGTCAGCGATTCCCGTCCATCAAGATTCGCCTGAGCGTAAACACCGACATCACGACCGAAAACGCACTCGGCTACATGCTCGAACTGTTCGACTCGTTCTACATCGGGTTGAGCGACCACCGTCGCCTTGAGGAGGTGCAGCGCATGAGCGCGTGGGCGGCGGCGCACGGGAAGGTGGCGGGTCTTTACGCCAATTCGGGATGCCTGCGCAACTGTCCCTTCCACCAGTTCCACAACAACCTTCACGGACACAACCGCATGAAGCAGTCCGTCGCGGGGGAGAAGTTCAACTTCTCGGTATTCCGCTGCCGCACGAACTACGAACGCGGCAGATACGAGGACTTCCTGCGCGGGCTTTGGATTCGTCCGGAGGAACTGCCGCGCTATGAACCCTACGTAGGCGTCGTGAAACTCGCCACGCGCCGCCACGCGAACCCGGAGGCGATTATCCGTGCGTATGCGACCTACTCCTATCAGGGCGACCTTGCCGAACTGACCGACCCGTTCTTCCGCTTCCCGATGACGATTGACAACGCGGCGCTTGGGGCGTCGCCCCTCTGGCCGGACGTGCGCGACTGCACCCGCGTCAACAACTGCCCCAACTGCGGGAAGTGTACGGAACTCCTGCGGGCGGTCTCGCGTCCGCGAGAGGCCGCCGGCGATTCCGTCGAGACGGCGTTCAAGGGGTTCTTCAAGGGGTAGCCGCCGCGTTCGCGGCGGAACGCCCGCCTACCTGATGGCGACATCCACCGGCACGGTAAGGCCGGGAAGGGCGCGGTCGAGGTCGGCTGGTTTCATCGCGACGAGGATGCCCCTGTGTCCGGCGTTGATGTAGATTTCGGGGAGGTCGTAAATCGTTTTCTGTACGTAGACGGTCATCCGCTTGCGAGTGCCGAACGGGGAAGTTCCCCCGACATGGTAGCCGCTGTGGCGGTCTGCCGTGTCGGGCGCACAGGTGACGACGGTCTTCACGCCGCGTGCCCGCGCCAGGTTCTTCGTCGAGATTTCGCAATCGCCGTGCATCAGGCAGACGAACGGCTTTTTCGTCTCGTCTTCGAGAATGATTGTCTTGATCGTCGCGTGATGGTCAAGCCCCAGTTCCGTCGCGGCCTGAATCGTGCCGCCATGCTCGGAGTAGTCGTAGCACCGCGCTTCGTAGGGGATTTTCGCCGCGTTCAGCGCCCGGAGCGCATTCGTCATGGGTATCGTCGTCGGTTTCATACCCGCGTATTATACCATATGCCTTTGGAATAAGCCTGAAACAGCGTTTGAATAAGTGGCTGAGCCACTTGGTGCAAACGCCGCGAAATAGTGTATAATACTTGCGAACTAACGAAAGGAATCGGCAACGGATGAGGATTGGAGTTGTATTTGCACTTGCGGCGGGAGTCATGGCGGCTCTCGGCGGCGCGTGTTTTGCCGCGCAAAAGGACGGGGCGGCGGTGCGTCCCGTGCTGCGGGTCAGCCCCGTCGATTCGCACTATCTCGCGGATGCGGACGGCAGGACGTTCGTGCCGATCGGGTGCAACATCTGCTTCGACCGCCTGAACGCGGACGGACGCGATGCGGCAAAAACCCGCGAACGCTTCACGCGGTGGATGCGTGCGTTCGCGGCGAACGGCGGCAACTTCATGCGCGTCTGGCTCGGTCACGCCTCGACTGAAATCATGCCCGCGAAGCCGGGCGAGTTCGACGCGGAGGGGGAGAAGACGCTCCGCCACATCGTGCGCCTTGCGGAGGAACTCGGCATCAAGCTGAAGTTCACGCTCGAGAGTTTCCGCCGCACGATTCCCGATCCGAACGCGGAAGACCCGGGGCGCATCGACATCTTCACGCGTCCGCTCTACGCTCCGTTCGCGAAGACGATGGACGAGTTCTTCCGCAGCGAGGAATGCGCGGCGATTTACCTTCGGAAGGTCGATCGCCTGAAGGCGATGGGCTTCGGTGATTCGCCCGCCGTCGCGGCGTGGGAACTCTGGAACGAAATCGACGCGGTGTGGCCGAAGGAGGGCGACTTCACGCACAGGACGTGGAAGGCGGCGATTGATCCGTGGACGCGGCGGATGTTGCGTGAACTGAAGGTGCGCTTTCCGCGCCAGCTCGCGCTGCAGAGCCTCGGCAGTTTCTCGCCGCCGGGTGCATTCAAGACCTACGACTGGCTGGCGGGACTCGCCGACAACGACATTCTTCAGGTGCACCGCTACTTCGACCCCGGTGCCCACCTCGACATCTGTCGCGCCGAGATGGACGCGCTCGCGGCGGACGCAATCCGCGAGATGCGCGACCGTGCGCCGAACCGTCCCGTGATGCTGGCGGAGACGGGGGCGGTGAAGACCCATCACGCCGGGCCGAGCGAACGCTATGCGGCGGACGTGCGCGGCGAAATCCTGCACGACGCACTCTTCGCGCCGTTCTTCGCCGGCTCGTGCGCGTCGGGTCAGCCGTGGCACTGGGACCACCAGTATATCGACGGCAAGAACCTCTGGGGACAGTTCGCGCAGTTCAAGAAGGCGATTGCCGGGGTTGACCCTGCGGCGGAGCATTTCCGTCCGTTCCGCTTCGAGAATCACCGCCTCCGCTTCTGGGGCTTGCGCGGCAGGGAGAGGACGATGATCTGGATGCGGGCGAAGAATGGCGACTTCCGCACCGTCACCCGCGAAGAGTCGGAGGAATGGCTCAACGACATTCCCAGGAACTTCTCGGTCTACGATCCGTGGAACGACGTCACGACGGAAGTGACGGACGGGCATATTCCTGAATTCCAGCGCGATGCTGTCGCTTCCGCACTGTCACCCGCGAGGAGTCGGAGGAATGGCTCAACGACATCCCGAGGAACTTCTCGGTCTACGACCCGTGGAACGACGTCACGACCGAAGTGACGGACGGGCACATCCCCGAATTCCAGCGCGACGCTGTCGTCACGTTCGCGACGAAGGACTTTTACTGAAAACAACACACTAACTGCAAACAAAGGAGATGACACGATGAAACGAATCAATACACAAGTGCTGGCGGCTGCCGTCGGCATTTCGCTGTGCGGCGGGCTTCTCGCCGACGCATTCCCGCTCACGCCCGCCGAGGCGACGAATCCGCTCGTCATCGACATTTCTGCCGAGACCACGCTCGCGGACTATCTGACTTCCCTGGGGGGGGGGGGGTATATCTCAGTATGACGCGCTCGTCAAGCGCGGCACGGGGACGCTTGTCATCAACGCGGCAATCAGCGACTTTACCGGAACAATCGTGGTCGAGGCGGGGACGCTTTCGGCGCGAGTGACGGGTGCTCTCGGCACGGCGGCGGGCGCGACCTACGTCAAGGACGGTGCGATGCTGGAGATCGTCGATGGTGACAGCGGCACGCCCGACCTCTCGACCGAAACGCTCATCCTTGCGGGCACGGGCATCGACGGCAAGGGCGCGGTCTATCGGGGAAGCGTTGCCACTGCGGACACCACGAGGCCATTCGGCTCCATCGTCCTTGCGGCGAATGCGACGGTTGCCAGCCTCGCGGGCACGAAATACCTCTCGACGCTCGCGCTCAACGGCTACGACCTGACGTTCGCCGGCCCGTCGGTGACGACGATGAACGGCGATGCGACGGGTCCGGGACGCATCATCCAGTCGCAGGGCTTCCTCGCGTTCGGCAAGGGCAA
>CAVDWI010000053.1:0-11629 GCA_963612485.1 Barnesiella intestinihominis
GAACCCCTGGTAATTCCTCATTACAAATGAGGCGCAGTCGCCACTGTGCCAACCCGGCCGAATTACCGCATATTTTACCAAACCTTTCCCACCGCCGCAAGGGGGTCGGGCGGTGATAACAATGTTGCCGCCGTTATCGGCTTTGCGGGGGTTGGCCGGCCCGCGATGAAAAAAAGGGGTCGAATCAGGCCGAGATAACTTCCAGAAACGTGAGAACGCCGCGACTTATAACACGCGACGCGGCAAAGTCACGTCGCTATGGGATGGCAGTGCTCTGGGAACTCCAGATACCCCAGTGCATAAGTGATGGTCTGCGCTTTCGCATTCTCGCCGTTTTCCCTGCATCACCAGCACCAGGCACGCAGTGTGCAGTGTGCTTTGTGCTGTATGCAGTGTGCGGTGTGCGCACCAGGCACCAAGCACCAGACACCAAGCACCAAGCACCAGGCACCAAGCACCAAGCCCAGGCACCAAGCACCAGGCACGCGGAGGGGTAGCCCTGTGCGCCGATAGGGCTACCCCTTCGGCCGTTGCAGGGTATGGTATGATATCAGGCATGGGGCAGCAAGAGAAAAAGGAGAAAACGATTGTTGCCGCTTGCTCACGTTCGCCCGACGGTCTTTCGCTTCATCATGCTGACGGAGGTTCTTGAAAAGGGATTCGAAGAGGCACTGCGTGAAGTCGGCTACCCGCTCTACGAGACGTGCGCCGACTATCGGACGAACGAGTGCGAACGGTGAGCGTTTTGCCGAACATCGCTCCGGCGACGTCGCGTTATTCGTGCGCAAACAGACTTAAAATATTCTGCGCAAAAGAGGTCGAATCGTCTGTTCGCGGACTTGACCTTGTGGTATAATGTCGTCGTCTCTCCGAGGTGGAGGGATTGACGGGCTTGTCCGCGCCGCAAAAAAACAGGGCAAACAAAAGCAAAAAAGGTGAACAAAATGAAGTCAACTATCGTGCGAAGAATGACGTCCATTCCTGGGGGGGGGTATGTCTGCCGCCTTGTCGCGGGCATCCTCTGCCTGGGCGCGGCGCTTCTGGCTAGTCCGTCGCTCGCGGCGGATGTGACGCTCCGCAACTACTACGCGGAGGGGATGGTGTTCCAGCGCGGCAAGCCGTTCGCGGTGATGGGCACTGCGCCCGCCGGTACGACCGTGACCGTCACCATCGGCTCGAACAGCGCGAACGCCGTCGCGGACTCGGACGGCGCGTTCAGGGCGGAAGTCGCCGCGCTCCCGACCTCGCTCACCCCCTACAAGCTGACCGTCTCGGTCGGCGGCAGCGTGGTGAAGACGATCAAAGAGGTCTATTCCGGCGACCTCCTGCTCGTCACCGGCCAGTCGAACATGGAGGCGAACTACAAGGAATACTACACGGGCAGCGGCGCGAACGGGAACTACGCCGGACGATACGGGGCGGCCGACCTGCCGGCGCTCGTGGAGGACGGCTACATCCGCTTCGTCAAGGCCGACCACGTCTGGGACGCGGACAACGCATGGAGCGACCTGCCGCTCAGGCACGTCACGAACTCGTGGCTTCGCGCCAGCGCGTCGGTGATGTCCGACGGCGCGACGCCCGACAACCAGCACTTCAGCTACCTCGCGCAGTTCGCCGCCCAGCGGATGCGCACGGCGAACCCGTCCGTCCCCGTCGGCGTCATCGACGTCTCGTGGGGCGGAATCCCGATCAAGGACTTCGTGAGCGGCGGGCTCGTCAACACGCACATCCTGCCGCTCGTCGGCATGAACGTCGGCGGCATCCTGTTCTACCAGGGCGAGAGCAACTCGGCGCAGAACCTCTACCCGTATCTCATGATCTCCTTCTACATGGAGCTGACCGGGAAGGACTTCCCGTCGATGATCAACTCGTTCCACGACAAGTTCGGCACGGACGTGCCGATCGTCTGGGCGCAGATCGCGCGCAGCAGCCACTCCAACTGGTTCTTCTCCCCGATCCGCGCCGCCCACGTGATGGCGCTCACCTCGAGCCGCATCAAGAGCCTCGACAACCTGGCGTGCGTCTCGACACTCGACACGGACAAGGGGACGGAGCCGAGCATGCATCCGCTCGGCAAGGACATCATCGGGCCGCGCATGGCGGACTGCCTTTTGTCGATGATCGCGGGCAAGGGCCCGAAGACCGGTCCCACGCCGCTCGCCGCGACGGCAAGCGGGGCGACGGTGACGGTGACGTTCTCCAACGCGACGGGGCTGAAGACGATGAAGCCCGTCTACACGACCGCCGCGACCGCCACGCACTACGCCGACGACACGCCGGACGCGGACGTCTGCGAAGTCGAGATCGCCGGCACGGACGGCGTGTTCTGGCCCGCCGCGAGCGCGAAGATCTCCGGCGAGACGCTCGTCGCCGTCGCGTCCGACAGTCTCGTCGGCACCCCGACGCAGATCCGTTACGCCTGGCAGAACGCGCCGGAGAACCCGAACCTCTACAACGGCGACAGTCTGCCCGCGCCGACGTTCGTGCTGGACGTCGAGGGCGCGACGGTGAACAAGAAGCCGTGCAACATCCTCTTCAACTCCTGCGGACGCGGGCCGTGCCTCGCGCCGATCAGCGGCAATGCGGGCGCGACGGCGGTTCTCCCGAGCCTGACGCCCTACTCCAACCTGAAGAAGGTGTTCGTCGAGTGGAACAGGAGCCAGACCGGCGCGAGCGCGTCCTACAAGGCCGGCTCGACCATCACGATCCCGGACGCGAACTACATCACGCTCTACGCCATCTACCGCGACGCCACCGCAGAAGATACGGACACCGGCAAGGATGACTCCGGTTCTGACGACGGCAAGACCGATACCGATACCGACGGCGGCAAGACCGACGGCGGCGATTCGTCCGACACGGATAAGGAAGATGAGCCGAGCGGCGAGGCGGGCTGGACGTATACACCCGGCTCTGAGACCAGCGGGGCCGTCGGCACGATCACCGACGGACAGTGGACGCTCAAGGTCACGAAGTTCGACAAGACGACCGGAACGATTGCGTTCGGCACTTCCGCGATTCAGGCGGTCTCCGACACGGACGTCGGGTCCGGCGTTCTCGACCTGCGCAGTCCGCTCGTCGTCCTCGACACGTCGACGGCGAAGAAGACCGCCGTCACGGCGATTGAGATCGGCAAGCAGTCGTTCTACTCGTGCGACGACCTCGTCGAGTTCTACTGCGACATCGTCAGCTCGCTGAACGACGGCGGATACTGCTTCGCGCAGAACGCGAACCTGACCACGCTCGAGATCGGCGGCACGGCTGAGTCCTTCCCCTGTCTTATCGCGCATGGCGACAAGTTGCTGACGGTCGCCAAGTTCGACTTTCCGAACCTGCGCAAGGGCGGCAGCGCGGTGGGCTTCAACGTCCTCGGCAACACGACGCCGAACCCCGTCGACATCGCGACGGTCGCCACTCCTGGCGTCACCAACATCGTCAAGGGCGCGTATGGGCACGCGAAGCTGGGTGGCGACCTCGTTCTCACGAACGTGATGGCAATGGGGGAGGGCGCGTTCAACACCGCCTCGCTCACGAATGTCACCCTCGCAGGGACGCTCGACGCCCTGCCGAGCAAGTCCTTCAGGGGCAGCTCGATCACGAACGTCGTCCTCGACCTGCCGAACCTCGCCACCGTCGCGGCGGATGCGTTCAGCGGGCAGACGAAGATTCGCCGCGTGGAACTGGTGACGCGGCTCGCGGACATGGGGCAGCTCACGAACGTGGTCGCCGCCGCGAACAACACTGCGGCAAAAGACCTGGTCGTCTACGTCTCGACGAACCAGTGGAAGGCGAGCGCGGCGCAGACGTGTTCCGAATCGAATGCGGACGGCTTCTTCAGTGCGCTCACGGACGCGGAGAAGACGGATGCTCCAGCGGATGCGTTCGGCGTTCTCGTCGTCAAGGGCGTCCGCAAGGGCATCTTCGTCCACAAGGCCTCCGCCACGGATAGCGAATATCCCGTCGCCGACGGCGGCGATAGCGACAAAGGCGACGGCGACTCCGGCGGCGGTAATTCTGGCACCGACAGCGGAGACGGCAAGACCGACGGCGACTCCGGCACCGACACAGGCAAGGATGACTCCGGCAACACCGGCGATTCCGACAGCGACGGCGGCAAGACCGACGGCAGCGACTCGTCCGGCACGGACACCGATGAAGATCCGAGCGGTGCGGCGGAATGGACGTATACGCCCGGCACGGAGACCGGCGGGGTTGTCGGCACGATTACCGACGGACAGTGGACGCTCAAGGTGACGAAGTTCGACACGGCGACGGGGACGATCGCGTTCGGCACATCCGCCGTCAAGTCGGTCGCCGAGACCTCCGACGAAAATGCCGGCGTGCTCGACCTGCGCAGCCCGCTTGTCATTCGCGACACGACGACGTCGGAGAAAACGACCGTCACGGCTGTCGAGATCGGCAAGTCGGCGATTGTCTCGGCCAGTCTCGTCGAGTTCTACTGCGACATCATCAGCGCGATGAACGACGGCGGATACTGCTTCGCGCAGAACGCGAACCTGACCACGCTCGAGATTGGCGGCTCCGCCGAGACTCTGCCCACCCTTATCACGCAGGGCGACAAGGCGCTGACGGTCGCCAAGTTCAACTTCCCGAACCTGCGCAAGGGCGGCAGCACGGCCGGTCAGAGCATTCTCGGCAACGCCTCCCCGAACCCCATTGACATTGCGACGATTGCCACCCCCGGCATCACCAATGTTGTCGGCGGCGCGTTCGGGCACGGCAAGTTGGGCGGCGACCTCGTTCTCACCAACATTATGGCAATCGGGAGCGGTGCGTTCAACGGGGCTGTGCTGACGAACGTCACCCTCACGGGCTCGCTGGCGGCTCTGCCCGCCACTGCATTCAAGGGCAGTGCGATCACGAACGTTGTCCTCGACCTGCCGAAACTTGACTCTATCGCGACGACTGCGTTCAGCGGGCAGTCGAATGTCCGCCGCGTGGAACTGGTGACGCGGCTCGCGGACATGGGGCTTGTCTCGAACGTCGTCGCGTCGGTCTACAACAAGAACCTTGGAGAGAACTGCTACTATGTCAACAAGGCGTGGCAGCCGAACAATCTGCGCATCTACGTCTCGAAAAGTCAGTGGACGCCGACGGCGGCTGAAACCTATGACGCGGAGAAGAATCCGACGGGCTTCTTCCTTGGCAAGGAGACGTTCACGGACACGGAGAAGGCGATGGTTGCCGCCGACCCGACGCTCACGAAGGCGTTCGGCGTGCTCGTCGTCAAGTCGGGCACGACGGTCGTGCGCAAGGCGTTCTTCGTGCACAAAAGATCCGTTCACGATCAGCAGAGCCTGGTCATCCGCATCCGCTGAGGTAAGCGGCGGTGACCGAAGTCACTTTAGATGCGCATCGTTACCCCCTCGAGATGCGCATCACCGCCCCCCTTTGATGCGCATCATTACCCCCTCAAGATGCGCATCAAAAGGGGGGCTTCATGCGTATCAGCGAGAAGGCGAAGCGGAGGAGGGCGAGGGCGGCCATCCAGCCGATCAGTGCGGCGAGGCTGTCGATTCTGTCCGCGAAAGCCCAGAGGGCAAGCGAATAGAGGATGTTGAGGGGTGCGAACCAGCGGAGGAAGCCGAAGCGTCCGGCGGAGACTTCCGCATTCGTGTGGAAGGTCTGACAGGCTGTGAGCGCGGTGATGAGGACGAGCGTCGGCATGTAGGGCGCGAGCGCGGCGTAGTCCGCGCCGTTCGGCAGAAGCGCGAGGAGCGCGGGGCCGAAGAAGACGTAGGCGACCGCCATCAGAACTGCCGCGCCGAGGGTCACGAGACTGCACGAGCGGACGAATGGCCGCGTGGACTTTCCCGCCTGTGCGGCGTTCGCCGTATAGGGGAACATCACGAGAAGGAGCGGAAACGTGAGGAGAAGGAGAATGTCGGAAAAGCGCGTGAGCATGTAGTATCCGGCGGAGTCGAAGTCCGACAGGTGAGTGCGCAGAACGGACTGTTCGGCGAGCCCCGCGAGCATGGGGGCGACCTGGTAGGCGAGAATCCCGACGAAGAGAAGGGCGAGCCTTTGGGCGGTTTGCGCCGTCCAGTAGCGTTCGGCGGGAACGGTGAGGTCGCGGCGAAGGGCGAGGACGCTGCCGACGATGCGCACGAGCGGGGGCACGGCCTGCCCGGCGAAGTAGCCGCAGAACGCTCGCACGGGCATCACGAGGGCGAGGACGGCGAAGCGGGCGACCGAGCCGACGATCTCGACGAGGCCGAGGGCGTTGAACTTCCGCAGGGACTGAAGTGCGTCCGCATAGACGGGGGCGACGCAGCCGAGGAACGCGGCGGCGACGACGAAGAACCCCGCGAGTGCATCCGGCACGCGCATTGCCGAGAGGAAGCGCGGGACGGCAATCGCGGCGCAGCCGAGGGTGAGGACGGCGAGCGCGGCGATGACGAGGAACACGCCGCCGAGAAGGGATTTCAGTTTGCCGCGTTCACCGGCGGCGGAAAGCCGCGCCGATTCGCGCATCACCGCCATCGCGAAGGCGAAGACGGGCATGGCGAGGAACGTGGCGAACGTCGTCACGGGCAGGACGGCCCCGAGTTCCTTCGGCGAGACGTATTTCGGGACGAACCAAAGCCCCGCCGCGAGGTTGACGACGTCGCCAACCCGCAGGGCGAGGAAGAGGAGCAGCGCGTGTCGCCAGAACGACGATCCGTCCGCGCTCATTCCGTGCGCCGCGCGAAGAGGCGGCTCGCGCCGCTTTCAAGAAGGATAATCCCAGCCGTCGCAAGAAGCAGGAACGCCCAGTCCGTGGGTCGCAGGGGAACGACGTCGAAGAGCCGTCCGCCGAAGGTCACGAGGGCGACCTGTCCGGCGAGGATGAGGAGGGTGACGAGCAGGAACACGCGGCACTTCGCGAGTCCCGCGCCGCCGCCCTGCGCCCGGACGCGGAAGATGTTCCAGAACTGCAGGAGGACGAACGCCGTGAAGAAGAGGCTCAGTTCGTAGGCGCTCAGCCCCGTCCCCGCCGCGTTCGCCGAGTTGCCGCCGGACGACAGGAAGGGGAGGACACCCGCGAAGTCGAAGCGGTGGAAGAAGGCGAGCGTTGCGATGAGAAGCCCCGTGAAGAACACCCCCGTCAGTACGAGGTCGGCGGCCATTCGCCGCGTGATGATGAACGCCGTCCGCGCACGTGGCTTTTCGAGCATCACCTTCTCGGAGGGCGGCAGGGACGACATCGCCATCGCCGCGAACGTATCCATGATGAGGTTCACCCAGAGCATCTGCGTGACCGAGAGCGGCGACTTCGACCCGCAGAACGCCCCGATGAGGACGGTGAGACAGGCGACGACGTTGACCGTCATCTGGAAGAGGATGAACCGCTGGATGTTGCGGTAGAGGGAGCGTCCCCACATCACGGCGCGGACGATTGAGGCGAAGGAATCGTCGAGAATCGTCACGTCCGACGCCTCCTTGGCGACGCTCGTGCCGCTGCCCATCGAGAGACCGACGTGGGCGGCCTTCAGCGCGGGCGCATCGTTCGTGCCGTCGCCCGTGACGGCGACGACATCGCCCGCCCGCGTCAGGGCTTCGACGAGTCGCTTCTTGTCGAGCGGCCGTGCGCGGGCGATGATCTTGATCTTCTGGACGCGGCGGTCGAGTTCCGCCTCGTCGAGGCGGGCGAACTCAGGGCCGGTGATAATCGCGTCCTCGCCGTCCTGCTCCGTCCAAAGTCCGATTTGCCGCGCAATTTCGCGGGCGGTGTTGGGGGTGTCGCCCGTGACGACCTTGATGGCGATACCGGCCTTCCGACACGCCGCAATGGCGTCCGGCACGTCCTCCCGCACGGGGTCGGCGATGGCGACAAGTCCGAGGAACGTCAGGTCGCGGGCGGTCACGCCCTCCTCCGAAATGGGGTTCTCGCCGGGCTTCAGGATGCGACAGGCGAAGCCGAGCGTTCGGAGCGCGCGCTTCTGGCAGTCGGCGAGTTTTTCCCGGACGGTCGTCGCGGTCGTTCCGTTCGGGTCGCCGCCGCAGAGTCCGAGCACGATTTCGGGCGCACCCTTCACGTAGAGGATGCGCTGACCCGGCAACGCGGCGGATTCGACGACGCTCGCCATATACTTGCGCTCGGTGCTGAACGGCAGTTCGGCCTCGCGGCGGACGGCTTCGCGGTCGGTGTGGTAGTCAATGCCCTGCCCGTTCAGCCAGAGGAGAAGGGCACCCTCGGTCGGGTTGCCGAGCACTTCCGGCTCGCCGCCGTCCGAAGGCGAGAGGTCGGCCGTCGAATTGACGGCGATGCCCTCGCGGATGAGGCGGCTCGTCTCGTCCGTCCCGAGCGTCCCACCGTCGGGGAGCGCGGCGAAATGCGCCTCACGCACGCGCATGCGGTTCTGCGTGAGCGTCCCCGTCTTGTCCGTGCAGATGACGGTCGTCGCCCCCATCGTTTCGCAGGCGTGGAGTTTGCGGACGAGGAACTTCGCCTTGAACATGCGGCGCATGCTGCAGGCGAGGCTGAGCGTGACGGCCATCGGCAGCCCCTCCGGCACGGAGACGACGACCAGCGTGACGGCCAGCATGAGCGACTGCAGGAGGTAGGCGAAGAGGTGGGCGTTGGAGGTCGTCTGCCAGACTTCCGCCGGATGAAGACCGAAGAACGAGATGAGCCGCCCGACGATGACGAGCGCGGCGAGGGCATAACTGATCCGCGAGATGACGCCCGCGAGCCGTGTGAGCTGTTCGTCGAGAGGCGTCTTGACGGAGTTGTCGATCTGGGCGGCCTCGAACACCTTGCCGTTCTCCGTCTTGTCGCCGACGGCGGTCACGCGCATCAGCCCGTGGCCTTCCATGACCTTCGTGCCGCGCAGGACGCGGTTGGAGGCGAACGTCGCCTCCGGGTCGAAGAGCCGCTCGTCCGTCGTCTTCGAGCAGATTGGCTCGCCCGTCAGCGACGATTCGTCCACGCCAAGCGACGTCGCCTCGAGGAGTTCGCCGTCCGCCGGAATCTCGTCGCCGGTCGAGAGGATGACGAGATCCCCGACGACGACGTCGCGCTTCGGGATCTGCCGCGTTCCGCCGTCGCGGATCACCTTCACCGGCTCGTCGTCATTCACCTGGTTGAGCAGGTCGAACGCCTTCTTCGCCTTCGTCTCGAACAGGAACGAAAGCCCCGTCGCCAGCAGGATCGCCGCGAAGATGCCGGCCGGCTCGAAGAACGCCGCCGCGCTTTCGCCCAGTGCGAGGTATTCGTAGGTTGCGATGCCGACCGACAGTCCCCCGGCAATCAGGAGGATGAGGATCAGCGGATCGCCGAATTTGGCGAGGAACTTGAGAAGGAGCGATTCCTTCTTTGGCTGGGTGAGCACGTTCGCCCCGTGTTCGGCGCGGCTGACAGTGACTTCATCTGCGGTAAGGCCCGTGGGCAGGGTTTCTTTTTTCATAGGATGTGCACATTATACCAAATTTCGGTTGCCGCTTGAATCACCAGGTGTAGGTTGCGGAGAGGTAGCCCGTGAAGCCGCGCGCCTTCTGCCCCGGCACGACCTCGAACGCCTGGTCGAAGATGTCCGCCATGCCGAGCGCGAACGAGAGGTCGCGGCAGAACGGCAGCCTGAACTCCGTCTCAAGACGCGAGACATTGCGCACGTCCGACCCGTCCCGCACGGGGTTAGACTTCCACGCCTCCACGCCCTGACGATACGAGATGCGCCAGCAGTCCGTGATGTCATACCGTGCCTCGACGGCGAACGCCGCGATGGGGTAGTCCATCACGTAGCGCGACGAGTAGTAGTCGGTGTCGGTTTCCTTCACGATGACCGCGCCGTCCGCCATCAACTTGAACGAGTCCGTCACACGAATGACCGTCTCGCCCGAAAAGCCGAAGAACGTCACGGGGTCGAGCGCGGTCGCCGTCCAGCGTCCGTTCGGGGCGAACTTCAGCCAGTCCGTCAGGCGTTCGCTGCGCGAAAGGAACGCGCCGCCGCGCACCCGCTCGACCGTCGCCTCGGCGGTCGTCGGCTTGTAGGTGAGGTCGAGCGCGAGCGTGCGGGTGTGGGAAAGCGGCAGGTCGTAGCGGCCGATTGTCGTGGGGCTTTCGTAGGTGAGTTCCGTGTAGCTCGGCATCCGCGTCGCCTCGCGGTAGGAGAGTTCGACCTTGCTTTGCTCCTCCTCGTCCAAATAGTAGGCGACGCCGGCGGCGGGGTTGCACTCCGAACTGAACGCGCTGTAGAACTCGGCGGAAGCCCCGACCGCGAACTCCCAGCGGTCGACCTTCACGCCCGGCAGCAGCGCATAAGACCCGTGGACGCGGTTGTAGCGGCTTTTCTTCGTGTAGGGGGAATTCCCCGTGTAGTCGTGGTGGCGGCGGGTGTCGTAGACCTCGAACTCCGTATCGCCGCGCAAATCGACGAACAGCCAGTCCGTCAGATGCCGCCGCGTCGTCGCGTGAAGCACGATTTCGTCCGCCAGATGCTTGTTCTCGTAGTAGTCGGGGTCGTGTTCGTCAAGGCGGTAGACGTCGTGGGCGCGTGACCAGAGGACGGATATTTCGCTCTTTTGGTCGTCGCCCGCGTCATAAATCCAGTCCAGCGAGAGCAGCCCCGACTTGTTCGCCTCCCACGCGGGTCGCGCATCGTAGCCGTATGCGCCTCGGCAGCCGAAGTCGCGCCAGCGGTAGGCGACGAGCGAATCGAACGTCCAGTTCTCCGCCGCCATGCCGAACCGCCCGCCGACGGCGAAGCGGTCGAGGTCATTGTCTTCGTAGCCGTCGATGCGGTCGGCGTGCGCCGCCTCGACGAACGCCCCGACCCAGCCGCGCACGGAATCGGTGATGGCGAACGTCTCGCGGTCATTCGCCCGCAGAAAGTAAAGCCCGTCCGTGCCGACGCCGAGCGTCGCCTTTCCGCCGCGTTCCGCGACGGGGGCCATCCTCGCCTCGAGCGAACCCGCCGGATGCCCCGCATTGGCGCGGTAAAGACCAAGCCCCGTCAGAACCTGCGGCGTCTCGAGCCAGTCCGACGGACATGACAGATCACCGTTGAAGTGCTCGGTCTGTGCATTGCGAACCGCCGCGCCGTTGAAGATGACCCCCGCTTCGGAAAAGGCCGAGCCGTTGACGCTCAGGTCAACGAGCGCACCCGCCTCGCTCTGCCCACGGACGCTCAGGGCGGGCGGTGCGCCGCGCCAGAGCGAATCGTCCGCCTGTGCGTCGCCAATCCGAAGCCGCTCGCCCCAGACGACGACGGGGGCGAGTTCCGCGACATTCTCCGCCGCTCGTGCAGTGGGCAAAAACAGGGGGAAGCTCGCGAAAATCATCAGTTTGACAATGCGCGGAGCGTCTGCGACAACCATTTCTCTGAACTGCATCTCAATACCTTTTATCTGGTTGAAACGCGGCATAGTATACCAAAATCGCCGAGAAATTGGCAGTGGCCCTGATGTTCGCGTTTCTGGGCTGCATTTCACCACCTTCTGGGTGGTTGAAAACGCGGCAGAGTATGCCAAATTCTCCGCTTCGCAGTTTTTTTCGCTATTTTTTTGTGAAAGTTTGGTTTCCCCCTTGCATGATGAACGGAAAATGTGGTATACTATGCGCTGTTTTCGCAAAGCGAGGATAACTCAGTTGGTAGAGTGCCACCTTGCCAAGGTGGTTGTCGCGGGT
>CAVDWI010000054.1:0-11500 GCA_963612485.1 Barnesiella intestinihominis
TGCGCCCGTCTCGCCGAGCGCGACCGCGCCTATGTCGCACTTCTCGCAGAGTGCGCCATCCCCTACGAAACCGCCACGCGCTCCGCCAACGGCCTCACCGTCCGCCGGCGCGGCAACTGCCAGTACTACCAGAGCGACTTCCGCATGATGTTGCGTGGCATGACGAGGATTGAAAATCAGTAATTGAAAGGAGAAAAACAAGATGAGTGAGAGTTTCTTCAGGAACACGCTTGGGGCGCGTGCGCGGAGGGCGGGCGACCGCGCGGCGTGCGGCGCGGCGAAACTTCAGGGCGCGGAGAACAGTGGCGTTGCGACCGCGCAGAGCGCGGCGCGGCAAGACGACAGGGCTGCAGGTTGTGGCGGCGACCGCGCCGAGCGCGGCGGAACTGGCGCGGGGAAGGAGATATACGACGACGTGAGCGTATGCCGCGCGCTTGGGATTCGGCGGCGGGTGCTTGCGGCGGCGCGGGTGCGTCCGGCGCGTGGCGCGGACTGGGACGCGCTCGACGAGCACGTGGGCATGACGCGGGCGTGGATCGGGCGGAAGGCCGAGGAGACGAACGTTGCCGTCGACTGGGGTTCGCTGAAGCGGATTGAGGTCGGGGACGGAGTTGTGAGCGTCCGTCTGATAGGGTTTCACTCGAACCCGTGCGTGTGCATCGTGGAGGCGGTTGCGACGCAGAAGCGCGGTTTCGCGAGGGTGAGGAACATCTACGACTATCCTATTTATCCCGGCGAGTGCTTCGACTGCCGGAGGATCGGATGCAATCTGGAATGGGTTGCGAACTTGAACGAGGTGAAATACTGATGAACTGGCATGACGAGATACCGAGGCTGTTCCGGCATTCGCTGGACGAGGTGGCGATGGCGTTCTTCGTGCGCGAGAAGATGAAGAACGACTGGGTGGCGACGCGCGAGGACTTGAGGCTGACATTCGGGCAGGACTGGGAGCGGATTGTGAGGAATCTGAGCGAGGACGGGATACTTCGGCGAGAGGATGCGGACGGAGTGATTCGGCTGCGCGTTGTTGCGCCCGGAGACAAAAAGCGCGAAAAATGTCGGATTCTTGGCAAAAACAAGCGCGAGAAAACGAATTGCACACAAAAAAACGCGAAAATATACACGGATAACCACGTCGAACCACAGGAGCGCGTGTATATACACGGAGATACACGCGGCGAAGAGATAACTTCAAAAAACGACTGAAAAACGGAAAAAGTGAATCACGACTAAAAAAGGAGTATTATGGGAAACAGAAGAACGGTAGAAGAACTTGGGTCGATACTGACGCGAGAGATCATGACGATGCTTCAGGATGGGAGTCTGACGAAGGAGCAGAGGTTCGACGTGCTGACGGCGGTGATGTTCGACACGACGCCGAAGAACACGATTTTGGCGAGTTATGCGAACGCCTTGAAAAGTGGTTGGAATAAGGTGAATAGCGACAGGATTGAGCAGATAGAGCGTGGGCGGGAGATGCGGAAGGAGTATATGAAAAGGGTTCGCAAAGATGAGTGCGTGTATATACACGGAGATACACAGGGTCGCGTGTATATCCGTGACGATATAAATAATATAAATAATATAAATAATATCCCCCTAAATCCCCCAAGGGGGATTGCGGGAGGGGAAGCGAAAGATTCTGCTGTTTCGGTTGGTGTAGGCGAGGGGAACGAACTTGCGGCTGGCGCGGCGCGAGGTGGTGAGGTGGAAGCGCCCGGCGGAGCGGGCGCGGCAAGACTGGAGCCTGGCGCGGACGGCGCGGGTTTGGCGGAGTTGCCGACGATTCGGGAGGCGGCGATGGAGTTGGCCGACCGGGTGGAGGCGAGCGAGGCGTTCGGCCACATGAGGTCGAACAGAGGGAAGTTGGTGAAATCGATATGTTCGGTTCTGAAAAAAAACGGCGGCGCGGAAACTGCGGCGGCGACGGGCGGGAAAATGCTCGCCGGGCTTGAGGCGTGGACGGCGGCGTGGAAGGCGGAGGGGTGGCAGTATGCGCCCGGACGGATCGTGGACTGGATACTGGACGAGAAGTGGCTCGAGCCGGTGCGTGAGCGCGGCGGCGGCGGGGTTGCGTCCGGTCAGGACTACGGCGAGGTCGGGGTGAAGGAAATCGTCTGATTGGAGGCAGAGAAAAAATGACGGCGGAAGAATACGGTCAGGTGGACAAGTTCGTTCTGGGGGCGCTTGCGGCGCTTTCGGGGAGCGGGAGCGACCAGCAGGAATACCCGATGAGCGTGATCGAGAAGGTCGGGGTGCGCGGGAGTTGGTTTCACGATGCGCGGCACCAGAAGTTCTTCGATGCGCTGATGGCGGTGTGGAAGGAGCATCACACGGTCGATGCGTTCCTGATCATGCAGCGATACGACGGGGTGAGCGGGGAATACGCGGCGCTGTTCGACGAGCTGATGGAGAGTCCGGCGCAGACTGGGCAGTTGGACTACTACGTGGCGGCGTTGAAGCAGAAGCACGTCTACGGGGCGATGCACCGGCTGATGACGGAGACGCTGAAGGACCTGAACCCGAACGACATCGGGATACAGATCGAGACGTTCGTGCGGGCGGTGCACCAGTTGCAGGAGGAGTGCTGGGCCGGGGACGAGAAGCTGAAGCAGCTCGGGGACTACGTGGAGGCGTCGATGGAGAAGAAGCGTCGGCTGCACGAGGAGCGGTTCGTGAAGCACAACTGGGCGTATCTCGACGGGCTGCCGTGGCCGTGGAAGGAGGTTGACCAGATTTTCGGCGGGCTGAAGACGGGGCTGCACATCCTTGCGGCACTGGCGAGCCAGGGCAAGTCGACGATGGCGGTTGACCTGAGCGTGTTCTGGAACGAGATCGGGGTGAAGCACGGGTTCTTCTCGATTGACATGGCGGCCGACCAGTTGGCGGACAGGTATCCGTGCGTGATGAACCGGGTGAGCCTTGCGAAGCTGAACTTCGGCGGGTCTGCGGACGACGTGGCGCGGTTCGAGGACGGGTTCAGGAAGTGCATACGGCTGAACAACGTGTGGCTGAGCGAGATGGACGACGCGAAGGGCATCGAATACCAGTGCTACCGGGGGGTGAAGACGCTCGGCTGGAAGGCGATTATCATCGACTACATCCAGCTCGTGTCGCCGGACGAGAAGGGGCAGATGCCGGAATACACGCGTGTCCAGCGGAGCGTGCAGGCGGTGAAGCGGATCGCGAAGCGGCTGAAGGTTCCGGTTGTGTGCCTTGCGCAGTTGAGCCGTGCGTTCGAGAAGGACTTGCGGGAGAAGGGCTTCGCGCCCGGGCTTGACGCGATCGGTGATTCGGCGGAGATTGCGCGTGCGGCGGCGAGTGTGACGTGCCTCTACCAGGACGAGGACATGAGGAAGTTCTGGAAGGAGTCGCCGCCGGTGAGGCTGGCGTATGCCGATCCGAGCGACGCGGCGATTCGGTACGGGATCATCGACGGTCGGACGGAGCGAGACGCGGACCGGGAGTCGCGGCGGAAGGGACAGGAGTCGCTTGCGCGGCAGTTGCGGCCGGTGTGGTTCGACGTGAAGAAGAACCAGCAGGGGCGGTGCGGGAAGATACCGTTCGTGATGTTCCCGAACTACTTTCTGTTCCGTCCGGGGAACTCGGACGGGGAGAAGACGGAGGAGACGCTGGAGGGGAAGCGGAAGATGCTGCCGGTGCAGATGTTCCAGCAGTTGCGGGACGACTGGACATACACGGAGCAGGACTGGTGGCTTGAGATGACGAACACGATACCGCAGCGCGGGGTGCGGCTGATGGGTGAGACGATCGAGCAGTCGGCGGAGCGGTTCGCGGCGGAGCGTGCGATGCACCCGGAGGTCGCGCACTTCGTGGACGGGCGGAAGGTGGAGGCGCGGTGCGCGGAGGCCGTTGCGGGCGGGAGCGTGAACGAGGAAGGAGTCGGGCAATGAGGATCAAGAGCAGGGCGACGGTGGACGATCGGTATCTTGCGGCGTGCCGTCGGATGGAGGCGGAGAAGGCGCTCGAGCAGCGCGAGAGCAAGCGGCTCTACGACCTGCGGCGTCAGGTCGGGGCGAAGCGGCACGAGGGGCGCGTCGGTGCGAAGAGCCGGCTGGCGGTCCTGAACGCGGTGCGGACGGAGGGCAAGGAGGTTCTGACGGAGGCCGGGGAGGGGTTCTGGCGGGACATGGAGCGGCGGTATCACTGGCAGGCGGAGGACGGGAACTGGTCGGACGGTTCGAGTGCGAACGGGCGGCGGAATCACTTCGGGGTGGTGAAGGCGAAGTGGATCGGGGGCGTGTGGCATCACTGGGACAAGCGGGTCGGCGGCTGGGTAGCGGACGGCGACGGGAAGGAGGCGCGGAAATGAAAGCGTTGTGGAAGAGTTTTTGGCGCGTTGTGGTCGGCGGCGTCGCGGAGCGCGGCGCGGCGAAACTGGAGCGTGGCGCGGACGGCGCGGTATTCGACTTTCGGCGTGTTGCGGACGTGGACGATGCGACGGTCGAGGCGTTCTTCGCGACGACGCACGAGCAGTCGCGGCGGATGCCGCTCCTGATCGCTGGGGAGGTTGCGGCGGAGCTGGAGGACAGGCTGACGCGGGCGGAGCGGCTTGATGCGGCGGAGATGTCGGAGATACGCGGCGGGCTGAGGGCGTTGCGGCGATTCGCGACGTATTACCAGGAGGGGATTGCGGCGTGGGCGTTGCGGCGGCGGGTTCGCGCAAGCGGAGAGGGGGACGGGCGATGAGGGACGCATGGATACAGCCGGCGACGGCGGAGCAGGTTGCGCTGTTCGCGAATCAGCGCGGGGTCGGCGAGGCGGCTGCGCGGGAGACGCTGGAGCGGCTTCGTGAGCGGCAGGTTCTGGCGCAGAGGGAAGACCCCTACGTCCACGGCTACGAGCCGCCGATCTGGTTCGTGGTGAAGTCGCTGATGCGGGACGCGCACTGGAGCGGGTGGGAGCGTGCGCAAATCCGGCGGCGGCTTGGCGAGGGGTGGACGGCGGAGGCGTTCGCGGAGCAGATGCGAACGCGGCTTGGGTTCGCGTATCCGGTGACGAAGATCCTGATCATGGGCGCGAACCGTTCGGGGAAGACGGACTTCGCGGCGAAGGTGTGCATGCAGGTTGCGGCGAGCGGCGGGAAGTTCGTCGGGAGCGGAGCGCAGACGCACAAGACGCAGAAGCAGAACCAGATGGCGCGTGTGTGGAACTACATGCCGAATGCGTGGAAGGCGAAGAACGTGGCGACGCGCAAGGCGAAGGACGTGGTGGAGAACATCAGCTACACGCCGAAGAACGGGTTTGCCGGCTCGCGCGTGACGTTCGACAACGGGAGCGTGCTGAACTTCGTGACCTACGAGCAGAACATCGCGGCGCTCGAGGGGACGGAATACGACTTCGTGCACCTGGACGAGGAATACGGGATCGAATACTACAACCTGATGACGACGCGAATCACGAGCCGCGCGGGGACGTTCCTCGGGACGTTCACGCCGCTGCACGGCTACACGCCGCAGGTGGCGAAGTTCCTGAACGACCGGGTCGTGACGCGGTGGCACGCGGCGTATCTGCGGCCGACGGACGGGGGGAGGAAGCTGCCGTGGCTTGAGCTGAACCTGACGGAGGAGGAATACGCGAGGCTGACGGCGTGGCGGCGCGAGGGGATGCAGGGGGACTGCGGGGTGCGGGAGTCGGTGCCGGAGGACTGCTTCGGGTGGCTGTTCGACGAGGGGGAGGGGCGGACTCCGTCTGGGATGCCGTCCGGGCGGGCGTTCGACTTCACGCCGAGGGTCTGCGTGTGCCAGGGCGGGCAGGCGGCGGCGGTGTGGTTCTACGGCAGCGACAACCCCTACGGGCTGCCGAGCGAACTGATCCTGACGAAGATGGCGGACGAGAACGCGGAGCAGCGGATCTACGAGTCGGTCTACGGGATGGCGCGTGAGATGAAGGGGCGGATATTCAAGACGTTTCGGCGTGAGGCGAACGTGGTGAGCGCGGCGGAGTTGCCCGACCGGCTCGTGCGGTTCATGGTGGTCGATCCCGCGCCGGAGCGGAACTGGTGCATGGCGTGGTTCGGCTACGACCCCGTGGGTGGGGTGCTCTACGTCTACCGCGAGTGGCCTGGGAACTACGAGATACCCGGGCAGGGTGTGCCTGGGGCGTGGGTCGTGCCGAGCGACCGCAACGGCGGGCGGAACGACGGGGCGCGCGGGGACGGGCAGTCGACGTTCGGGTTCGGCTACGACCACATCAAGTTCGAGATTGCGCGTCTTGAGGGCTGGGCGGACTTCCGAGCGTGGGCGGCGGCGAACGGCGCGGGCGGGCGGATGCCGGATGACATGACGGTGGTCGAGGACTGGGACGAGACGGACGGGGCGGAGGAGACGATGGCGTTTCGGCTGCTGGACAGCCGGGCGGCGAGCCAGTCGAAGATCAGCCGGGGGACGAGCCAGACGCTGCTTGAAGACCTTGAGGGGATGCTTGGGGGGTGGCAGGTTGCGGACGGGCAGCGGTGCGACATCGGATACTCGACGATGATCGACCGGTTTGCGAGCGGGCGGCTGAAGGTCGTGGAGAGTTGCACGAACACGATAGACTGCCTTGAGATGCTGACCGGGGCGGACGGGCAGAAGGGCGCGGCGAAGGACTTCGTGGATCTCGTGCGCTACGCGGTGATGAGCGACATCTGGGGCTACGGCGCGGCGGATGCGGCGGCGGTGCGCGGGGGGGCGCGTGGCGGCGCGGAAGCGGCGGCGGAGCGTCCGTCGGGGCATCGCGGGCGGCGGAAGGCGGTGTGGTGGTGACGGTTTTGGGTAACGTTACCCCTAAAACGACGGTTCGGGGGCTGAAATCGCGTCGCCTGTGGTTGATTTGTGGCATAATTTCGGTGTCGAGCGGGGACTTACGCGGCGGTCCCGGAGCGCTCGTAAAAGGGAGTCCGCGCAACCGGCGGCGCGTGCGGCCGCAGAAAGACAGCACGAGGAAAGGAACGCGAAGATGAAAGACCAGGACGACGGATACGAAAGCGAAGACATCGGAGACATCGACGACACCGAATTCACGGCGGCGGACGCGGAGAACGCGGACGCGGACGGAGAGGACGGCGCGGACGGTGCGGACGCGCAGGGCGCGGACGCGGCGGACGACGATGGCGACGGTGCGTACGCGGAGGATTCGGAACTTGGGAAGCGCGCGCAGAAGCGGATTGGGCGGCTGATAGCCGAGCGCAAGGAGGCGGTGAGCCGGCTTGCGGCGGTGAAGGCGGAGCTCGAGCAGGCGAAGCGGCTTGGCGGCGACGACGGGAAGGCGATTCTCGCGGCGGCGGAGAAGAGCGGCATACTGCCTGGGCTGATGAGCGCGGACGAAGCCAGGGCATTCGGGGTGCTCGAGGAGTATCCGGCGGTCATCGAGGGCTACCGGGACTGGCTCGACGAGCACGGGGTCGGCGACGAACTCGAGGTCGGCGGCCGGACGATGACCTATGGCGAGGTGAAGAAGCGCGTGAGGCGTCTGACGGACGAGCTCGGCGCGGCGAAGGACGACTACGGCGAACGCCGCAAGGTTCTTCAGCGGAAGGTCAGGAAGATCTTCCAGTTGGGGCTTGAGGCCTACCGCAGGGGCGGTGCGGCCGACGGCAAGGTTGACAAGGGCGGCGACGACGCGAAGAAAGGGCGTGTGAAGCCGCACGAGAGGCCGAACGGGCCGAAGCCGAAGGCGGAGGCTACCGGGAGGACGAACTGGGGCAGCGTGAAGAGCGACAGGGATTTCGTCGCGATGATCGCGGCCCAGAACAAACGAAAAGAAGGAGACTGAAAATGGCATACTTCACAGTTGACAGAGAACTGATCGACCCCGACTACCACGACGGCGTCGTGGCGAGCCGGGTGGAAGACCTGCTCTTCCAGAACCTTGTCGGGCGCATCAAGGGCGGTGCGCCGACGGACTGGGAGCAGAAGGTTCAGGTAAAGGCGTTCCCCAAGGCCTACAATGCGGCGGCGGCGGAAGGCGTGGACTTCGACAAGACGAAGGTCGCGGAATACAAGGACTACGTCCTTGGGCACGTGATGGAGATCTTCCGTTCGGAAGGCTACCGCGTGACGCGGCATCGCGAGCGGATGCCCGGCCACAACGACAAGCTAGGGATGACGGCGGCGCAGAAACAGGCGCTGGACGCCCAGAATCTCGCGCTGTCGGTGGAGGTCGCGGCGCTTTCGACGCAGGAGGCGGTGGAGTTCGGGACGACGAAGAAGCCGATCATGCGCGGCGCGGCGTGCTGGCTGAAGCCGAAGGGGAGCGCGACGACGGCGGAGGCGGTGCACTCGGTGTACCCGATTCCGCTCGACCTCGTTCCCGTCGCGGGCTACGACGGCGACGTTGATTCGCTGACCGAGGCGCTGTTCCGCGCGGAGGTGATCAAGGCGAAGAAGCAGCGCGGCACGGGGGCGCTCTCGCTCGTCGGCATCGTCGGCATCGACCTGAAGACGATCATGAGCGGCTGGCTTGCGGCGGCGACGAACATCAATTCGGGGAACATCCAGCGGACGCAGCCGGCGAGCGACAAGACGCTGCAGCTGATCTGCGACGACTTCGTGTTCGACGGCTGCCGCGTGCACGTGATGAACGACGACCACGTGATGAACGACGTGGACGGGATCCCGTTCGGGGCGGCGGCGTTCTCCACGGCGAAGACCTATGCGGTCGGCGACGTGGTCGTGAAGGACGGCAAGGCCTACGAGTGCAAGACGGCGGTCACGTCCGCCGGCGCGTGGGACGCGACGAAGTGGACGGAGCGTTCGGCGACGTGGGACCGGACGGAGCAGAGCTACAAGTCTGGCATCTTCATCGATCCGACGATGTGGGGCTTCGCGACGCTCGACCCGATCACGCACCATCCGATCGTGGACGAGGGCGGCGGCCCCGGCGGCTGGCACGAGACGACGCTTCGCCTGACGTGCCTGAACCCGATGGGTCAGTTCCGTGTGATGCACACGGCCTAACGGCGAGTCCGGCGGGCGCGGGAATGCCGCGTCCGCCGGCTTCAACTTGAAACGAGAGACGACGATGAGACGGATAGGGACGCAGAAGGCACTTGGCGCGGAGGAGCGCGGCCGGCTGATAGCCGAGCTGACATACTGGTCGAACCGTTCGCAGGACTTCTTCGGGCGCAGGGCGCGGGAGGAGCGGTCGTTTCTTCAGGTGTGGCGCGGGCAGGACGTGTCGGGCTGCCGCGTGGACACGGACGAGGAGGAGGCGTGGCCGTTCGACGGTTCGAGCGACCAGCGCGTGAGATGGGGCGACACGGCGTTTGCGGACTACCTGGCGCTGATCATGGTTGCGCTGGACTCGTGCCAGGTGGAGGTGACGTGCGACGGGAGCGCGGAGGGGACGAGACGCGCCGAGGCGATACTGAGGCTTTTGAAGTGGTGCCGGTGCAAGCTGGGCGCGAGGTGGTACGAGCAGGTTCAGGCGATGCTGCGCTACATGCTCGTCGACACGCCGGCGGTGGCGGCGATGGACGTGGACTGGGTGGTGCGCCGGACGATGGGGGTCGCGACGCTGACGTTCGACGCGGTGCAGAAGGAATACGCGACCTGGCGGACGAACGGGGACGAGACGATTTCGGAGGCTGACGCGGCGCAGGAGTTCGCGCTGGCGGTCGGCGGGGACGATTCGGAGGGCGGCGTGGAGACGGTCGGGCGGTTCCTGACGGGGACGAAGGGGTGCCGCGCCGAGGACGTCGGGGCGATACTCGCCGCGCTTGCGGAGGACGGGGAGTGCGAGTGCCTTGCGTCGGTCGACACGTGGGAGGGCCCGGAGATCACGGCCCTGCGGTATGGCGACGATTTCATGATGCCGGAGAACACGGAGGACTTCGACTACGCGAACCCGCTCTTCCGGCAGCAGTGGGTGGACGAGACGCGGCTGCGGGAGATGGCGGCGGCGGACGACTGGGACGCGGCGTGGGTTGAGGAGACGCTGAAGCACAAGGGCGGGAACTTCTACGACACGCGCAAATACAACGACGGCGAGATGAAGGACTGCGTGAACATCTGCTGGTTCTACACGGCGGAGACGAACGAGCGCGGCGAGACGACGCGGTTCGTGAGCGTCCTGTCGCTTGCGGACGGCAGCGCGTTCGGGAAGCGCGTTCTGCGGTCGCGGCGCGGGCGGTGGGAGACGGTGTTCTTCCGGCGGGAGGTTCTGGCGAACAACTGCCTGGCGAGCCGCGGGCTGGCGCACATCTGCGCACCCGACCAGGGGCTTGCCAAGCGGATGAAGGACATGGCGAACAACAACGCCATCGTTTCGAGCCTTCCGGCGGTGAAGGCGAAGGGGGCGCGGGTGCGGAACGTGCTGCTCGAGCCGTTCGGCGTCGTGAACATGGGCCAGTCGGACGACGTGACGTTCATGCAGCCACCGGCCTACCCGGCGGCGGCGAAGGAGCAGATCGCCACGCTGAAGGACGACATGCTGGCGTTTCTCGGGCTGCCGCACGGGGATGCGGACGTGTCGTCGCGGACGCGGAGCTTCGTGGCGTGGATGATGAGCCAGATGGCCGAACTCTACCGCCGTCTCGTCGAGGTCGCGCAGGACAACGCGAGCGACGAGGCGCTGATGGGCGTGACGGGCGTGACGGACATGACGGGAATCCGCCACGAGGAACTTGACGGCGGCTTCCAGCTGACGCTGCAGTTCAACCCGGACAACATGAACCACGAGGATCTGATCCGCCGCGTGAACGCGCTCGCGCAGGTGATTGCGCCGCTGGACGTGAAGAACGAGGTGGATCGCGGCCCCGTGCTGCGCAATGCGTTCCTGCAGCTCTTCCCGGAGTGCGCGAACGCGAGCTTCCGCCCGGCGAACGAACTGGTGGCGGACGACGTGGCGGACGAGCAGCAGAACTTCGTGAAGATCAAGGCGGGCGTGATGCCGTCGATGGACACGAGCGGGAAGTGGAACTACGCGGCGCGGCTGAAGTTCTACGAAGACCTGCGGCAGGAGAACCCGGAGGCGATCGAGGACATGCCGGCGACGAGCCAGCAGATTCTCGACCGGTGGCTTGCCGCGCTCGAACAGCAGAACACGCAGTTCGGGGAGAACGCGGAAATCGGCAAGACGGGGGTGCCCGGCGTGGCGGCGGGCTGAAAGGAGCGGCATGGAAACGACTATCGAGACGCGGAACGATCCTGGCAACTACTATCCCGGCGGGACGGTCGTGCCGCTGCTACCGCAGAGCCAGCGGGGCTACGGCGACCTTGAGGGCAAGCCGCGCCTCAACGGCGTCGAGCTCGTCGGAGACAAGTCGGTGGCGGAGATCATCGGAGCGGAGGGGATTGCCGCGCCGAAGGCCTCGACCAATTCGCTGAAGCAATTTTGCGATGCGCTTTTGAAAGCGTTGAAGGGAGAATGACGATGAAACGGACACTGGCATTTGCGTGGATGTTCGCGGCGGGCGTGGCACTCGCGGCGGGCGTGGATACGGACGGCAACGCGATTACGGGCGAGACGCTGTTCGGTGACGTGGACGGCTCGGCGA
>CAVDWI010000055.1:0-11400 GCA_963612485.1 Barnesiella intestinihominis
GGGGAATCAGCCCCTCGATAATCGCCTCCATCGAGGTGCGGTCGCCGTAGGCCTCGTAGACTTCAAGCACGGTGAACTCGGGGTTGTGCGAGCGGTCGATGCCCTCGTTGCGGAAGTCCTTGCCGAGTTCGAACACCTTGTTCATACCGCCGACGAGCAGACGCTTGAGGTAGAGTTCGGGGGCGATGCGCAGCACCATGTGCTGGTCGAGCGCGTTAAAGTGGGTCTCGAACGGCTTCGCCGCCGCACCGCCCGCCTGAGACTGGAGAATCGGCGTCTCGACCTCGTAGAATCCCTTTGACCACAGGTACTTGCGCGTCTCCATCAGGAGGCGCGAACGGGTGAAGAACCGGTTGCGGCTCTCGTCGTTCGTCATCAGGTCGACGTAGCGGCGGCGGTAGCGTTCCTCCTGGTCGGCGAGACCGTGGAACTTCTCCGGCGGCTGCTCGAGCGCCTTCGCGAGCATCGTCCACTCCTTCACAATCAGGGACTTCTCGCCCTTCTGCGTCGTGAAAAGACGCCCTTCCGCGCCGATGATGTCGCCGAGGTTCAACTGCTTGAACGCGGCGAACGCGGCTTCGGGAAGTTCGTCGCGCTTGAAGATGAGCTGGAACTTGTCCGTGCCGTCGTTCATCGTGGTGAAGTTCATCTTGCCCATGCGGCGAATCATCAGCAGACGACCCGCCACGCGCACCGTCTTGCCCTCCTCGAATCCGTCGCGGACGCTCTTCAAGTCCTCATGGTCATACCGGCGGCCATACGGCTCGTAGCCCATTTCCTTCAGTGTCTTCAGGCTCTGAAGCCGCTGCTCTCTGTATTCATTCGTTTCCATGGAGCGTATTATACCAAAATCAGGAAGTGCTGTGCTTGCCGCGGTTGCGTTTGTGCGGCAGAGACAAATCTAGAGCGCACCGCTCGTGCAACCCCCACCCTCACCGCCTACGCGCCGGGGGGCGGGAGGGACGCAACTTGTTGCGTCCGCGCTCCCCGGTCGCAGTAAACTGCGACCCTCCCCCTCACCACTGCCCTTGTCTGTAGAGATTTGAAAAGTGCAAATTAATCATTAAAATCAAGGAAAATTGCAAATTAAGGAAAAATTACGAACTGAAATGCGATAACTTGTCATTTTTCGCGAAAAACGCGAAAAATCGACTTCTGGCTTCACTCGCCGCAACCCCTTTATTTATTGGGGTAAAAAACATCACTGATGTTTGACCCAAAGTGCACTGATGTTTGACCCAAACATCAGTGATGTTTACCCCAAACATCAGTGATGTTTGTTTTGACCGTCAGTAACGGCCTAAATGCCCGCCCCTCTCCTGCCCTCATTTCACGAAATCTGGACGAAGAAACCGAAGCCCACCCTACAGCACCAAGAAAATCGTTTGCCCAATAACTTCAGGGTGTCCCAAGCCGTCTCGGACGTGCTTTTGATATAATATGCGGAAAAGGGCGCAAGGACGCGGAAATCCGCTGAGTGAAGCGCTCTGACAGACAGAAAGGCACATGTGAAAATCGGCAGACGGCTGAAACTGGACGTATACGGCGAATCGCACGCCCCCGCAATTGGCATGAGGCTGGAGGGCTTTCCGCCGGGCTTTGCCATCGATACGGCGCAACTTCAGGCTTTCATGGAACGCCGCGCCCCCGGGCGGGACGCCTTTTCGACAACGCGGCGCGAACCGGACGCACCCGAGTTTGTCGCGGGCGTGAAGGATGGCGTGACGACGGGCGAGACGATTGAGGCCGTCATCCGCAATACCGACACGCGCAGCGGCGACTACGAGAAAACCGTGCCGAGGCCGGGTCACGCCGACTACCCGAACTGGGTGAAGACGGGGCGCATACCGCCCGGCGGCGGTGCGAATTCGGGGCGGCTCACCGCCGCCATGTGCATCGCGGGCGGACTCTGTCTGCAGGAACTCGCGAAGCGCGGCATTTCGGTTGCGGCGCGGATCGAGCGTGTCGGCGACGTCGCCGCCGCGAAGGCGGAGGGCGATTCCGCGGGCGGCGTCATCGCGGCGGAAGTGACGGGGCTGCCCGTCGGGTTGGGCGGCCCCATGTTCGACGGACTGGACGGTGCGCTCGCCCAGGCGATTTTCGGCATTCCCGGCGTGAAGGGCGTCGAGTTCGGCAACGGCTTCGCCGCGTCGGAACTGAAGGGCTCGGAGAACAACGATCCCTTCGCGATTCGCGACGGGAAGGTCGTGACGCTCACGAACAACCACGGCGGCATCCTCGGCGGCATGACGAGCGGAATGCCGCTCGTCTTCCGCGTGGCGATGAAACCGACTCCCTCCATCTACAAGCCTCAGCGAAGCGTGGATCTCGCAACGATGACCGAGGTCGAACTCCGCGTGCGCGGTCGCCACGACCCGTGCATCGCCTTCCGTGCCATGCCTGTCGTCGAGGCCCTCACGGCGTTCACGGTTCTTGACGCACTTCTCGCGGAGGAAAGCGGCATCGTCTTCGGTCCGCTTCCGCCGCTGAAGAACGTCGTCATCGACGAAACCGTGGCGAAACTCTATCCGAACCTCGCGGCACGGGCGATCTGCACGATTCCGTCCGGCGAGGAACACAAGACGATTGAGACGGTCGGCAAGATCTGGAGCGCATTCGCGAAGGCGGGAATCGGACGGAAGGATACGGTCGTCGCCGTCGGCGGCGGCGTGACGGGCGACCTCACGGGCTTCGCGGCGGCGACGTGGATGCGCGGCATCGACTGGATCAACGTGCCGACGACGCTTCTCGCGATGGTGGATGCCTCCTACGGCGGAAAGACGGCCTGCGACCTCGCGGAGGGAAAGAACCTCGCGGGGGCGTTCCACCCGCCGCGCCAGGTGCTGATCGACGTGGACTTCCTCAAGACCCTGCCCAGGCGGCGGCTCGCGGACGGACGCGCCGAGATGATCAAGCACGAGGTCATCGGCGGTCTCGCCCGCACGGACGACGTCGCGGCGATTCCGTCCGCCGATGAGATTCGCCGCAATCTGGCGGTGAAGGTGGCGGTGGTGCGGCGCGACCCGCAGGAGCGCACGGGCGAGCGCTTGAAGCTGAACGCGGGACACACGGTGGGACACGCCGTCGAAAAGGCGAGCGAGTACCGCATTTCGCACGGCGAGGCGGTGGCGATCGGATGCGTGGCCGAGGCGCGGCTCGCGGCGGAACGCGCTCTCGCCCAGCCCGGTTTCGTGGAGGAGCTCGCGGCACGGTTCGCGGCGGCGGGGCTGCCCACCGAACTCCCGGACGGCATGACGTTCGAGAGCCTGAAGCCCATCATGGCGGGCGACAAGAAGCGCGAGGGCAAGTCGGTCGTCTTCGCGCTTCCGTGCGGCTGGGGCGACGTGAAGGCGGTGAGAATATGAGAACACTCTACATCTACGGTCCTCCGGCGAGCGGCAAGACGACGCTGGCACGGCGGCTTGCCCGCGAGTTCGGGCGAATGGCGGTCGATCTCGACGAGGAAATCGTGCGGCGCGAGGGGCGGTCGATTCCCGACATCTTCGCCGCCGAGGGCGAGGCGGGCTTTCGCCAAATCGAAAGCGCAACGCTGCGGGCGGTCAACGCCCCGATTGTCGCGCTCGGCGGCGGCACGCTTCTCGACCCGAACAACCGCGCCTTCGCGGAAGAGCACGGCTTCGTCGCCGTGATTGACGCGGACGACGAGACGCTGGCGCGGCGAATCGCGGCGGCGCAGGGAACGCGACCGCTCGGCAACCGGGCGGCGGAACGCCGCGCCCACTACGCCTCGTTCGCGCACCACGTCGGGCCCGACGACCGCATCGTCCTGCCGCGTCCCCTGCGCGGACGAATCGCCCCGCCCGTCTCGAAGTCCCACTTGCACCGCCTCTTGATTGCGGAGTTTTTGGCTGGCGCACCCGTCCCCGCACCGAGCGCGGCGGACTGCGCCGACATCGCCGCGACGAAACGCTGCCTCGCGGCGCTTCCCGCGCCGTCCGAGCGCGGCAGAATCACCTCGGCGACGCTGGACTGCGGCGAAAGCGGTTCGACCCTCCGCTTCCTCGCGCCGCTCGCGGCGGCTCTCGGCGTGAAGGCGACCTTCGTGCGGCACGGACGACTCGCCGAACGCCCGATGATTGACTACGACGGACTTTCGGCGGGTCTCCACGAACTGCGCGGCGACGTGTCGAGCCAGTTCGTGACGGGGCTTCTCTTCGCCCTTCCCCTTCTCGCGAGCGATTCGGAAATCCGCTTCACAACCCCCCTTCAGTCGCGGGGCTACGTCGATATGACGCTGGACGTAATCCGTGCATTCGGCATCCGCGTGGAAGAGACGGCGAACGGCTTCGCCATTCCCGGCGGACAGCGATACGTCACGCCCGAAACGCCCGTCCGACCCGAGGGGGACTGGAGCGGCGCGGCGTTCTGGTTCGCCGCGAATGCGCTCGGCAGCGAACTCACCGTGGAGGGACTCGCCGCGACCTCACACCAGCCCGACCGCGTCGTCTGCGAACTCATCGACCGAATCCGAGCGGGCGAAGGGCCAATCGACGTCTCGAACTGCCCCGACCTCTATCCCGCGCTCGCCGTCGTGGACGCGGCGTTCGACGGAAAGACCGTCTTCACCGGCACGGAGCGTCTGCGCCTCAAGGAATGCGACCGCCTCGCGGCGATGGAGGAATGGCGGCGCTCGCCCGATGACGTGGATACGAAGGGTGACCACCGCATCGCAATGGCCGCCGCAATCGCCGCGACGCGGGCGGACGGGCCAGTATTGATTCACGGTGCGTCGTGCGTCGCGAAGTCCTACCCGAACTTCTGGGACGAACTTCACCTCGACCTCTACCTCGTCACGGGCTGGCCGCTCGCGAAGACGCGCAGCCCCGAAATCCACAACGCCGCCTACGCCGCCGAAGGACGCAAGGCGGAGATGATTTCCTATCCGTCCGAAACAATCGAGGGGGCGATGCACTTCGCCGCGATGGCGGATGTCAAGGGAATGGCCGTCACGATTCCTCACAAGATGTCCGTTATGCCGCTACTGGACGAAATCGACCCCGCCGCCAAGGCGATTGGTGCAGTGAACACCGTCGTCTTCCGCGACGGAAGGAAGTTCGGCTACAACACGGACGCGGACGGCTTCGCGGAAGCCCTTCTCGCCTTCTGCGGCCGCACGGATCTTGCGGGCGTGAAAGTCGCCCTGCTCGGTGCGGGCGGCGCGGCGAAGGCGGTGGACTACGCGCTGAAGAGACTTGGGGCGGAGGTGACGGCCTACCACCGCCGACCGCTCGACTTCACACCCGACATCATCGTGAACGCCACACCCGTCGATCCCATCCCCGACTACGCCTTCACTGGACGCGAACTCGTCTACGACCTTCGCTACGTCCCGGAGGAAACGCCCCTCATGGCGCGGGCGCGGGCGGCGGGCTGCCGCGTGGAGAACGGCTTCTCCATGCTCCAGGCGCAGGCCCGCCTGCAACGCCGACTCTTCTTCAGAGTTCCTTAACCTTGATGTTGCGGAAAGAAACCGTCGAATCGGTGTGATCCTGCAGCAGAAGCCGCCCCGTCGGGGCGAGACCCCACTTGCCGTTCAGGTTGAAGTAGCTCTTATCCGCATACTTCGACTGGTTGAAGGCGTCCATGAACGCCTTTCCGCCGCGTTCGTATTCGAGAACCTTCACGCCGTTCAACCAGTGCTCGACGTGGCTACCCTTCGAGACGACCATCGCCGTGTTCCACTCGCCCACGGGCTTCAGGTGCTGGTCGGCGTTCGCGGGCAGCATGTCGTAGAGCGAGGCGACGCGGCGGTTGCCGTCCCGCCCCTTGCCCCAGTCGGCGTGTCCCTTGTCGAGCATCTGGTATTCGAGCGTCGTGCCGTGGTTCTCATTCTCGTTGTAGAAATACTTGAAGCCCGAGTTCGCGGCGGGCGTGAGGCGGAAGTCGACCTTAAACGCGAAGTCCCTGAACGTGCGCGTCGTGACGATGTCGCCGCCCGCCTGAGCCCAGACCTCCGCCGTCGGTGCCTTCGTCCACGGCTTCGCCTCAGTCCCTTTCACGGGATAAACCGTCAGGACTCCGTCCGCGATGACCCAGCTCGACTTCGGGAAGGACTTGCACCCGTCCTTCACGCCGACCCAGCCGTCCGTCGTCTTTCCGTCCCAGAGGAGTTCCCACCCCTCCTTCTTCTCCGTCTCGCTCAGCGTGTTCGGCGCAACCGACACGCACCCCGCGAGACACGCCCCCGCGACAACCGCCGCGACCTTTACCGTCGAAAACTTCATGTTCATCTTTTCTCCTTTATGTGTTCCCGTATGTCAGTCAATCGGATCAGACCTTGTAGAACTGCTCCCACTCCTTGCGCGGCGCGGGCCCGTCCAGCAGCGCGTTCGCCGCCGCGACGCCGTCGCCCGCCGTGAACCGCTTCGTGACGCGGTCGAAGGCGAGATGCTTCGCCTGCAGTTTCTGCGCGACGCACCCGATCGTCATCACCTGCGAGAGAACGCCCGCAACCGCGAACGGCGAAGTCGCCTTCGTTTCGCCGCGCACGGCACGGAGGAAGTTCCGCGCATGGGCGGTCGTCCCCCCGCCCTCGCCGACTTCCGCCGCGAAGGACGGGACTTTCGTGCCGTCGCAGGCAATGACTTCAGAGCCGTGCGACGTGCCCTGGTAGACCGTCCCGTTCTGAAGGTAGATTTCGCGGCCGGGCGCGAGGTTCGTCTTCTTCGCGTCCACGACGCCGCCGATGAACGGCGTATCGCTCTTCATATCGAAGCGGAAGCCCTTCGGCAGGCTCGGAAGATTGCCGACGCCCTCCCACCACTGAAGCTCGCACGCGGGCAAGTCCTTCGACCGTTCGGGGAACTTGAACGAAAGCGCGGACGACATCGGGAACACGACGGGCGTCCAGCCCTCGATGTTGATCAGACCGACCGACTCGGGCAGACCGAGGTTGAGGAACTCGTGCGCCGTGTCGAAGGTGTGCGCCCCCCAGTCGCCGAGCGCACCGTTGCCGTATTCGTAGAAGCACCGCCAGTCGCCGTGGATGTAGTTGACGTTGTAGGGGCGGTCAGGACGCTGCGCAAGCCAGGCGTTCCAGTTCAGGTAGTCCGGCGCGGGTTCGCCCGCCGAGAACATCTCGCGCACCGAGCCGTTCCACTTGTGCCAGCGGCGGCCGTTGTTCATGTGCGCGACGACCTTCACCGCGCCGTTGAACATACCGCGCTTCGCCATCTCCTTCGCCTGGTAGTAGTTCGCGAGCGAATGCCCCTGATTGCCCATCTGCGTGACGAGGCGGGGATTCTTGGCGGCCATATCCATCATCACCTGAATCTCGCGGAACGTGTTGCCCATCGGCTTTTCGGTGTAGACGCTCTTGCCGCACTGCATCGCCGCCATACAGGCCGCGAAATGGGAGTGGTCGGGCGTCGCCACGAGCACCGCGTCAATCTCGTCGGACATCTTGTCGAACATCTCGCGGAAGTCGTCGAAGCAGGGCACGGTCGGATACGCCTTGCGCACCTTCGCCGTCCAGTCGCCGCGAATCTCCGTATCCGCGAACGCGACGAAGTTCACGAGCCCCGTCTCGGCGAACGCCTCCACGTCCTCCGCGCCACGCGCTCCGATGCCGATGACGGCGAGGTTGACCTTCTCGTTCCCCCGATAGCCAAGCCCCGCGCATCCCGTGAGAAACGGAAATGCAAACGCTCCCGATGAGAGCAGGAATTCACGGCGGTTCATCATCTTCTTCTTTGTCCTTTCGTCTGTCTTGTAGTGTGTTTTCAGTTTGTTCGTGGTGCAGGAAATGTCGCGTACAGCAGAAAATTCTAATTCTGCTCTTCCTTTCGGCGTGTATTATATCACAATTCGGCTCATTCCGACTTTCTATGTGCCTCCAAATTGTTTTCTCGCTCGCTCGACAATTTGGAGGTGCGGGTTGTTCGGAATTTCAATGACCTCTCGCTCATGAGATTCTAAGGTGTGCCTCCAAATTTTCACTTCGCACAGTGTCAATTGAACAATTCTCAGTCGCCGTCATTCATCAACATCCCAATTTGTTATCTGCCAATAATTGTTTGTCTCCACAAGATCAAGATGAGACACCTCGGTACGGTTGTATCCAACACCTTGCCTACGGAACGTTATGGTTGCCTTTACAACCCCATTGTTTGTTGATTCGTCGTATGATACAACTTTATTTTCGCAATTAGAGACCGATGTCATCAACGCCGAAAAATCATTTTCCGTCGTTATCGGAATGTTGTTCAAATCAGATATACCAAATTCGGTAAAACGTATTTGCGCTGAAAATGGTTCCGCAAACGTTTTTAGGTTGCCATTCACACTTCCTTTAACAAATGCTAACACGCAGTGTTGCACAGTGGAAGTTGAATGGCAAGGAAACTGCCGCAAAATGTCCGCCGACAGGTTTGTATTCATGCACTGATTGATATTGGTGATATCGTCGGAAACAGCCAATGCACTGTATCCCACAACGTTCAGTCCCAAAATTATCCTAAGAAAATTCGTCTTTACCACGACTCGGTTCCTTTCGTCATTTTAGTCCACACAGGACTGCCAGATGATTCATTCCAATACCAAAATTCGTGAGGCGTCTTTGAACAGTCAATTACACAAGCATTCCGTCCTTTTGCATTGTCATTTGCGTTACGCCATGATGTAATTACATCCGTTCCGCTCTTTATATTTGTTGCAAACGCCGAAGAAATAGCACTTCCCCCATCAGTATCTAAAGGTGCCTTCAGTGCATATCCCAGTAGATCCTTTTGTCGCGTACAGCAGAAAATGGGATTTGCCGGAAGCGGGACTCGAACCCGCACGGACGATTACCGCCCCGCGGATTTTAAGTCCGCTGCGTCTGCCATTCCACCATTCCGGCCCTTCAAATTCTCGTCCAGTCGCTCGCGGAAGTCCCTGACGCCCGTGTGATGCCACGAGTCGAGCGTCAAAACGCCCGCCGGGGTCGTCAGGCGCACAATCCCCTTCTTGCCCCAGCTTGAATCGTCCACCTTCGTGACGTCCGCATACGAAAATCGCCGTCCGCGCCAAATGAAGCCTTCCGCGTCAAATTCGACGCGCAGACGCGACACGAGCCACAGGTGACCGCCGACAAGTGCCGTCGCGAGAAGGCAGAGAGCCATGAACTGCTTCTGACGCGGAATCGCCGTCTCGCGGAACTTCTCCGCCGCGAGGTCGTTCGCCGGCTCCTCACCCTGATGGCAACTCATGTAGAGTTCCCGCGCCGTCTGGGAGGGATAGGCGACGAAGCCGTCATAGCCGAACCAGCCCCCCATCGCCACCATCAGCAGGGTGACGAAGAGATGCCGCAGGGCGAACTCCTTGTTCAGAGAAAGTTTCATATCCAGTATTATACCAAAATAAACCCGCCTTGGGCGGTCTTGTTTGACTTTCGCAACGGACGAGACCAGAGTCGCACTTCCATACTTGATTGTTATAGATGTGAAATAAACCATAGTTGACGGTTCTACATCAGATATGCTACACTATGCGGCATGGAACTTCGGCACATCAGGTATTTCTCGACAATTGCCCGCGAAGGGACAATCTCGCGCGCGGCAAAGAAACTCGGCATCAGCCAACCGGCCCTCTCGAAACAACTCGGCGAACTGGAGACGTGCCTCGGTCAGACGCTCCTCGAACGCGGCGCACGGGCGGTGAAACTGACGGAAAAAGGCGAAGTCTTCCGCAAGCGGGCGGATGAAATCCTCTCGCTCGTCACCTGCACGATGCGCGAGGTGAGTTGCGGCAAGTCCAGGCTTTCGGGACGCATCACCATTGGCGCGGCGGAAACCTTCGGCTTCTCGCTCGTCGCGAAGGCCATCCGCGACCTGCAGGCGCAAAACCCCGCCGTATCCTTTCGCCTGACGTCGGGCAATGCCGAAGATCTCGCGAGCCAGGTGCAGCACGGTGCACTCGACCTCGCCGTCCTTATGGGCCCGGGCCGTCTCGACGGATGTGACGCGCTTTCGCTCGGAGTGTATCACTCGTTTGGACTCGTTCTCAAGAAAGACAATCCGCTCGCGAGAAAGAAGTCCATTTCCCCCGCCGACCTTCTGAATCGCCCCCTTCTCGTGCCGCGCCGCATTCGGATGTCCGCCGAACTCGCGGGATGGGCGGGCTACGAATACTCGAAACTCAATGTCGTGGGCACGTTCAACCTCCTCTACAATGCGGCATTTGCCGTGGCGGAGGGCGTGGGCGCGGCACTGACGATCGACGGTCTCATCCCCGAAATGCTTCAAAAGAAACTGGTGTTCCGTCCGTGCGAGCCCGAACTCTACAGCGAAGTCTACGTCGCGTGGAAGGAGGGCGTGGAACTCGCGCCCGCTGCGGCGGAACTCGTGCGGATTCTGCGCGGCTACGCGAAGAAGGAGTGTACGGATATCACCGACTTTCGTGACTAACAAGAAAGGAAAGGAACAAGAAAATGAATCGCAAGGAGTTCATCAGGGGTTCAACCGCATTCGCCGCGGCAAACTTGCTCTTGCCCGCCTGCGCCAAGTCTGAAGTCGCTAATCAAGGAGGCTCTATGCCCGTAAAAGTCAAGAAAGACAAGATTCTCATCGTTTATTTCTCGCGGAGCGGCAACACGCGCCACGCGGCGGAGACGTTCGCGAAGGAGTGCGGCGGGGCGAGGCTCGTCGAGGTCAAGCCAGCGAAGCCGTATGCCGCCGACTACGGCGACTGCTGCGACGAGGCGAAGCCCGAGTGCCGCGCCGGGACGCTGCGTCCGATCCGGAAGATTGACGGACTCGACCTCGCCAGTTATGATGTTGTTTTGGTGGGTACGCCGAACTGGTGGGGCACGATGTGTCCGCCCATCCGCACTTGGGTGAGCGAGAACGCGGCGGTTCTGAAAGGCAAGACCGTCTGCCTCTTCCAGACGCACGGCGGCGGTGGAATGCAGAACTGCGGACGCGACTTCGCCGCGCTCGTCGAGGGCGCGAACATCCTGCCCGCCAAGGCGTTCCTCGGTGCAACCATCAAGGTCGGCCTCGGTCTCAAAGCCTTCATCACCGACCGGATTGAGATCGTGGGGTAGTCTTTGAAACAGGATTTACACGATTTTTTATGAAAAGGCTTCTTATAACCTGTATCACTCTCATCGGAGGAAGCAAAGCCAAATGACGAGCGAGGTCCATCCGATGACAATGAACGCCTTGACGAGAAACGGCAGACGGTCAAGGCGCGTCGGCGCAATGTCCCTGCGCTTCCACGGCCGCGCCGTCGAACCGAGCATCATGATAATCCCTGCCGTCGTCAAGTCCATGCGCACATTATAGCATATCGATGAAGGCCAATGCAATAGACCCCGCCAACGGACTTGTGATTCTGTTTTCCTTTGTGGCTTCCAGAAGTAAACGCACGGAAGTCGTGCGTTTACTGTCCGTAAGTACT
>CAVDWI010000056.1:0-11391 GCA_963612485.1 Barnesiella intestinihominis
AGTGGATCGTGAGCACGGCCGAATACGGGCGCGAGGCGACGGAGGACAACATCCGCCTTCGTTCCGCCGCGATTGCGAGCGGCGTTCCACTCACGACGACGCTCGCGGGCTTTCGGGCGGCGGTGGCGGGACTGGCGGAGAACGGTTCGCTCGGCGAAGTCGCCGTCTGCACCCTTCAGGAATACCACGCGAGCCTTGTCTGACCCACAGGACTTCCAAAACAGGCAAAAGCCACACCCAAATTTCGCGCAAACGACACCTAAAATTCCAGAAGATCCAGTAGATGCCGCCGAGGTCAAACTTTTGCTATAATAGGTGGTCTATGGCGAAGAACGAATACGGTGCGGACAGCATCAAGACACTCGACCCGGTGACGCACATTCGGATGCGGCCGGGCATGTACGTCGGCGAACCCGGTACGGGCGCGATGTACCACGACTGCATTTACATTCTGATGAAGGAAGTCATCGACAACTCGGTTGACGAGTTCGTGATGGGATGCGGCAAGAAGATTGACGTCACGGTCAACTACGACACGGGCGAGACGAGCGTGCGGGACTACGGGCGCGGCATTCCGCTCGAGAAAGTCGTCGATTGCGTCAGCCAGATGAATACGGGCGGCAAGTTCGACTCCGACAACTTCCAGTTCTCGGCGGGCATGAACGGCGTGGGGACGAAGGCGGTGAACGCGCTTTCCGAGTTCTTCGAGGTGAGGTCGTTCCGCGACGGTGCGTATTCGGAGGCGTTCTTCAAGGAGGGGCGGCTTCAGTCGAAGAAGCGCGGCACGTGCAAGACGCGCGAGCCGAACGGCACGTTCATCCGCTACCGTCCCGACGTGACGGTGCTGAAGAACTTCAAGGTGCGCGAAGAGCACGTCGTCCGCCGGATGAAGATGTATTGCTACGTGAACGCGGGGCTGACGATCAACCTGAACGGTCAGTCCATCTGTTCCGAGCACGGACTTGCCGACCTGATTGCGGACGAGGCGCAGTTCGAGAAGCTCTACGCACCGTTCCACGTGAAGACGAAGAACCTCGAAATCATCTTCACCCACACGAACCGCTTCGGCGAGGAATACCATTCGTTCGTGAACGGACAGTATACGACGGACGGCGGCACTCACCTGACGGCGTTCAAGGAGGCACTGACCAAGGCGCTCAACGACTGGGACGCGAAGAAGAAGTTCGACGGCGATGACATCCGTGACGGGCTGCTCGGCGCGGTCTCGCTCAGGATCATGAACCCCGTGTTCGAGGGGCAGACGAAGATCAAGTTCGTGATGAACGACATCCGCTCCGACCTCGTGGCGGAGATGAAGAAGGAGATTGAGGTCGCGCTCCACCGGTCGCCGTCCGAGACGGAGAAACTGATTGCCAAGATCGAGGAGACGGGCAAGATCCGTTCGCAGTTGAACACGATCAAGAAACAGGCGCGCGAGCGGTCGCAGGCGGTGCAGGTTCGCGTTCCGCAGCTGAAGGACTGCAAGAACCACCTCAAGCTCGACAAACTCGACAAGAAGACGGGCAAGCCGGAGGGCGAGGGGACGATGATCTTCCTCACGGAAGGCAAGTCGGCGGGCGGCACGCTCGGAAACGCCCGCGACGCGATGAACCAGGCCGTCTTCTTCCTGCGCGGCAAATGCCTCAACACGTGCGGACTGAACAAGGACGTGCTCTACAAGAACGAGGAGTTCTTCAACCTCATCAAGACGCTCGACATCGAGGATACGCTCGACCATCTCCGCTATGGCAAGATCATCTTCGCCACGGATGCCGACGTGGACGGACTGCACATCCGCATGCTGCTGACGACGTTCTTCATGCGGTTCTACCGCCAGCTGATTACGGACGGGCGCGTGTTCATCCTCGAAACGCCGCTCTTCCGCGTCCGGAACAAGAAGGAGCAGTATTACTGCTTCTCGGACGACGAGCGCGAACGCGCCATCAAGGTGTGCGGAAGAGGATGCGAAATCACCCGCTTCAAGGGGCTTGGCGAACTGAACGCGAAGGAGTTCAAGGACTTCATCGGCCCCGAGATGCGCCTGACGCCCGTGACGTGCGTCGATGACGTGGACGTCGAGAAGACCATCAAGTTCTACATGGGGGCGAACACGCCCGAACGCAAGGACTACATCATGGATTCGCTCGTCTGCGACTCCAGCGAGTTCTAAACGCGATGGCGGTAATCCTCGAGAGCGAGCGGAGGTCGGCAAAGGCGCGGGCTTTTCTTGCGCTTGTCTACTCCGTTCTCATTCTCGGCGCGGTGACGATGGTCTATCCCTTCGCCGTCATGATTGCGGCGAGTTTCTCCTCGTCCTACGACTATTCGCGGCACGACCCCATCGTGCGTTCTCTTTTTGACCGCAACGACCGCTTCGTGCGCTCGGTTGCCATGCGGTTCACGCGCTTCCCCCGCGACGTCTATCCCGACGCACCATCCGCCTGGACGAGTTGGGAGGCGGTGGCGAAGGATCGTCCGGGCGTTGCCGCGTTCGCCCGACGCGAACTCGCCGCCGTCGAAGCCCCGACGGCGTGGCCGCAGGCGAAGGCTCGCGCCGAACGCTTCGTCCGGTCGCTTGCCCAGACCGATGCGCGGCATCTTGTCTGCGACTACGATGCGCGGGACGTCGCCCGATTCGTCAAGAACCGATACGGCACGATTGAAGCCCTCAACGCCGCGTGGCCCGTGCGCTACCGCTCGTTCTTCGACGTCTCCTTCTCCGCCGAATCGAAGATGCCGCCGGAGAAGGTTCTTGAAAACAACGAAAAGTTCGCCACGTGGGATGCGTTTAAGGTCTGGTATACGACGAATGCGCTCGTGCGCGGCGATTTCGTCGCCCGTGCGATGCCCCATCCGCTCGGCGACCACGCGGCGGAAATCCGCAACGCCCTCGCCGTGCAGTTCGTCGAGCACGGCTGGCGCGACTTCCTCGGCGGCGCACTCGCCAACTACCGTCTTGTCGGAGATTACCTCTTCCTGCGCGGACGCGCTTTCGCCAACACCCTGATTCTCGTCGTCCTCTCCGTCCTCGCCTCCCTCACGGTCAACCCTCTCGCCGCCTATGCGCTTTCGCGCTTCCGCCTCCCCTCCACGGAGAAAATCGTCCTTTTCCTGCTGGCGACGATGGCGTTCCCGGCGGCGGTGACGGCGATACCGGGCTTCCTGCTCATCCGCGACCTCGGTCTGCTCAACACGTTCGCCGCGCTCGTTCTGCCGACCGTCGCAAGCGGCATGTCGATTTTCATCCTGAAGGGATTCTTCGACGCGCTGCCGCGTGAACTCTACGAGGCGGCCTCCATCGACGGGGCGGGCGAATGGACGGTCTTCCGCCGCATCACCCTGCCGATGACGACCCCGATTCTCGCCGTGAACGCGCTCAACACGTTCATCCACGCCTACTCGTCGTGGGAGTGGGCGTTCCTCGTCTGCCAGAGGGAATCGCACTGGACGCTCGCCGTCTGGATGTATCAGATGTCGCAGACGTTCGCCCACCAGCCCTGGTGCGTCATGGCGGGTTTCGTGCTCGTCTCGCTGCCGACGGCGGCGGTGTTCCTGCTCTGCCAGCGCGTAATTCTGCGCGGCATCGTGCTTCCCTCCATGAAGTAGCGGAGGGGAGTTCCCGTCGGTCAGGCGAGTCGCGCCAGTTTTGCCGCGAGCCCGACGTAAGTCGCCGGGGTCATCTTCAGGAGTCGTTTCTTGTCTGCTTCGGGAAGGGGAAGTGCCGCGATGAAGTCGCGCATGATTTCCGCCGTCACGCGGCGACCGCGCGTCAGTTCCTTCAGGCGTTCGTAGGGATGATCCATGCCGACCTTGCGCATCACGGTCTGAATCGGTTCTGCGAGGACTTCCCAGTTGTGGTCGAGGTCGTCCGCCAGCCGTGCTTCGTTGAGTTCCAGTTTGCCGAGTCCCTTGATTGTCGAGCGGATGGCGATGAGCGTGTAGCCGAAGCCAACCCCCATGTTGCGGAGTGTCGTCGAGTCGGTCAGGTCGCGCTGCATCCGCGAGACGGGGAGTTTGCGGGCCATGAAGCCCATCACGGCATTGGCGAGGCCGAGGTTGCCTTCGGAGTTCTCGAAGTCGATCGGGTTCACCTTGTGCGGCATCGTCGAGGAGCCGATTTCGCCCTTGACCGTGCGCTGCTTGAAGTAGCCCATCGAGACATACATCCACACGTCGCGGTCGAAGTCGAGCAGAACCGAGTTCCACCGCTGGATGGCGTCGAAGAGTTCCGCGATGCCATCGTGCGATTCGATCTGCGTCGTCAGACGATTCTGCCGAAGCCCAAGCGATTCGATGACGCTCCGCGACAGTTTCTCCCAGTCCACTTCGGGATAGGCGGAGAGGTGGGCGTTGAAGTTGCCGACCGCGCCGTTCATCTTCGCGGGCATCACAAGCCGGTCGATTTCCGCCGCCTGACGCCTGAGACGCGCCGAGACGACCGCGAGTTCCTTGCCAACCGTCGTCGGGCTGGCGGGCTGGCCGTGCGTATGCGCCAGCATCGGCACCTTCGCAGAGGCCTTCGCCATCGCGGCAATCTTCGCCGTCATTTCGTCCATCGCGCCCCGCAGCACGGCTTTTCCGTCGCGCAGCATGAGCGCGTGGCTCATGTTGTTGATGTCCTCGCTCGTGCAGGCGAAGTGAATGAACTCGCTCCGCGATTCAAGGCTCGTGCCTTTCACCTTCTCCTTCAGGAAATACTCGATTGCCTTGACGTCGTGGTTCGTCGTCTTCTCGATTTCCTTCACGCGCTGGGCGTCCGCGAGCGACACATTCGCCGCGAGTGCGCGGAGACGCTTGCGCTCCGCCGCCGAGAGGGACTTGCACTCGCGAATTTCCTTCGCGTCGCAGAGGGCTTCCAGCCACGTGCATTCGACGAGAATGCGCCGCTTGATGAGCCCGTATTCCGAGAAGACCTCGGTGAGTTCGGTGCATTTGCCCGCGTAGCGTCCGTCAATCGGTGAGATGGCCGTCAGGCTGTCAAACTGCATGGGGTTATCCTTTCGGTCTGCACTTAGGCGATTGATTTCGCGACTTCGTAGACGTGTTCGGGCGTGAAGCCGAACTCCTGCGCCAGCACCTTGTAGGGTGCGGACGCACCGTAGCGGTCGATTGTCACGAACTTCGTCGTGCGGAAATCGACGCGGAAGCGATCCCAGCCGAAGCGGATGCCCGCCTCAACGATGACGCGCTTCTTCATCAGTTCGGGAATCACCTGGTCGCGGTAGTCGCGCTTCTGGGCGAAGAACCTGTCCCACGACGGCATCGAGACGACACGCGCCGGCTTGCCTTCCGCGACGAGTTTCTTCGCCGCCTCGATGCAGAGCGCGACTTCGCTGCCGGACGAGAGGAAGAGGACGGTCGAGGAATCCTGCGCACCGCCTTCCCAGATGACGTAGGCGCCCCGCGCCACGCCCTCGTGGCGAACGCCGTCCAGCACGGGAATGTTCTGCCGCGTCGTCATCAGGCAACTCGGCCCCGCCGTCTGGAGAATCATCTCGACGAATGCGTATTTCGTCTCGTTCGCATCCGCCGGGCGGAAGGTTGTCACGCCCGGCATTGAGCGGAGCGCGGCGAGTTGTTCGATCGGCTCGTGCGTCGGCCCGTCCTCGCCCACGTAGAAACTGTCGTGCGAGAAGATGAAGAGCGAAGGCGTCTTCATCAGCGCGGCGACGCGAATCGCCGGGCGGCAGTAGTCGCTGAAGACGAAGAACGTCGCCCCGTAGCCGCGGAAGCCGCCGAAGGCCGTGATGCCGTTCGCCATCGCCGTCATGAAGAGTTCGCGGATGCCGTAGTGGATGTTGCGTCCCTCGAACGAACCCGGCGCAACGTCGCCGAGTCCCTTCAGCACGGTCTTGTTGCTCGGCCCGAGGTCTGCGCTGCCGCCGACGAGTTCGGGCACGACCTTCGCGAGGGCGTTCATCACCTCGCCGCACGCCGAGCGCGTGGCGACGGACTTCCCGGTCTCGAACTGCGGCAGGGCCTCGATCATCTTCATGTAGTCCGGCTCGGTCTTCGGGGCGGCGCAGTCGGCGTGGTCGCGCACCCAGCGCTTCGCCAGGCGGTGCTGGACGCCTGTGCGGTCGGCGAAGACGTCGTAGACTTCCTGCGGCACGAAGAAACTCTGTTCGGGGTCGAATCCGAGCGCCCGCTTCATCCCGGCGACTTCCTCCGCGCCGAGCGGTGCGCCGTGGGAGTCGGCGGTATCCTGTTTCGTCGGTGCGCCGAAGCCGATGTGGGTCGTGGCGACAATCACCACGGGCTGGCCGACGACTTTCTCGGCGCGGCGGTAGGTCTTCTCGATTTCGTCGTAGTCGTGTCCGTCGCAGGCGAAGACCTTCCATCCGTAGCTCTCGAAGCGCTTCTTCACGTCGTCGTTCAGCGCAAGCGCGGTGTCGCCCTCGATCGTGATGTGGTTCGAGTCGTAGACGAGGATGAGGTCGTCGAGTTTCATCGCACCCGCCCAGCTGCAGGCCTCGTGCGAGATGCCCTCCTCCAGGTCGCCGTCGCCGCAGAAGACCCACGTGCGGTTGCCCGTCTTCGCCTTTTTCGCCGCGAGCGCAAGCCCGACGCCCATGGCGATGCCCTGACCGAGCGGACCCGTCGTCACCTCGATCCCCGGCATCACCCCGCGTTCGGGATGCCCCGCGCACCGCGAACCGAACTGACGGAACGCCTTCAGTTCGTCCATCGTCACTCCGCCCATTCCCGAAAGGTGGAAGAGCGCGTAAATCAGCGAACTCGCGTGGCCGCCCGAAAAGACGAGACGGTCGCGCCCGTACCACTTCGGGTCTTTCGGGTCGACGTTCAGGTGCCGCAACCACAGGGTGCTGGCGAGATCCGCCAGTCCCATCGCCACGCCGGGATGCCCGGACTTCGCCTTCTCAATCATGTCCGCGCAGAGACAGCGGACGGTATTCGACACGAGTTTCAGTTGTTCGTTGGAAATCTTCATAGGGTCGTATATTATAGCATAACTGGTCTGTCTTAGCGCACGATGGCCTTGCGCGCTTCCGCGAGATCGGCGAATTCGCCCGCCGCGATCATCTGCACGATGAGGTTGCCAATGGCCGTGCCTTCAGTCGGCCCCGCCACGATTTCAAGCCCCGTTTCCTCCGCCGTGAGCAGGTTGAGGTAGGCGTCGCGGCTGCCGCCCCCGACGACATTGAGCGTCGTGTAGGTCTTGCCCGTGATTGCCGCGAGGGCGTCCGCCTCACGCGCATAGCACTTTGCCAGCGACCGATAGACGCACTGAATCAACTCGCCCACCGTCGCCGGCGCGGCGAATCCATCCTCCGCACATGCCGCGCAGACGGCGGCAATCATCGAGTCCGGCGCGAAGAACCGCTTGTCCGCCGCATCGACGCACCCCTGATACGCCGCCGACGCGCGCGCCGCCATCTCCAGGTCGGAAAAGGAGTAGGTGCGCCCCTTCTCCCAGTCGCGAATGCCCTTCAGTGCCTCCGCCGTCGCCGCATCGTCCTTGCCATCGACGTATTTCACGCCGTTCAGTTCGCGGCGGATGGACTGGATCATCCACAGTCCCATGATGTTCTTGAGGAATCGGAAACGCTTCCAAGCCCCGCCTTCGTTCGAGAAATTCGCCGCGCACGCCGCATCCGAGACGATGGCGACGGGATTTTCCACACCGATGAGCGACCACGTGCCGCTCGAAAGGTAAATGGCGCGGTCGTCCCGTGCGGGGACGGCCAGATAGGCGCTGCCCGTATCGTGGCTGGCGGGCAGGACGACCTGCGCATCGAAGCCGACGACCCCGCGCACGGCGGAGGTGAAGCCGCCGAGCACCGCCCCCGGCATCGTGAGCGGACGGAAGATGCGGTCGGGCAGACCGAGTTTCGCGATGATTTCGCGATCCCAGTCGCACGTCGCCGCGCTCACAAGCGAAGTCGTTGAGGCGTCGGTGTATTCGTTCGCCATCTTCCCCGTCAGCACGAAGTTGAGATAGTCGGGAATCATCAGCAAACGGTCAGCCTTCTCCAACTGCTCGGGATGTTCTTTCTTGAGCGCGGCAAGCTGGTAGATGGTGTTGAAGCCCACCTTCTGGATGCCGCAGTGCGAGTAAAGTTCGCGGAAGGGAATCACCGCATCGACGGTCTCCATCATGCCGTTCGTGCGGTGGTCGCGATAGGCCACGGCGTCGCCGACGGGCAACCCGCGATCGTCCACGAGCACGAAATCCACGCCCCACGTGTCGATGCCGACGAAGTCGGGGGTCTTCCCCGCATCCGCCGCCGCCTTGAGCCCGGCGAGCACGTTCCGCGAGAGAGCCTGAAGATCCCAGCAGTCGTGACCGTTCTTCACGATCTGCGAGTTGTCGAAGCGGTAGATTTCCTCCAACTTGATTTTGCCGTCCTCGACCGTGCCGAGGAAGTGCCGCCCCGAACTCGCGCCGATGTCAATTGCCAGATAACGCTTCATCATTTTGCCTTTCTTCGTTAAATCCCGTGTTAAGTCCCGATCAGAATCCCGGCAGGTTCAACTGCCCCGAGACGCAGACCTTGCGCCCCTTGGCGAGGGAGCGGTCGGACGTGTCGTAGACGACGAACTTGATGCCGTCGAAACGCCGCGACAGTTCCTCCCGAATGTAGTTTGAGACGCACTTCACGTTCCCCCGATCGTCGTCGGAGAACCCGATGGAAACGAACCTGTTCAGTTCGCCGCGACGGCGAAGCATATGGAAGACGTGTTCGACGAAATCGCGGATGGCAAACTCCTTCGCGAGTTCGGGCTTCGCGGCGGTTGTCGCCGTCGCCAGTTTCTCGTGGTAGATTGGGTCGGACTTCATCTTCTCCTCGAAGCCCTTGTAGGTGACGGCCGAGTAGCGGCAGGCATTGAGGTAGTAGTCGAGTTCCTCCACGTCGGACCCGAACGTCTCCACCTTGTCGAAGAACTTGCGGTAGCCGCGCAGATTCGCCATCATCTCTTCGCGCTCCGCCTCCGAGAGCGCATAGCGGATGAAGACGCGCACCGCCTTCTGGATTGTCGCCGGGGAATGTCCGCGCGCGGTCACGATGGCGAAGAGCCGTCCTTCCCGAAGCGTCTTCTTGAGGGCGTTGTAGCTCGGGCCCGGCTTCTCGCCGTGCTCGATGCGCTCCAGCGCGGTCACGGTGTCCTCGATGAAGTGCGTCGTGCCCGGCTCGTCCGCGAAGTTGCGAAAGGCCGCTTTCCAGCCGCCGTCGAGCGGCGGGCGGTAGTGTTCGACGTCGGTTCGCACAACGGCGAACGCGGCGGTGGAGAGTTCGACCGGCTCCCAAGAACCGTCCTCGCGGCGATGCTCCATGCGGATCTTCGTCGGCATGTGCAGGATGTTGTCATCCCAGTCGAAAATGTAGTACTTGAAGTCGCGCTTCGCGACTTCGTCGTTCACGCGGGGATGCGCCCGTGCCGTCACGCCACGACCCCCTTGAAGTCGAAGCCGCGAACGCCCGTCAGCTTCACGTCGATGAACTCGCCGACCGCGTCGGACTCAACATGCACGACGCCGTCCACGTCAGGGGCCTGGCTTTCCATCCGCGCCACGCCCGGCGCCACGACAAGCGCACGGAAGGTCTGCCCGACGAGCCGCCGCGACCGCACCTTCCAAATCGCCTTCGCCTGATCCATCACCATCTTCTCTCGCGCTTCCGCGACGGCACGGGAGGGACGGCCCGGCATCGTCGCCGCCTTCGTGCCCTTTTCGGGCGAGAACGCGAACGCCCCGAGATGGTCGAACTGCATTCGCTTCAAGTCCGCGAGAAGGTGCTGGAACCGCGCCTCCGTCTCGCCCGGAAAGCCCGTCATGATCGTCGTTCGGAGCGTCACTCCCGGCACCATGAGGCGCAAGGCTTCCGCCGCGACGCGGCTCGCCTGAATCGCCGGACGACGATTCATCTTCGCGAGGACCTCCGGCACGGTATGCTGAAGCGGAACATCCACGTATTTCACCGCGTGCTTCGCGTTGTTCATCCAATCGACGAACGCATCGCTGATTTCATTCGGATAACTGTAAAGGACGCGCACCCAGAAGTCGCCGCGAATCTTGTCGAGTTCCCAGAGGAGTTTCGGCAAGTCCCAGTCCTTCAGCCCGATGCCGTAGAGCATCGGGTCTTGCGCCACCACGTTCAGTTCGCGGCAACCGCTCGCAATGAGAGCTTTCGCCTCCCTGAGAATGCTTTCGGGCGGACGCGACCGATATTTGCCGCGAATCCCCGGAATCGCGCAGTAGGCGCAGCGGTGGGCGCAGCCCTCGGCAATCTTGAGGTAGGCGAACGCCTTGCCCGTGAAGCGCAGGCCGGGGGTCTTCGACTCCACCCAGTCCTTCGGCACTCCCTGCCACACGTCCACGCCGGGGAACTTCGCCTTCGCCGCCGGATAGCGCTGGGGATAGCACCCCGTCACGACGACGCGCCCGTAGTTGCCACGCGCCTTCAGTTCGAGTGCGCGGGTGATTTCGGCCTCCGCCTCTTCGCGCGCCGACTCGATGAAGGCGCACGTGTTCACGATGACGACGTCCGCACGGTCGGGGTCGGGCGACAGTTCGCACCCGTCCTTAAGCAGATTCCCGGCCATTACCTGCAGGTCAACCGCGTTCTTCGCACATCCGAGCGACACCAATGCTATCGTTTCTTTGCTCACGGAGGGAAATTATACCAAATCCGAGCCGTTTCGTGCGGCAAATCGGGTGTGAATGGTGGCGAGAAAGGGGATCGAACCCTTGACCTTAGGCTTATGAGTCCTGCGCTCTACCAACTGAGCTATCTCGCCAATGAGGTGAACAGGCGCATATGATACCAAAATTCTGCGCCAGCCGTCAATAGCCCCCGACTGCAATTGACCGCTTGTGAACGAAGAAGACGAAAAACGAAGAACGCGACGATGTAGTTGTCTCGCTGCAGGAGTGCCATGCGTCACCTCGCGAGCTTCCAGCAGAGCCAGGCGGAGAGCGTCTTCGAGTCGAAGATTGCGCCGCTGCGGATGCCGTCCTCGACCTCCACCTCGGAGAGAATGACGGGATGCACGTTCTCGTCCGCGTCCTGGTCTTGGGCGTGGGGCGTCGCGGAGAGTTCCGCGAAGTAGAGGTGGATGCGCTCCTCGCAGTAGCCGGGCGTGCAGATGATCGTCGTGAGGAACTTGATGTCCGTCACCTCATAGCCCGTTTCCTCCGCCGTCTCGCGCCTCGCTCCGTCCATCGGGTCTTCGCCCGGCTCAAGTCCGCCCGCGATGACCTCGACGAGCGCCTCCTCGGCGGCCTTGCGGTATTGCCGCACGAACACGAACTTGCCGTCGGGACGGCGGGCGAGGACGGCGACGGCGTTGCCGTGGCGCACGACCTCCCGCTGCGCCCGGCGTCCGTCGGGCATCTCGATGTCGAGCAAGTCGACGCTGATGATCTTG
>CAVDWI010000057.1:0-11160 GCA_963612485.1 Barnesiella intestinihominis
TTCCAAGACCAGGAACAAAGTTGAACACCTTCAGAACGGATGTATTGTCGCGGTCGCTCTTGATGAGTTTATAGAATGGCTTTCGTCCAATCAGATACTTGATGAGATTCTGCGCCGCCTTATTTTGGTCTTCGCAGAACAACCGTTCCATCTCACGCTTAAACGCCTTCAGCATCGGCACATAGACAAATTCCTCCTTCAACTTCTCCTGCTCTTTGCCGAAGTCCTCCCATTTCATTATCCCCTCACGCTTCTTCTCCATCATCCAGTCTTCCACAGCCTGCAGCTCGGCAACATATTCCTTTGAAGTGTCCATCCCAAGCCACTTCTTTCCGAAAAGAATGGTCTTTGAAATACGCGAATGCTTCGCTGCATCATTATTGTTCTTCGCCGATATGCCAATCTCCCACGAGATTTTGCCGGTCTTCCCATTGCGGAATAGGACGATGTCGCGCACATCTCCATCTTTTCCTTGCTCATCCGCACTCAACCGAATGAACAGAATGTCCTTCTCAGACTTTGCATTCAGAATTCCCGGCTCAAGTCGTGAAAGTGTGTCAATCGGAAGAAATGCGGCTCGGTCAAAACGTTTCTGCGCTGAAGTAGTCCTGGACAAATAGCACTTCTCAGCCGTTGCAAACGCAGAATCGTGGATGAACTCTACTCTCGTTCGCTCGCCAATCCACTTTGCGAGTTCGGACGCAATGGCGAACTCAAAGGCGTGTCCGTTTTCTACCTGTTCCGTCATCTCATTTCCTCCCACTTGTGAAATCCTTGATGTCCTTGCGGATTTGTCTCGCAACGACTTCCGCAAGAAGGACAGGCACGGCGTTTCCAATCATCTTGTAGCCGTGAGCAATGTTCTTGTAATACCAAACAAAGTCATCGGGAAATGTCTGTATCCGTGCCGATTCGCGCACGCTCAGTCGTCGGTAGAGCGCCTCACAGCCATGCTTGAACACGAAATGATTTTCGTCAACTTTGCACATCTTCGGGGCTTGCGGATGAATCGGTGACTGTCGTCCGCCCGCCTGAATCGTAAAGGACGGCTCGTCCCATGAGCGTACGCGATTTCGGGACATATAAATTGGGGAGAACCCGCCCGTCATGTATTCGTGATTGGGGACGATAAGTCCTTCACTTGCCTCAACAAGTCCATTCTTGCGCTGTCCTGGCTGGACGTTCGCCAAGTCGCCAATCGCATCGCGCAGGGTCTTTCGTTTGTCAATCGGCAACGGTTGCGGCATCTTGAACGTTTTCCCGATATCGTTACGATAACCAACGAACAGGACTCGCTCGCGGTCTTGTGGAACGCCATAATTCCAAGCGTTCACGATATTGAAAGAAAGAGAATACCCCGCATTCGTAAACTGCCGCTTGAAATTCTCCAGTGCGTCATGATGCCGACCCTGAAGCATTCCAGAAACGTTCTCCGCAAGGAAGAAAAGTGGTTTCTTAGCCTTAAGAATGCGGATATAGTCGAAGAACAGCTGTCCCCGCTTGTCATTGATGCCGCGCTGGGCGCCGCCTTCGCTCCAGCTCTGGCAGGGCGGTCCGCCAATGATACCGATGCAGTCGGGTATTTCAGAAGCATCAACATTGCAGATACTTTTGCGACACAGGTAAGTCTTCGGGTGATTGCGCTCGTAGGTTTCCCAAATGTCCTTATCGAACTCATTTGCCCAGACAATGTTAAACCCCGCGCTCTTAAAGCCAAGATCGAGTCCGCCACAACCGGAGAAAAGGCTGACGAGATTGAGTTTGTTCTTATTCTTCATAGTCAATTGTTCTGCCGCGTTCATCTCAAAGAAATCCATTTGCACGGGGTTGAATGCCTGCGCCGACTTCCACTTGCGGAAGTAGGGGCGCAGTTTCTCAAAGAGATTCGGTATCGACCTGCCGCCGCATGCGGGCAGGGGACGCGAATAGAAGTCCGCGTCGATTTTGCCCGTCCAGCGCGACGAACAGACCCAGACTTCCGCCTTGGGATCGGAAAGCACCTTCGCCGCGCTCAGCTTCTCGCCGAGCGCGAAGAGGGCATACCGCTTGCCGTGCGGCGCTTTCGCGACCGCGTATCCGTTCGCCTTCAGCCACGCGCCATCAACGACCTCGCGGAACTTTGCCGCGAACGCCATCGCCGGCGCATCCCCGGCATACAGCACGACCGCCGCGAACCGCCCATACGCCTCCGCCGCCCGAGTTATCAACATGTTTTCGTCCATGGGGTCAGACCCCATGGACGAAATCGGCAGGTTGTAGAGCCGCCGCACCCGAATCCACGCCGCATTTTCAGGCCGATACGTCCCGACCAAAACGCCGCGTTCTGTCCCGCTTGTCTGCATGTCCATATTATACCATACCGCCCCACCGGATCCGCAAGCCCATTGCCGTCGAGTTCCCGACCGCCACAAAACTCACCCTACCTAATGGTCTCGACCTTCAGCCACCGCGCACCCCAGCGGCGGGCTTCGGCATGGGACGGAAACCAGACGTCGATGTGCCGCCCCTTGATTGAGCCGCCCACGTCCTCGACCGTCCCGACTCCGTATCCGGGAACGCGCAGGTGAGTGCCGAACGGATAGACCTTCGGATCTGCCGCAATCGTCCCCTTCTTCGTCCGCGTCCCCGTCGCGGTAATGCCGATTTTCTTCGGTTTTCCCTTCATCGTGCCGTAGTCGTAAACCGGTTCGCCGAAGCCGAACCGGTTGCGCTTCCACCCGCAGCACTTGCCGCAGTTGCAGTAGCCCGTCACGAGAACAAGCGTCGGGTCGGCGGGGACTTTCGGCGAACGCAAGCGCGGCGAACGATGAATCATCCGCCGCGCCAGAAGAAGCGCAAGCACGGCGACAGTCAGCGCAAGCACCAACCGCCGCCGTTTTCCGCGCATCCGCTTACTTCGTCGAGATGCGGTCGTTGTATTCGCCCGACTCGGTGTTGATGCGAACCACGTCGCCCTCGTTGATGAAGAGCGGCACGGCGCACACGTAGCCGCCCTCGACCGTCGCCGGCTTCGTCACCTTGCCCGAAGCCGTGTTGCCTTTCACACCCGGCTCGACCTTGATGACCTTGCGCTCGACGAGCTGCGGAAGCTGCACGCCAATCACCTTGTCGTTGAAGAAGAGGGCCTTCACTTCCATCTCGTCCATCAGGAAGAACTTCTTGTCGCCCATCACGTCATAACTGACGCGGATCTCCTCGAAGTTGGCGTCGGTGAACACGAACGCCTGACCGTCGTCGTAGGAATAGGTGACGTCCTGCTGCGTCAGGTCGGGCTTCTCGAACTTGTCGCCCGAACGGTAGCTCTTCGTCATACCGCCGCCCGTCATCATGTTGCGCAGCTTGCAGTTGTAGATCGCCTGACCCTTGCCCGGCTTCGAGAAGTCGAACTCCGTGATTTCCCACGGTTCGCCGTCAATCAGCAGTTTGACGCCCTTGTGCAATTCGCCGGCTCCGATTACTTCGCCCATTGTATTCTGTACTCCTGTTCGTTAGTCTTTGTTGAAAGGGTTTACCTTCGTTCTGCCGTGTATTATAGCATATTTTGCCCGCCCCCGTCACTCGCGCCCGGCCAATGCGTTTTCACTGCGACGGAGGGAATATGGTATAATATGCGCCATCCGAAAGGTATTCCAGTCATATGAACGAATCGAACGACTTCATGGTGTTTTCCGGCACGGCGAATCTGCCGCTTGCCGAGAAAGTGGCGAACTATCTGGGCAAACCCCTGAACAAAATCGACATCAAGCATTTCCCCGACGGGGAGACGTTCTGTCAGGTGCTCGACCCCGTGCGCGGCAGGGACGTGTTCGTGATTCAGTCCGGCTCGCCCGAGCCGAACGAGGCGTATATGGAGCTGTTCGTCATCATGGACGCGCTGAAGCGCGGCTCGGCGGCCCGCATCACCGCCGTACTGCCCTACTACGGCTATGCGCGGCAGGATCGCAAGGATCAGCCCCGCGTGCCGATTACGGCGCGGCTCATCGCGAACCTCCTTCAGACGGCCGGGGCTGACCGCGTGCTGACGCTCGACCTCCACGCGAACCAGATTCAGGGCTTCTTCGACATTCCGCTCGATCACCTCAAGGCCGAGCCGGTGATCCTGAAATACATCCGCGACCAGCACTGGGCAAAGCCCGTCGTCGTCTCGCCGGATACGGGCGGGGCGAAGACGGCCTACGGCTACAGCCGCAAGCTCGGCTGCGGGCTCGCCATCGTCGCGAAACAGCGCACGGGCGATTCGACGGTGGACGCCTTCAGCGTCGTCGGCGACGTGAAGGACTGCGACGTCATCATGATTGACGACATGACCGCGACGGGCGGAACGCTGAGCGCGGCGGCGAAAATGTGCCGCGACAACGGCGCGAAGAGCGTCCACGCCTTCGTCTCCCACTTCCCGCTTACGGAAAAGGGCGTTGACCGCCTGATGAACGAGACCCAGCTCGACGAACTCGTCGTGACGGACTCGATTCCGCTCCGCAAGGGCTTCGACCCCGCGAAACTCCCGTTCAAGCTCACGCAGCTTTCGGTTGCGCCGCTGATTGGCGAGGCCATCAAGCGGACGCACAAGAACGAGTCGATCAACGACCTCTTCAACCACGAGTAACGGCGTGAAGATCATCGCTGGATTGGGCAATCCGGGTGCGCAGTATGAAAATACTCCGCACTCGGTTGGTTTTGAGGCGGTGGATGCCATCGCGGCGGAAATCAGGGCGGCGTGGGAGATGAAGCGGGCGTTCAACAGCCTGATGGCTCGCGGCACTTTCGCCGGGCAGAGCGTCATCCTCGTGAAGCCCCAGACCTATATGAACCTCTCCGGCGACGCCATCGCCCCGATCGTGAAATACAGCAACGCGAAACCCGCCGACCTACTCGTCATTCAGGACGACATCGACCTCCCCGTCGGACGCATGCGCATTCGGAAGGACGGTTCGTGCGGCGGGCACAACGGCATCCGCAACATCATCGAGCGGCTGGGTACGCCGAACTTCACGCGCCTCAAACTGGGCGTGGGGAAGGATAAATCGAACGTCATCGCCCACGTGCTCGGCAAGTTCGACCCGACGACGCGCAAGACAATGGATGCCGTCGTCGCCGAAGCCGTCCGTGCGGCGGAGAAGATTGTCAAGGAAGGACCCGACAAGGCGATGAACGCCTATAACGGATGGAGTGCGACATGCTGAACACGAAAGCGTTTGGAAAGAGGAAAGTCAACCTCCACACCCATTCGACCTGGTGCGACGGAAAGAACACGCCCGAGGAGATGATTCAGGCGGCGATTGAGCGGAACTTCTCAACGCTCGGCTTCTCCTCCCACGTGATGCTGCCCGAAGAACCCTATGACTGGATGCTGACGCGGGAAAAACTGCCGCGCTATATCGCCGAAATCCGCGCACTCGCCGAGAAATACAAGGATAAGATTCAGGTTCTCTGCGGCGTGGAGGCGGACTACGTTCCCGGCGGTGCAACGCCCGACCGCTCGGTCTACGCGCCCTACGGCATCGACTACATCATCGGCTCCGTGCATTTCGTCCGTGCGGCGGATAACGCGCTCGTCTGCGTGGACGAGTCGCCCGAAGCCCTCGCGGCGGGACTCCGCGACCACTATGACGGGAATGCGGAGGCGTTCATCCGCGACTACTACCGCGAGGTGCGCGAGATGCTGCGACGCTACGACTTCGACATTCTCGGACACGTCGATCTCGTGACCAAGTTCAACGAGAAGCATCAGTATTTCGATGAGACGGCGGACTGGTATGCGGACGAGGTGAAGGAGACGATTGCCGCGATACGCGAGGCGAAGAAGACCGTGGAACTCAACGCGGGCGGCATCGCCCGCGGCTGGCGCACGGAGTTCTATCCGTCGCGGCGCTTCTGCGCGGAACTCTCCGCCTTCAACGACATTGACTACATCCTCTCCTCCGACGCGCACTCGACGGACGCCCTCGACGTTCCGTACGAGAAATCGGCAATCATCTGCAACCGCCCAAATATGGTATAATCTGCATCGAATACAATTGCGAATTTTCAGATGAGACTGACCACGATTGAATTGTTTGCTGGCGCCGGCGGACTTGCCCTGGGCGTCGAGAAGGCCGGGTTCAAGACCTTGGCCTGCCTTGAGTTCAACGCCGACGCCTGCGCAAGTCTGCGTGCGAATCGTCCGAACTGGCGAGTCATTGAAGACGACATCGCCAACGTTTCGCGCCTTAACCTTGAAGATTATTTTGACCTTCGTCGCGGCGAACTTGACTTGCTCTCTGGCGGCGCACCGTGTCAGGCGTTTTCGTATGCGGGCAAGAAACTCGGGCTTGAGGACGCTCGCGGCACCTTGTTTTACCACTATGCGACCTTTCTTCAGAAACTCCAGCCGCGAATGTTTCTGTTCGAGAATGTCCGCGGACTTCTTACCCACGACGGCGGACGCACCTATCGGACGATTACGGATCTCTTCGGCCAGACGGGCTACACGATTCAGAGGCAAGTTCTGAACGCATGGGATTACGGAGTCGCGCAGAAGCGCGAACGGCTGATTACGATTGGCGTTCGCAACGACCTGAAGGAGACTGTCAGGTTTGCGTTTCCAAAGCCCCACAGCTACAAGCCCGTGTTGCGTGACATCTTGCTTGACTGTCCCAAGAGCGAGGGAACGCCCTACTCGAGGCGCAAGCGTGAGATTTACGACCTCGTTCCACCGGGAGGCTATTGGCGGGACATCCCCGAAGACGTGGCGAAAGAATACATGAAGAGTTGCTGGGAAATGGAGGGCGGCCGCACCGGCATCCTGCGGCGCATGAGCCTCGATGAACCGTCGCTAACGGTGCTCACGTCGCCGAGTCAGAAGCAGACCGACCGCTGCCATCCGATTGAGTCGCGTCCGTTCACGGTGCGGGAAAATGCCCGCTGCCAGAGTTTTCCTGACAATTGGAGGTTCTGCGGGAGCGTGAGTTCCCAATACAAGCAAGTCGGGAATGCCGTTCCCGTGAACCTCGCGTATGAAATTGCGCGGAAAATCAAGGATGCGCTCGTCGGCGCAAGGGAGAATGGCAAATGAAAAAACTGACATTTATCAGCAAGCGTGACTTTGCCGCGCACGTGCGTGAAACAATCCGCAAATACGGTGACAAACTTGAATCTTTCGACCTCAAGCGGTTCAATCGGAACATCATCGACCCGATTAAGCTTATTTTCGACAAAACGGTCTATCATGCGACTTGGGAAGAGACGGTCAGCAACGAAATCTTCCGTCAGCGCGACAAGTCGAACAACAATGACATTGGGTATTTTCATCAGCGGATTTTTCAATACATCAAGAACTGTTCCGTGCCGCAGAATGGCGAGTCGGGTGGATGGGATGTAATCTATGCGAATCCCGACGGCATTCGACTGCCCGACGGTTCGGTCGTTCACACGGTCTACGTGGAGATGAAGAACAAGCACAACACGATGAATTCGTCCGCTTCGGGAAAGACGTTCATCAAAATGCAGGATCAGATTCTCAAAGACGACGACTGCGCATGTTTTCTCGTCGAAGCTATCGCCAAAAAGTCGCAAAATGTCAAATGGGAGACGAGCGTTGACGGACGAGAAGTTGGACATCGCCTGATTCGTCGAGTGAGTCTCGACCAGTTCTATGCGCTCGTCACGGGCGAACCTGACGCTTTTCATCAGATTTGCATGTCCTTGCCGAGCGTGATTCAGGAAGTTGTGGATTCCGAGGGGCAGAACCTCGTCCCGCACGACACCGTAATGGAGGAGTTGCGGGCGATGGCGGCGAAGTGCCAGATGAAAGATCGGGATATGGCGATTGCGATGTCCGTCTATTTGCTCGGTTTCTCATCGTATCAGGGCTTTGACGGTGAGAGATGCAATTGACGTGACTCCGTGATAATGCAACGGGGGATTCCAACAGACGAACATCTTGGAGAATATCCAGTTTGAACCGCCCAAATATGGTATAATTTTCAATCATGATAAGTCTAATACTCGCATTGGTTGTCGCCGTTGGCGGCTTTTCGGTCTCGCACTTCGCGGCGGACGTTGGCATCGGCTGGAGCATCTTCTGGGGCCTTCTCGGCTTCGGGGTCTTTCAGGGAGTCTTCGGATTCCTCATGCGCAAGCGCATCACCCGCGAAATGGAACGGGTGCAGACGATTCTGGCGGCCGGCCAGAAGCAACTCCAGGCGAAGATGCAGAGGTGGCAGATGCGTCCGCCGAGTTCGATTCAGGAGGCGCAGCGCGAGATGTTCGCCGATACGAAGGTCTTCGTGCGCGAAGCGCTGAAGCAGACCGAAACGCTCGGCAAATACCGGCTCTGGGTCCCGATGATCAACCGTCAGATCGCAACGGCGCAACTTCAGTTGAACTGGATGATCAAGGATTTCAAGGCCGTTGACCGTCTTTTCCCGAAGGCGCTGCTCCTCGACCCGACGCTCGTCGCGATGAAGATGGCGCGGATGTATATGCTGGATGCCGCGACGGACGACATCGGCAAGGTCTACCGCAAGGCGGTGCGGCGGCTTCGCTACAACCAGAACGTGCTTCTCGCGGCGACGTGGAGTTGGATTCTCGTCGAGCGCGGCGATTCGGACGGGGCGTTCAAGGCTCTGACGGAAGCCCTGCGCAAGAGCGACAACGAGACGCTGAAGCACAATCACGAGGTGCTGATGAACAACCGCGTCGCGCACTTTAACAATTCGGGACTCGGCGACGTCTGGTATTCGCTCCTCCTTGAAGAGCCGAAGATCAAGACCCAGCGTCAACACAGCGTCTACAGGTAAGACTTGATGGATGCGATTTCGCTGTTTTCCGGAGCGGGGGGGCTTGACGTCGGCGTCAGGCAAGCAGGCTTTTCAATTAAAGCCTGCATTGAACTTGACCCTAACGCCTGCGAAACCCTTCGGTCTGCTGTTGTACGCGAAGAACTCGAAACCGCAATCTACGAAGGTGACATACGAACGTTTGAACCGAACGACATCCTGTCAAAGGCTGGGCATCGGACTGGTGAACTCGACCTTCTCTTCGGAGGTCCCCCATGTCAGGCTTTCTCCTTCTGCGGCAAGCAAAAGGCGCTCGATGATGAACGCGGCATGCTTCTCTTCCAGATGATTCGGTATGCGGAGGCCATTCGCCCCCGCGCCGTTCTGATGGAACAGGTAAAAGGACTGCTTTCGGCGAAGGATTCCGCTGGTCGACGCGGCGGAGTCATGGACAGACTGCTAAAGGAATTCTCGCGAATCGGCTATGTGGTCAAGTACAAGGTGTGTCTTGCGGCTGACTACGGCGTTCCGCAAATGCGCGAACGCGTCATTCTTGTCGCGACACGAGACCGCAACGGCTTCGTTTTTCCGCCGCCGACCCATCGCCCGCCAGGCGTTCAGGGGCTTTTCGATGCAGATCTTCCGACCTATCGGACGGTTGGTGACGCACTTGCCGGATTAAAGAAACCTCATGACAAGATTCAAGGTACAACGGTCTACCCGGACGAGTTCCGCAATCACGTCGATGTCACGCCGGCGCGTGACCGCGAGCGGATTCATGAAGTCCCGGAGGGCTCCTACCTGTCAGCACAGACGCATCTGCCACCGGAAATCATCGGGCGGCTCAAGCCTTGCGACACAACGAAGTATCTTCGCCTGAACCGGCGCAAGCCCTCCAATACGCTTCGTTGTGGTGAAATCTTCTTCCATCCGATGGAAGACCGTTATCTGACTCCGCGCGAATACCTGCGCATACACGGCTACCCAGACGATTATCTGCTGAAAGGCCCGATTCGGTCGCGGACGGGGAGCGTGAAGAATCTCGATCAGCATCGGCAAGTCGCGAACTCCGTTCCTCCGCCCCTTGCCTTTGCAATGGCACGTGCCATCGCAGACTATCTGAAGGAGGTTTCTCCGTCATGAGACGCGGCAGTCAGGTTTTTGAACTCTTCGGCTATCCTGTGGACAACTGGAATGAGACATCTGCCGCGAACATGCGGCAGTGCCATTGTCCATTCATGGATGCGGAATGCGACGGTGGTGGTAATCGGTACATATCCAGCATCGACCTCTCGAAAAACAAGGGGCTTCGGGTACTTTTCCCAGACAAGTCGATTGTGCAGGCTGGCGTTTGCTCGCTACAGCTCAAGCCCGGCGAACAGCCTTGGATCGTCTGCCCTCGTCGCCTGCTGAACTATCGTGCGCATGAATCCAAGACTCCAAAGAGTTGCCTGAAGAAAAAACTCTGCCAGTTGGCCGAGTTGCCGAAAGGTCTTCACTATGCCGTCTGGTCAGAGATCAAGCTGAAATGTCCATTGAACACGAACGGGCGAACGGCACTTTTCGACTACACCTTTGACTATGTAATTGCCGCGACCCTGCGCGTTTCCCTGCGAAAAGCCGCAGACATCCTCCGCATGAAGGAAAATGAAGTTCGTGCGCTTCTGGAGGAAATGGGATTTACAACGGCATTTCGTAACGGTGAATGGTTTTGCGATGATTTCCCCTCCGCTCCTTTCGTAATAGTTGAGGTGATGACTTCCAGCACTTCTGGCGGGAACAAGAAATGCAGAACGCAGATTTCACAACTGTTTGAAGACACCGTTCGACGACTTTCGGGAGAAGCAATCGAAGCGGCGGGACCAGGAATCAACTACCGTCAGGTCTGGGCGCGCATGGTAAGCCAGTTGCTCGTCAAAAGCCAGATTGCCATACGCTGGGGAGGACTGACCTTTTGGGTTCTGCAAGACCTCTTGGCGGATTACATCACGCGAACGACGGCTCTTGACCTGAACGCATTCCTTTCCGAACATTTCAACGAGGTGAATGTCATTTCTGGCGGATACGGACGAAACGCAGATCCGAAGACCCGCACGGGCGCTTTGGCTGACATTGATGACATCAAATTTTATTCGGGAACCGTTTCGGGAACGTCTTCTTCCGAAAGGTCATTCTCGGACATTATCAAACTCGGGGCAATGCCAGATGTTTCGGAATTTTGGCGACATCTTGTGCGAAAGCGCCCCTGTTCATTCTTTGAGGTTAAGTGATATGTCCAGTTCAATCAAGAAAGCCGTTGTTCTGGCTGCGGGTCTTGGGACGAGACTCCGGCCGCTGACTTGTGCCGCACCGAAGCCGCTCCTGCCGATCTGGGGTGTGCCGATGCTCGACCGAATCGTCGAAA
>CAVDWI010000058.1:0-11107 GCA_963612485.1 Barnesiella intestinihominis
CAATCTTTACGGACACTAAACACTCCAAGAAAACCGATTTACTTCTGGAAGCCACGCAAATTACGGCACGGGCGGGCCAGACGAACGGCGAATGCCACAGTTCATCCGAAAAATGGTATAATCTACCCCAACTGACGGAAATTCAATAAGGAATAAGGAAAATGGCGGCAATTTACGAGTATACGGGCGTGATTGAGAAGGTTCTTGCGACGCAGACGTTCGCAAGCGGGTTCTCGAAGCGGGATGTCGTTCTGACGGATGACATCGGCACGGAGACGAAATGGCCCAATCACATCGCCTTTACCTTCAAGAAGGACGCGGCGAACGTGCTCAATACGCTCAAGGAAGGCCAGCGCGTGAAGATTCGCTTTGCCATCGACGGGCGCGAATGGACGAATCCGCAGGGACAGGTGAAGTATTTCACCGACCTGACGGGGCTGAACCTCGAAGTCCTCAATGGCGACGGAACCTCGACCGAGCCCGTCCCCGCGCCGGCCGAGCCTGACATCCCCGCCGACGCGGCGGAAATCGACGACATGCCGTTTTAAACGATGAGGTGGCATCGGCCACTTCTTTTGGCTGTTCTCCTGTCCGTGCCGCTCGTATGGGCGGGCGAATCGGCTTTCGTTTCCTCGAATACCGTTGATAACGCTTCGCACGGTTCGTATCGGTGGGAGACGATGCCTGAGGCTATGAAGTCCAATGTTTTGGCGCAGATGGTTATTCGGCGAGCGGGGGAGCGAATGGCTGTAGTGCGCAAATCGGTGGTTGACTGTTATCGATTGAACGAGATTCACTTTCCCGAATCGCAAGATGTGAAAGACCGTCTATTCAAACTTGGCATAGCCGGGTGGACGGTTTCTTGTGGAATTTATCCTCGATTTGAACGAAAGGAGAGCGGGTGGGAAGGCGTATTTATGTATTCAGAGGTTAAATGTGAGGGGAAAAAGGCTACGCCTCTTTGTTTGCCGAGTGAATGGCATTTGTTGTGCATTCTTGATCGTTCACATTGCCCTCAATGGGAGTTGATGCCCCGTATGATTTGGGGGAATGATTTGGAGTTTAGTGAAGATGCTTGGAAACTTCCCGAAGACATATTCTTAGACAAATATGGGTTAAGGTCTATTTTCTCAAATTCGGTTTATCGCGTACGGGAGAGGTGTGTAATGGTGGTTGACTACCCCTCGCCTGAAGATAAAGACATATTTATTTATGATAGGAAGAATGGAGTTTTGGATTGGCATTTTGAAAGGGAACGACAGGCGGTTTCCAGTGCAAAGATGCATAAGAGAGGAATGGTTGAGAATCAGCATATGCTAATTCTCTCGCAGGAGGAGGCCTCGGAACTTGTTGCGCTTGTCGGGCATCAGTGGTATTATGGCGACGATTCGAAATACCGTGAATTGCGGCGGGAATATCCCTGGTTCCAGCCTGTCGATGTTGCTCATCCGAAGACACAACTTGGCAAGGATTTGAAGGCGACAATTGAGGCGAAGGAAAGGGCAAGGCAGAAATGAACTGGCGTGAAACAATCGATCGGGCGGTCGCGTATCTGGACGGAAAGGGCGTCCCCGATCCGCAGGTCGCGGCGGAACTGCTCGCCGCACGGCTTCTCGGCTGCGGGCGCGGGCTGTTGTCCGCGTCATTTGAAAAGGACGTCCCCGAACGCTTCCTTGAGGCGATGCGGCGCGGCATGAAGCGGCTCGTTGCGGGCGAACCCCTGCAATACGTGCTCGGCGAATGGGACTTCCGTTCGCTCACGCTGAAGTGCGACCGCCGCGCACTCATCCCCCGTCCCGAAACCGAGGAACTCGTCACGCGCGTGCTTGCGCATCTTGCCGCGCATCCGACGTCCGTTCCCCCGTTCGTCATCGACGTCGGCACGGGAACGGGGGCGATTATCCTGAGTCTTGCGAAGGAGTTCAAGGGCGCGGCGGTTCTCATCGGTTCGGACGTCAGCGAGGAGGCGCTCTCCCTCGCGGCGGAAAACGCGGCGCTTTGCGGACTTTCCGACCGCGTCAAGTTCGTCTGCATGGACGGGTTGGACGACTTTGACGAACCCGGCGTGGTGGACGTGCTCGTCTCGAACCCGCCGTATGTCGAGCGCAGCGTCTGCGACACACTCGATCCGCGAGTGCGGAACTTCGAGCCGCGCCTCGCACTGGATGGCGGCGTGAACGGACTCGACTTCTACGAACGCTATCTCGGCGATGCACTGAACGTTCTCAAGCCAAATGGAGCGGTGTTCTTTGAAATTGGCGAGAATCAGGGCGAGTCCGTGCGGAAGCTGATGGAGAACTACGGCTTTACCGAAATTAAGGTTGAGCAGGACTTCGCCGGACACGACCGCTACGCCTCCGCAATCCTCCCGTAAGCCCCCCCCCTTGCAATCGGGCGCGAATTATAATATAATTATAACTGTAATGATTACAGAAGGGTCAGAATTACTGCAAGCGCACGGGATTGCGCCGACGCCCCAGCGTCTGGCCATCTTCCGCCGCGTCCTCGGAAGGAAGGATCATCCGTCCGTGGACAGGATTTTCGTCGAACTGCGCCCGAAGATGCCGACGCTGTCGAAGACGACGGTCTACACGACGATGCAGATGCTGGCGGACGAGCGGCTGATCGGGCGCGTCTGCATCGAGGATGGCGAAGTGCGCTACGACGGCAGTGCGTCGTTTCACGCGCACTTCAAGTGCCGCACCTGCGGCGGACTCTTCGACATCGGGGTGCATGAGCCGCACGACCGACCCTTTGCCGCGCTGCCGAAGGGCTTCCGGCAGGAGGACGAGCAGCTTCTCTATTTCGGTCTGTGCCCGAAGTGTTCCGAAAGGGACGCGAATGCACGGAAAACAACAGGAGAAACACGGCGAAAGCCGAAAGCAAAAAGGAGAAACGAAAAATGAAGAGATGGGTCTGCCCCGTTTGCGGGTATGTGCATGAGGGCGATACGCCCCCTGAGAGGTGTCCGCAGTGCGGCGTTCCGGGCGCGAAGTTCCGCGAGGAGGCCGCGTCGTCGGGCAAGAAGGTCTGGGCGTGCGAACACGCCGTCGGAGCCGGGAAGGTCGAGGACTCGGAGGTGACGCAGGGACTGAAGGATCATTTCAACGGCGAGTGCGCCGAGGTCGGGATGTATCTTGCGATGTCGCGTCAGGCGGAGCGCGAGGGCTATCCCGAAATCGCGGAGGCGTTCAAGCGCTATGCCTTCGAGGAGGCCGAGCATGCGGCGAAGTTCGCGGAACTCCTCGGCGAAGTCCTCACGAACTCGACTGAGAAGAACGTCGCGATGCGCGCCGACGCCGAGCAGGGGGCCTGCGCGGCGAAACTCGCGATTGCGAAGCGGGCGAAGGAACTCGGCTACGACGCCATCCATGACACGGTTCACGAGATGGCGAAGGACGAAGCCCGCCACGGTGCCGGCTTCGAGGGTCTGCTGAAGCGCTATTTCGGCAAGTAAGACTGGCTCGGCTGCAGGGCGGACGGGACGGGTCGTGTCGATCCGTCCCGTCCGCTTTTAGTTTCCCGCCGGAGTTGTATTCATTGCCTGCAATGGCTGAGTCTTCGCCGATTATGGTATAATACGGATTCACGAAAAGGAACATATGAGCATTTCTTACAAGAAGGAGTTCTTCGACCGCGAATACACGGCCCGTGAAGCCTACGGGCGGGTGTGGAAGTATGCGCAGCGCTATCGTTTTCGCATTATCGTCGGCATCGTCTGCGGCATGCTGACGGCGGGAACGCTTCTTCCAATCTTCCAGGCGATCCAGCCGGCCCTCGAGAAGGTGAGTGCGAACGAAATCCAGCAGTACGAGAAACTGCTGGAGGATGATGCGGCGGAGGCATCGCCAACGGGCGGGAACGCCGCCGAAACCGCCGCGCCGACTGCGCCAAAGCACGGGCTTGCCCGGCAACTCGACAATGCGGCGAAACTGCCGGGATGGTATCCGAAGGCTGAGAAAATCGCCCGCAAGCTCGGCATCGAGCTTCAGGACAAGGAGGGCAACATGGGCGGTGCGCTTCTGCTGATTGCCGTCGTGATCCTTCCGATCGTCGCCCTCCTTCGGCTCGGACTGATCTTTCTCAACCAATACTGCCTTGCGTGGGCGGCCTCGCACGTCCTCGCCGATCTGCGCGTGGACATCCTGAAGAACATCCAGCGGCAGTCGATGCAGTTTCACGGGCGGATAGACGTCGGCCAGCTGATGTCGCGGGCGACGGGCGATCCGCGGGTCGTGCAGAGCCTCATTCAGGGGATGCTCGCCGAACTCGCCCGCGCTCCGTTCGAGATTGTCATTTCCATCGGCTTCATCATCTGGTTCGCCGTTCAGAACCACATGATGCCGACCCTGGGCATCATCGTGATTGGCATGCCGGCGTTCATGCTGCCCGTCATCGGGCTTGGCAAGATCATCCGCCGCTGGAGCCGGCGGACGCTCGAGAAGTCATCCGTCGTCGGCGGGCGCATCCACGAGATCCTGACGTGCATTCGCGTTGTGAAGGCGTACAACACCGAGAAGTTCGAGAACGAGAAGTACGAGAGCGTGAACCGGGCACTTCTCTCGACGACGATGCGGGCGACGCGGTGGGGGTTGCTCGTCGGGCCGACGGTCGAGACGATCGGCATCATCCTCATCTGCGCCTTCCTCGTCTGGTGCTTTACGACCCACGTCACGCTCGCGAACATCCTGCCCATGCTCGCACCGCTTCTCCTCATCTACAAGCCGATCAAGCAGATGGCGAACCTGCAGGTCTCGATTGAGACGGCCCAGGCCTCGCTCCAGCGCATCTGGTCAATCCTTGACGTGAACGAAACCATGCCCGAGAAGGCGGATGCCGAGGCGAAGCCCACCTTTGACGACCGCGTCCGCTTTGAGGACGTCTCGTTCCGCTACATGACGGCCGACCATGACGCGGTGAAGCACGCGACATTTGAGATTCGGCGCGGACAGACCGTCGCCGTCGTCGGCGGCACGGGGTCGGGCAAGACGACGATGTCGGGGCTTCTCGCCCGCTTCTTCGACCCGACGGCGGGGCGCGTGACGATGGACGGCGTTGACCTGCGCGACCTGCGCATCGCCGACCTGCGTCGGCTCGTCGGCTCGGTTCAGCAGGAAACGATTCTCTTCAACGACACGATCGAGGAGAACATCAAGTACGGTTCGCCGAACGCGACGCACGAGCAGGTGGTCGCCGCCGCGAAGATGGCGAACGCCCACGACTTCATCATGGCGCAGCCGGAGGGCTACCAGCGCCTTGCGGGCGAGAAGGGGTTCGTGCTTTCGGGCGGCGAACGCCAGCGCATCGCCATTGCGCGGGCGATTCTGCGCAACCCGCCGATTCTCATCCTTGACGAGGCGACGAGTGCGCTCGATACCGTGACGGAGCGGCTCGTGCAGGACGCGCTCAACAACCTCATGAAGAATCGCACGGTCTTCGCCATCGCCCACCGCCTCTCGACCGTGCGCGACGCGGATCTCATCCTCGTGATGGAACGCGGCGAAATCGTCGAGCGCGGCACTCACGACGAACTTTACGTGAAGAACGGCTATTACCGCCGCCTTTGCGACATGCAGCACCAGAGTTGAGCGATGGTTTACGACTGCTTCACGTTTTTCAACGAACTGGATCTCCTTGAGATTCGGCTGAATACGCTGAATGATGTGGTGGATCGCTTCGTGATTGCGGAGGCGACGCGGACGCATCGCGGACGTCCGAAGGAACTCATCTTCGAGCAGAACCGCGCCCGATACGCGGCATTTGCGGAGAAAATCACCTACATTGTCGTTGAGGATCTCCTGCCGGAAGAGGAAGTAGAGAAGGATGCGTTCAATCTCGCGTGGGTGAACGAAAACCGTCAGCGAAACGCCCTGCGCCGCGGCCTCGCCGATGCGGCGGACGGGGATGTCGTAATGGTCTCCGACCTCGACGAGATTCCACGACCACAAAGAGTTTGCGAAGCGGTGAAATTGGCATCTAAAGGTGAGATTGTTCGTCTAAGACTGGACATGTATTACTACTATGCCAATTTTAAGGACTATTATAACCCATATTGGCTTCTGGGCACCATAATATTGAGTATGGCGACCTTCAGAACATCACAGGCTTTTGATGATTTTGTGTGTGATCGATTTACGGTGACTTCTGAAAATTGTGGGCATACAGTTCAGAAAGTTAGGTTTCTGAAGCCCTCAATCATTTTGAAGCAGGGCGGATGGCATATGTCCTATTTGGGAGGAGAGAAGGCCATTTTAGAAAAGTTGTCATCTTTTTCCCATGCTGAGGCGGTAGTTGTTGTGCCTCTAGTTGCTAAGCGACTTCACGCAGGTGAGAATGTCTTTGGAGGTTGTAGAACACAATTCGGGATTCCGATAGATGGCTCATTTCCAAAATATCTCGTTGAAAATCAAGCAAGATTCCAACACCTTATTTTTGATGTGGACGATGACTATTTGAAACGAACTCATTTGTTAAGACTGTGGGTTGGCTTAGCGTCTGTTGGTCGCCGATGTATTCTTGCGGTTTTGCCACAATCATTTGTCGGATTCTTGTCGCGAGTTTGGATGCGAATTCGTTTTCGGTAGAATAAGAAATGGAATCTTCTTGTGGTTAAGCGATGAAAAATAGAAATTATTATTCGATGGCACGACCAGAAGTGTTCGCAATGTTGGATTTTAAGCCAAAGCGTGTGCTTGAAATTGGCTCTGCGGCAGGCTTGTTTCGAACTCATTTTGGAGATGTTGAATATTGGGGGGTGGAACCAGTTCGTGAGATCGCGCAGGAGTCTGGCAAACTACTTTCTCGTGTGCTAATTGGGGTGTATGACGATGTTGAGATTCATATACCTGACGGTTATTTTGACCTAATCGTCTGTAACGATGTTATTGAACATATGTCCACGCCTTCTTCCTTTTTGCGCCGTGTTTCTTCAAAATTAAGACTTGGCGGAGTAATGATTGGTTCGGTGCCAAATGTGCGTTATCTTCCTGTGATGGTTGGATATCTTGTTTTTAGGGATTGGAAATATAATCCGGAAGGTGGAGTCTTAGATGACACGCATTTGCGTTTTTTCACCCGTAAGAGCCTCATTAGAACATTTAATCAAACAGGCGTTTGGCGCATTGAAAGAACAAAGTATTTGACGGCTCCCGTCCATCGATTGGCGAAGTTTCTTTTGTCATTTCTTGTTTGGCCGATAGGACTTGATGTGCTGATGGGGCAGATTGGGTTTGTTGCTCGGAGATCAACGTGATGGCGGCGAAGGTCTCGATAGCCGTCGGGGTCTACAACGGGGAGAAATACCTCGCCGAACTGCTCGACTCGATTCTCGCCCAGACGTGTGCGGACTGGGAGTGCGTTCTCGTCAATGACGGTTCGACGGACGGCTCGGAGGCGATTTTGCGCGGTTTCGCCGCGAAGGATGCGCGCTTTCGCATCCTCACCCAGTCGAACGCCGGGGTCGGTGCGGCGCGGAATGCCGCGATGAAGGCGGGGACTTCGCCCTATGTCATGTTCGCAGACCAGGATGACAGGCTTGCGCCAAACGCGGTGGAACGCGCCCTCGCGGCGATTGAGGCTTCGGGTGCGGACGACGTGTGCTTTCACTCGAACCGCAAGTCGAACCATTCCGTCTTCGTGTGGGAGCACATTTTCCGTCGAACGGCTATTGCGGGCGTTTCGTTCCCGCACATTACGGGCGGCGAGGATACGGCGTTCTTCTGGGAACTCGGTTTCTTGCCGCTCGTGCGGGTGGAGATTCCGGACGTCCTCTACTGGCAGCGTCCGCATGGGGGTAGCTTCTCCCATTCTGTTTCACCGCTTTATATCGCGAACGTATTCGAGGGCTTCCGCGTGATGTTCCGCACGGCGCGGCGGTACGGGGTTTCAGCCTGGCGGACACGCAGACGGCTTTTCCCTCACGTGATGTGGTTCTCGATTTCCGTTGTGGCGCGACACTTTTCGTGGGCGAATCTCCGTGCGCTCGGACGCGCGGCGTTGAAGGGGCTGTCGTGACGATGGGCGGCTTCGATTCGCAGGCGTGGAGCGCGGCGCGGCTCGCGCAGAATCGTGCGGACGGGTTGCCTCGCCGAATTGGCAGGACGGACGTGACGGCACTCGCCTATGTGTTCGGGTCGGTCGAGAAAATGCCCGCCTACGTCCGCGCCATCGAACTCGCCCTGCGCGAAACCTACCGCTTTTGCGGGCGGCTGAAAACGACGCTCGTCGTCAATCGCCTGACTCCCGAACTCGAATCGTTTGCGACGGAATGCGGCGACCTCCTTCGCGTGGACGTCGATGGCTCGCTGAAACCGGGCGACATCGTTGGCTTCTCGCGCAACATGATCCGCTCGCTTCCCGACCGTTTTGAAACGCCGTTCGTGTTGAACATCCACCCGGACGGATTCCCCCTGCGTTCGGGACTTGATGAGTTCATCGGACGCTGGGACTATATCGGCGGTCCTTGGGAGATCAGTCATAACGACTGGATAACGCGCCTTCTCCTGACGCGGAACGACGGCTCCGGCAATGGGGGCTTCGCCCTGCGGTCGCGGCGAATCTGTGAGTTGGGCGCGGCGGCGTACCGGCGGTTCTGGAAGGCGATTCCCGACTGCTACCTTCTCTACGAGGACGTTTTCTTCACGCGCTTTCTGCCGCGCTGGCATCCGGGGTATGCGCGGCGGATTGCGCTTGCGCCGCGTGAGGAGGCGGCACGATTCTCCTTCTGCGAGAACCGTGCCGCGCAAGATGCCTTCGCCGCACTCCCCTTCGGCTTTCACTCGTGGAAATCGCTCGCCTATCTCGTCCGACGCGGTCTCTTGTGACTCGCGTGTTCACTTGGGGGCGATGGGCGCGAAATCCCAATCGGCCGCGCCTTGGGGTGAAAGAGTGAGAGCGGAACCGCGAAGTCGGGGCGATTGAATAAAGGGACCGATTTTTGCTATACTGTCTGCGGATTCCTATGGGAGGCCAAATATCCTGATAGAAAATCCCATAAACGCATGGCTCGGCGTCTGTTCAGTGATTGTGGCGGGTTCACTTTTCGCCGCATCTCTCCTTCTTTGGTTGCATGAACGGAACATCCGCCTTTTGCGTCCGCTGGTTGGATTCGTTCGCCGTCCGTGGTTCGAGGTGGCCGTGCTTCTTCTCTTCGTTGGCGGCATGGTGCAGTATGGGTCGACCAAGGGGTTTCTCGGCACACCCTCGATGGCGATGTTGTCGCCAATGGCGGCCGTCCAGCTGCCGACGGTAGCGAACGATTCGGACGAGCCGACGGAGGCGATCTTCCCCGCCTTCACGAACGCGGTGACAAATATCTGCGCGACGGGGATCAAGCCAGCCTCGACCTCCGTCTTCCTGCGGGTGGCGTGGCCGACGAATGCGCCGCCTCCAGACAACGCTCTTGAAGTCTACGCCCAACACGCTCTCACGTCGAATGGATGGGCGGGAGTCGGCACGGCATCTGTCGGCGCGGCGGACAGCAGCGTCGTCGTCGAACTGCCTTATTCATGGCTGCCGGATGGTTGGGCGAGTTCGATGTTCTTCGTCCCCGGCCTCCGCACCGACACCGACGGCGACGGACTTTCGGACGCCTTCGAGCGCCTTGTCGCACAGACCGACCCCGAACTGGCGGACACGGACGGCGACGGCATGGACGACGGCTGGGAACGTCAATACGGCTTCAATCCGTTGCAGAATGCGGATGTCGATGGTGATGCTGACAACGACGGGGTCACCAATCTTGTCGAAAGCCAGCATGGCTCAAATCCGAACTCGAGCGATACGGATGGTGACGGGCTGCCGGATGGGGAGGAAATCCTTAAAGGCACAAGCCTGACCAGTTCGGACACGGATGGTGACGGGCTGAGCGACAAATACGAAGTTGACAACGGGACAAAACCAAGCGAACCCGACAGTGACCGCGATGGGATGACGGATGGATGGGAAGTGGCAAACGGTCTCGATCCCAACAGCGGCGAGGGCGACGATGGCGCTTCGGGAGACCCTGACGGCGATGGGCTGACGAATGTCGACGAATATCAGAATAACTGCGACCCGCTGGATGATGATACCGATGGCGACGGCGTCAACGACGGCATCGAGGTCAGCCAGGACTCCGATCCGACGGATGCCTCCGATGGCGGGCAGACGCCGTCAGCAGACGTGTTCAGGGAGATCGAGTTCAACATATATGGCGACTATGCGGCCTGGGAGATGACGATAGAGGGTCTTGGCCCGGATGACACGCGTCTGCGGAAGATCAGCATGGGCAGGCCCAGCGCCGCGAACACGACTGCCCTCAAGATGCGGAAAGGCAACTCGTACAGGCTTTCCATGGACTGGCTTAACTGTGACGGCTACAACGACGATTTGTCGCCCTGGTACTGTTGGCAGGCGCGGATTGACGGATTGCCAGGGCAGTCGTCATTCGACCACAGCTACAGTGAAGGTTACTGCGTAAGGATCCCCCAGCGCAACAACGTCGTTGTCGGCAACGGATGGATTGCCGAAAACGAAGACGGGCTTCTGACGCCCCATGTCCATGCGTGTCAGAGGAAACGTGGCGGCGGCTCCGGCGCCGGCACAGGCGGCGCTGTTGACAGATGCTCAAATAAAGCAGACTCCCTTCTTTGGACCATTTGATGACATGTCGATTTGCACCACAAATTACATTGCAAACATCTCGATTAAGAATCAGTTGCTTGCCGATGCGATACCTGCAGAGACTTATGCGGCTGGGCGCAATCCAGTTCCTAATCTCGTTAATGTTGAAATGCAGTCGCAGAAAACCGGCGGTGGTGATTGGACGCATAGTTTCCTGATTGAGGCTCCTTACGCATGGACTTATCTGATTTTTAACCACATAAAGGACAGATCGAAATGAAGATGAAATTACTGTTGTTGCTCGGGATTGCCTTGCCATTTGCAGGGTGCTCTGAATCCGTCAAATTCAATGTGTGGATTCGCGATGAAAATGGCAGCCCCGTAACGAATGCTACCATGAAAATGAAACTCCTAAAGAAACGATTTTTTGGGGCCGGTAGCAATCCATGTGACTATCGCTACATTGCCGCAGGATCTGATTCAAATGGCGTTATCGATGTGAAAC
>CAVDWI010000059.1:0-10828 GCA_963612485.1 Barnesiella intestinihominis
ATTTCTTCGGCCCCGAACCAGTTGACGTTCCGGATCGCCGCGAGGGTCTTGTAGAGCGAGTAGCTCGGGTCGAGCGAGGCGATGGACTCGTCGTCCTCGACGAAGGCGCGCGCGGCGAGCGAGAGGATTTCGTCCGACCCGTTGCCGACGAAGATGCGCTCGGGCGTCGTCTTGTTCAGCCGGGCGAGCGCGGCGCGAAGCTCGGCGAACACGGGGTCTGGGTAGCGGCGCAGGCGGTCGAGGTCGAACGCCTTCAGGACTTTCGCGCACGCGGGCGAGGGCGGGTAGGGGTTCTCGTTCGTGTTGAGCTTGACGACGTCCGCCGCCTTCGGCTGTTCGCCGGGGACGTACGCCTTGAGCCTTCGGACATGTCGGGCAATCATCATTTTCGCGTATTATAGTCTTTTTCGCGTCTGTGCGCAATGCGGCGACGTGACCCATGATCAGGCCCCCTTGCGCGAGGTGGGCGTTTTTGATATACTACGCGCCTATTCGACCACTCTAGAGAGAGTAAACCATAATGAAAGTACGTAGTTCCGTTCGTCGCATTTGCGAGAACTGCCGCATCATCCGCCGCAAAGGCGTGGTGCGCGTGATCTGCACCAACCCCCGCCATAAGCAGCGTCAGGGCTGAGAAAGTAAAGAGGTACAACAACTATGCCGAGAATGATGGGTGTGGATATCCCGGGCAAGAAGCACATTCGCTTCGCCCTTCGGTATATCCACGGTATCGGGCCAAAACTCGCTGATGATGTTTTGGCGGCTTGCAAAGTCGATCCGATGAAGAAGGCGGACGACATCACTCAGGATGAGATTCACGCGATCACGACCTATATTCAGGATCACTACCGCGTGGAAGGCGACCTCCGCCGTGAAGTCGCGCAGAACATCCGCCGTCTGATCCAGATCGGGTCCTACCGCGGAACGCGCCACAAGAAGGGGCTGCCGGTTCGCGGACAGCGTACGAAGACGAACGCGCGCACTCGCAAGGGCGGCAAGCGCGTGTCGATTGCGATGCCCAAGCAGGCCGGTCGCTAAGGAGATTTAACCAATGAGCGAAGAAGTGAAGAAGGAAGAAGCCCCGGCGACCCCCGCCGCCGAAGCCGCCGCGACTCCCGCGGCCGAGGGCGAAGGCGCTGCGAAGAAGCGTTCGGGGAAGTCGATTCCCGCCGGAATTGCGTTCATCCGCAGCACGTTCAACAACACGCAGGTTTCGATTGCCGACGCGCGTGGCGGCGTGATTTCCTGGAGTTCGGCCGGCAAGGCTGGCTTCAAGGGTTCGCGCAAGTCGACGGCGTTCGCCGCGACGATGGTTGCGCAGGATGCGGCTCGCACGGCCGTGGCCAAGGGTATGCACGAGTGCGAAGTGCGTATGCAGGGCGCTGGCGCCGGCCGTGAAAGCGCAGTTCGCGCGATTCAGGCGGCGGGCATCCGTGTCACTCAGATTATCGATACGACGCCGGTTCCGCACAACGGTTGCCGTGCACGTAAGCGCAGGAGGGTCTAATTTATGGGTCGTTTCACAGGTTCCAAGTCCAAGATTTCCCGCCGTTTCGGCGAACCGATTTTCGGTCGCGAGAAGGAAATCAAGCGTTCGACGCCTCCGGGGCAGCATGGTGCGCGCCGGAAACGGAAGGTTTCCGAATACGGTCAGCAGCTCCTCGAGAAGCAGAAGGCCAAGTACATCTACGGGATGCGCGAGGGTCAGTTCCGCCTCTTCTTCGAACGTGCGAAGGCAAAGGAAGGCAAGACGGGCGACCTTTTGCTCCAGATGTGCGAATCGCGCCTTGACAACGTCGTCTACCGCCTGGGCCTCGCCCCGACGCGCACGGCGGCCCGTCAGTTCGTGACGCATCGCCACATCCTCGTGGATGGCAAGACGCTCAACATTCCCTCCTACATCGTCAAGCCCGGTCAGACCGTCGGCGTACGCGAGAAGAGCCGTCAGATGCTCGCCATCGTCGATTCCCTCGCCCACCGCAAGGTGACGGGGAACTGGCTTGCATGGGATGAGGCGACTATGACAGGCACGTTCCTGCAGGTCCCCGAACGTGCGGAAATTCCAGAGAACATCAACGAGCAGGCGATTGTCGAATTGTACTCGCGTTGATTGTCCGTCCGTATCTTTAACCTTTCAAGGGAGGTAAACAATGCCTATCCGTTTGAGCCGATTCGAAATGCCGAAGGCTGTCCAGAAGGACGAGTCGACGGCGACTGCGACCTACACCCGTTTCGTCGCGGAGCCTTTTGAAATCGGCTATGCCCGCACGATTGGCAACTCGCTTCGCCGCGTCCTTCTGTCGTCGATTGAAGGCGCCGCGATTTCGAGCGTAAAGATCAAGGGCGTGAGCCACGAGTTCTCGACAATCAAGGGTTGCACCGAGGACGTGACGGACATCATCCTCAACCTCAAGCGCGTACTGGTCAAGACCTTCTCGCGCGAGAGCCAGACGATTACGCTCAAGGCGCAGGGTCCCTGCACGGTGACGGCCGGTGATTTCACCGCCGAGAACAGCATTCAGGTGCTGAATCCGCGTCAGGAAATCTGCACGCTCGATGTGGACGGCTCCATTGAGATGGAGTGCGAAGTCCGCACGGGTCGCGGGTTCTGCCTTGCCGAGGGCAACAAGAAGTCCGAGCAGGAGATCGGTCGAATCGCAATCGACTCGATTTTCTCGCCCGTGACGCGGGTCAACTTCCTCGTGGAAAACACCCGCGTCGGTCAGCGCACCGACTACGAGAAACTGGTGCTGGATGTCTGGACGGACGGTCGAATCGGGCCTGAGGAGGCACTCAAGACCGCCGGTGCGGTTCTTCGTCGCCATCTCGACGTGTTCGTCGATTACGGCGGGAACGAGGATACCACGCTTGAATTCGAGGACAACGACAAGAAGGATGCCGACGAGCGCGAACGCCTCCGCAAGCTCCTCAACATGTCGGTCAACGAAATCGAACTCAGCGTCCGTGCGGCGAATTGCCTCAACAACGCGAACATCTCCACGGTTGGCGAACTCGCGTCGAAGACCGAGGCCGATATGCTCAAGTACCGCAACTTCGGCAAGAAGTCGCTCACCGAGATCAAGGCGAAACTTGTGTCGCTTGGGCTGTCGCTCGGCTACAAGTTCGATCCGAGTCTCCTCGAAAAGAAGTAAGGAATCTATACAATGCGTCATCAGAGAGTAATGAAGAAGTTCGGGCGTTCGACCGCCCATCGCAAGATGCTCATGAAGAGCCTTGTGACGAACCTCATCCTCGCGGAGTCGATCAAGACGACCCTGCCGAAGGCCAAGGAAGCGCGTAAGGATGCAGACCGCATCGTGACGATTGCCAAGCGCGGCGATCTCGCGGCTCGCCGTCTCGCCGCCAGCCGTCTCCTTGAACCGAAGGCCGTCCAGAAGCTCTTCGACAAGATTGCCCCCGGCATGAAAGACCGCAAGGGCGGCTACACGCGCATCGTCAAGCTCGGAACCCGCAAGGGCGACGCGGCCGAGACGTGCGTTCTCCAGTGGGTTACGGCCGGCGAAGCCGCCGCGCCCGCGCCGGAGACCAAGGAAGAGGCGAAGGAGGTGAAATAATGGCCATCGTGCTGAAGCTCAAGAAGGGCGAGTCCGTCGAGCGCGGACTTAAGCGCATGAAGAAGGTGCTCGACCGCGAGGGACTTCTGAAGACCCTGCGCGACCAGCGCTACTTCGAGAAGCCGTGCGTCAAGGCGCGCAAGAAATCCCAGCGCGCCCGCATCCGCAACCGTTCGCGTCGCGGCCGCATGGAACTCAACTGAAAAAACGGTTGGTTCACATTGACAGGGGCGCATCGCTTTTGGCGGTGCGCCCTGTTTTTTGGAAGGGGAGTCGGTGATGTCAACTCGGGTTTTAACGCGGACAGGTTCGCCGGGAACGGCAAGACCCTCACGCTCATTGGCCTCGCGTTCTCGCGATTTCACGGTGACGATTCGGACGGGGGTATGGTATAATATCCGCCAATGAGCACAGACCTAAAGAACGTACGCAACATCGGCATCGTCGCGCATATCGACGCGGGCAAGACGACGACGACCGAACGCATCCTCTTCTACACTGGCAAGATCCACCGGCACGGTGACGTGCACGACGGCAACACGACGACCGACTTCATGGTGCAGGAGCGCGAGCGCGGCATCACGATTCAGTCCGCCGCGATTTCCTGCGAATGGAAGGGACACGCAATCAACATCATCGACACGCCCGGACACGTGGACTTCACGATGGAGGTCGAGCGGTCGCTGCGCGTCCTGGACGGGGCGGTGTGCGTGTTCTGCGCGGTCGGCGGCGTCCAACCCCAGTCCGAGACCGTCTGGCGGCAGGCAGACCGCTACAACGTGCCGCGCCTCGCGTTCGTCAACAAGATGGATCGCATGGGAGCGGACTTCAGCCGCGTCGTGGACGAACTTAGGACGAAACTCCGTGCGAATGCGTGTCCGATCGAACTGCCGATCGGGCGCGAGGAGTCGTTCAAGGGCGTGATTGACCTTCTCGAAATGAAGGGCATTGTCTACGACGAGGCCTCGGAGGGCAAGACGTTCACCGTCGGGGAAATCCCGACGGAGCTGAAGGAGGAGGCGGAACTCGCCCGCGTCGAACTCGTGGAGAAGGTCGCCGACCTTGACGAGGGCGTGATGGAAGCCTACCTCGAGAAGGGCGACCTCACGAAGGAGGAACTGGTCCCGGCAATCCGCCGCCTCGTCGTGGCGGGCAAGTTCGTGCCGGTTCTCTGCGGAACGTCGCTCCGCGACAAGGGCGTTCAGCCTCTCCTTGACGCGATTTGCCAGTATCTGCCGTCCCCGGAGGATCGTCCGCCCGTCGAGGCGACCGACCTCAAGAGCGGCGAGAAAGTGACGCGGAAGCAGAACGATTCCGAACTGCTGACCTCGCTCGTCTTCAAGATTGCCACCGACCCCTACGTCGGGCGGCTCTTCTTCGTGCGCGTCTACGGCGGCGTGCTGAAGAAGGGGACGAACGCCTACAATCCGCGCACGAAGAAGCGCGAGCGCATCATGAAGATCGTGCGGCTTTTCGCCGACCACCAGATTGAGGTCGAGGAACTCCACGCGGGCGACATCGGCGCGGTCGTCGGGCTGAAGGAGTGCACGACGGGCGACACGCTCTGTGCGGAGATGAAGCCGTGCTACCTCGAGCGCATCGTCGCGCCGCAGCCCGTGATGTTCCTCGCCATCGAACCGAAGAGTTCCGCTGACAAGGATAAGCTCGTCGAGTCGATGAAGGCACTCGCGGCGGAAGACCCGACCTGCCAGTTCCGGGAGGACGAGGAGACGGGGCAGACGATTCTCTCCGGCATGGGCGAACTTCACTTGGAGATTCTCGTTGATCGCCTGAAGCGCGAGTTCAAGTGCGCGGCGAACGTGGGCAAGCCGATGGTGAGTTACCTTGAGACGATCACCGCCCCCGTGACGAAGGAGTTCTCGTTTGACCGCGAACTCGGCGGCAAGCGCCACGCCGTGAGCCTGGCGATTGCGCTTTCGCCGCTCGAACGCGGCAAGGGACGCGAAATCGAACTCTCCCGCGACTTCAGGAATCTCGTCGCCGACCGCCACCTGCAGGAGTGCGTGGAGCAGGGGCTTCTCGACGGCGTGATGACGGGCGTGCTTGCCCGCTATCCGATGACCGACCTGAAGGTCGAGTGTCTGTCGGCAACGATTGTCGATCCCGAGGTTTCGGACGAAGTGGCGTTCAGGAGCGCCGCGATGATGGGTTTCCGCGAGGCGGCGGAAGAGGCGAATGCCGAGTTCCTCGAACCGATCATGCGCCTTGAAATCACGACACCGCCCGAGTCCGTGGGCGAAGTCCTCGGCGACCTCAGTGCGCGGCGCGGCAACGTGCTCGACATGGATATGCGCAGTGACCTGCAGATCATCCACGCCCACGTGCCGATGGCGCAGATGTTCGGCTATTCGACGGCGATTCGTTCGCTCACGAAGGGACGCGCCTCCTACTCGATGGAGCCGGACAAGTTCGAGATTGCGCCGAAGAACGTGCGCGAGGAAATCCTCAGCCGCTGATCGGGACGTGGAATGGTGGCGAGTGCGTTGAGTTTTGCGAGTCCGTGGATGCTCCTCCTGGGGCTGCCGCTCGCGTTTGCCGCGTGGCGGCTTCTGCGGCGCGGGCGGCGTTCGGGCATCCGCTTCTCGGCGATTGCGCGGCTTCCGGCGAAGACGGCGGGGTGGCGGGCGAAAGTCGCCGCGCTTACGCCGTTCGTCCTCCTCGCGGGGCTTGCCCTGCTTGTGCTGGCGGCGGCGCGGCCGCGTTCGCCTCTCGCCCGCGAGACGCGTTCCGTCGATGCCATCGCCATCGTGATGACGGTTGACGTCTCCGGCACGATGGAGGCTCTCGACCTCACGCCGCTCGGCGAACGGTTCACGCGCTCGACCACGCGCCTCGCCATCGTGAAGCGGCTCTTCGCCGACTTTGTGACGAAGCGTCCCGACGACCTGATCGGGCTCGTCACCTTCGGCGGATTCGCCGCGACGCGCTCGCCCCTGACGGCAGACCACCAAGCCCTCCTGAACGTGCTGAAGGGCGTGGAAGTCCCCTCAACCTCCTTTGACGAGCAGGGACGGCCCATTTCAAAGGAGGAGCAGATGACGGCCATCGGGGACGGACTTGCGACGGCGCTTGCACGTCTGAAGGACGCGAAGCCGAAGTCGAAGGTCGTGATTCTCCTTTCGGACGGAATGTCCAACACGGGGGCGGTTTCGCCCGACGAGGCGGCGCAGGCGGCGAAGAAGATGGGCGTGAAGGTCTACGCCATCGGCGTGGGGACGAAGTCGCGGCGGACGCCGTTCTTCAGCCGCGACATCTTCGGTCGCGAGCGCATCGGCTATTCGGATACGGAGTTCGACGAGGGGCAGTTGCGGTCGATTGCGTCCGTGACGGGCGGAACCTACTTCCCCGTGAACGACAGGGATTCGCTGCAGAAGGCCCTGGAGGAGATTGACAATCTGGAGACGACGAAACTGGAGGCGGATGCCTACGACCGCTGGGCGGAGCATTTCGTGCCGTTCCTCCTGGGCGGCGCGGCACTCGTGCTGCTCGCCGTCTCGCTCTCGATGGCGGCGACGCGCCGCATGGCTTAGGTTAGGAAGGAGATTGAGGGAAAATGAAGACAATTGACTGCGACTATTTCATCGTCGGCTCCGGCATGGCGGGGCTGATGAGTGCGCTTCACCTTTCCTCCTACGGGCGCACGGTCGTGGCGACGAAGGGGAAACTCGCCGACTGCAACACGAACTTTGCGCAGGGCGGCATCTGTTGCGTGATGGATCCCGAGGATAATTTCAATCACCACGCCCGCGATACGATGATCGCCGGTGCGTGGCTTGGCAAGAGCGAGGTCGTGCACGAAATTTGCGAACACGCGCCGGAGGGCATCCGCGACCTGATTGACTGCGGCGTGAAGTTCGCGAAGAAGGCGGACGGCTCGTGGGACCTGACGCGCGAGGGCGGGCACAGTGCGCGGCGAATCCTCCATGCGGGCGACATCACGGGCGAGAAGTGCGAGAGGGCGATGATCCGCACGGTGCGCCGCCATCCCGAAATCGACGTTCGCGAGGAGACGATCGTCATCGACCTCATCATGACGAAGCGACTCGGCCACAGGGGCGAGAACCGGTGCGTCGGCGCGTACGTGCTGGACAAGGCGACTGGCGAGATTTACGCGATCCGTTCGCCGAACACGATTCTGGCGACGGGCGGCTGCGGCAAGGTCTATCTCTACACCTGCAACCCCGACACGGCGACGGGCGATGGCATTGCGCTCGCGTGGCGAGCGGGGGCGAAGATTGAGAACATGGAGTTCATCCAGTTCCACCCGACGTGCCTCTACCATCCGCAGGCGAAGCGCTTCCTGATTTCCGAGGCGGTGCGCGGCGAAGGGGCGGTGCTCGTGGATCGGCACGGCCGCGAGTTCATGAAGAAATACGACCCCCGCGGGTCGCTCGCGCCGCGTGACATCGTGGCGCGGTCGATCGACTCCGAAATGAAGCGCACGGGCGACGACTGCATGTTCCTCGACATCCGCCGCAAGGGGCGCAAGTATCTTCAGACGCGCTTCCCCAACATCTACATGAAGTGCATGGAGTTCGGCATCGACATGGCGAAGGACCTGATTCCCATCGTGCCGGCGGCGCACTACACCTGCGGCGGCATTCAGGCGACGACGGACGGGCGGACTTCCATCAGGGGGCTTTCGGCGGTCGGCGAATGCGCCTCGACCGGGCTTCACGGGGCGAACCGCCTCGCCTCCAACTCGCTGATGGAGGCGCTCGTCTGCGCACGGCTCACGGCGGCGCGGCTTGGCCCGCATCCCGAGAAGTTCGCCCGCCGCCCACCGACAATCCCCGCGTGGAAGATCGGCAACGCCGTACCGCCTGACGAGGCGGTGCTCGTCGCCCACATGTGGGACGAGATCCGCCGCCTGATGTGGGACTACGTCGGCATCGTGCGGACGAACAAGCGTCTCGCCCGCGCCGCGCACCGTATCCGCACGATTCGCCGCGAAATCCACGACTACTACTTCCGCTATCTCGTCACGCCCGATACGCTCGAATTGCGCAACCTCGCTGTCTGTGCCGAACTGATCGTCAAGAGCGCCCAGTTGCGCCACGAGTCGCGCGGACTTCACTTCACGCTCGACTACCCGAAGATGTCGAAGAAAATCAAGCAGACGGTGCTCGATGGATTCAGGGGCTGACAACATACTCGAGGTCGACCACCTGAAGGTCTGGTTTCCAGTCCGCAAGGGGATCTTCTCGCGGATTACGGGCTATGTGAAGGCCGTTGATGACGTGAGTTTCGTCTTGCGGCGCGGCGAAACGCTGGGTATCGTCGGTGAGTCGGGGAGCGGGAAGTCCACGATTGTTCGGGCGATTGCGGGGCTGAACCGACCGACGGGCGGGGTCATCCGCCGCGACGGGCGGCTCGGCATGGTCTTCCAGGATCCGCTCGGCAGTCTCAATCCGCGCCAGACCGTGCGCGAGGCAATCGAGACCGTACCCTACGGTGCGCCGAAGCCGGACGCCGCCGCGCTCCTGCGCGAAGTCGGCATGGACGAATCGGCGCTCAACCGCTATCCGCACGAGTTCTCGGGCGGTCAGCGTCAGCGCGTCTGCATCGCCCGCGCCATTGCCCTGCGCCCGGAGATTCTGATTTGCGACGAGGCGGTTTCGGCTCTCGACCTTTCCGTACGGGCGCAGGTCTTGGACTTGCTGGAAGCCCTCAAGCGCAAGTTTTCGCTTTCACTCCTCTTCATTACGCACGACATCGGAGTTGTTCAGCACATTGCCGACCGCGTGATGGTGATGAACCACGGGCGTTGCGTCGAGAGCGGAACGTGCGAAGCCGTGCTGAAGAATCCGCAGAACGACTACACCCGCTACCTGATTGCCTCCGTGCCGCGAATCGGCAAGCCGATGGACGCGCTTGACCCGAAAAGTTCCTGATGTCATGTTCTGCGCCGATTTTGTTGTCACCACGGAACTCAAGTCGCAAGCATATCAATGCCTCAATACCATGATGGGCAGGTTGTCAACGCGAAGGGCGGAAAATATGATATAATATGTGCGTTTCCTTTGGAAGGGGCGGCTTTCCCGTTCCGAAGGAAGGTGCGCACGACGTGTGCGGCAGTATGGAAATGGTCTTGGATGAGGCAGTCGCCGAATCGAAGAATGGTAGAAAAATCCCACTGACGGAGAACAGGGTCGCAAGGAAGCGGCTTATCCGAAACTGGAGAAACAGGACATGGCAGAAGAATTCGACGTATTTGCAAATGTGACGAAGAGCGCCCCGAACGGCGGTTCGGCAGGTGGGGCGACGCCGCCTCCGCCGCGCGGTGGCAACGGGGCGAAGAAGAACGGCTTTCGCGGGCGCAAGGGCTTTTCCCGCCCGGCGAAGCAGAACAACTCGCCGATTCGCGGCGCGAACGGCGAGGAGAGCGTGAACCCGCTCCTGAATCCGCCGCTGCCGACCGAGCCGCAGGACGTCGGGCCGGATGCGCCGGTGAACCCGCGCCGCAACTTCGACCTGCCCGAATATCGTCTCGCGGACATCCAGACGTGGCCGGCGCAGCAAATCGTCGACCGCATGATGCCGGGGGCTGACCCGGAGGAACTCGGCACCTACCGCAAGCACGAACTCATCTTCGCCGCGATTCGCGCCTATCTCCAGCACGGTGGCGCTGTGCTGGCGAGCGGATGCCTTGAAATCGTCCGCGAGGGGCACGGCTTCCTGCGCTCGGCGAAGAACAACTTCATCGCCTGCCCTGAGGACGTGTTCGTCACCCAGCAGCAGATTCGCCGCCACGCGCTGCGCACGGGCGACGTCATCGAGGGCCCGATTCGCGACCCGCGTGACCGCGACCGCTTCTTCTGCCTCGGGAACGTGAACACGGTGAACGGCAAGGAGCCGTCCGTCGCGGCGCGTGTGATTCACTTCGAGAGCCTGACGCCGACGTTCCCGACGCGGCGGATTATCCTCGAGACGAAGGCGACGGAATATTCGACGCGCGTGGTCGATCTCTTCACGCCCATCGGGTTCGGTCAGCGCGGGCTGATCGTGGCTCCGCCGCGCGTCGGCAAGACCGTGCTCCTCCAGAAGATGGCGAACGCCATTACGACGAACTACCCGGAGGCGATGCTCATCATCCTTCTCGTGGACGAACGCCCCGAGGAAGTGACGGACATGCAGCGCAACACGAAGGCGATGGTGCTTTCCTCGACCTTCGACGAAGAGCCGCAGCACCACGTGAACGTCGCCGAGATGGTGATCGAGATGTCGAAGCG
>CAVDWI010000060.1:0-10729 GCA_963612485.1 Barnesiella intestinihominis
GTCTACCAGTTCCTTAAGCGTAGGCGGTGAGGGCGGGGGTTGCACGAGAGGAGCGTATCTGGTTTTCAACGCAAAGAACGAGAAGGGTTGGACGCAAAGGGGACGCAAAGACTTTGCGACCTTTGCGTCAAGACCCTTTGCGACCTTTGCGTCAAAAACAGCCGACCTTCCCAAATCCTGTCAATTCTGTCTGAGAAAGCCGCGCGGCGACGGATCGGGCGACACCCGACCGAGCCGCCGGAGTTTTTTCGGGTGGTGGTTGCATTCGTGTGCGCTTTTTGGTAAGATACACCTGTTTCAACTCGGCGGAGTGTCGAATTGAGTCGCAAGAAAAGGCGGTAAGTCATGAAACCATCAGTCGTTGCAAGTCTAATCTTATTCGGTTCGGGCGGCGGACTTTTCGCCGCCGACTACACGTGGAACCCGTCTTCCAGTGAGACGTGGCAGGCGTGGGGCGATGTCGCCAACTGGCTTGTCGATGGTGCAACGCCGACCGCCGCGCCGGGTGCGGACGCTACCGCGGGCGACCTCGTGAAGAGAAATAACCAGGGCAAGAAGGTGTCCTGGTGCTGGGATCTAGGGGGAGGGGGGTATACAATAGCGAAACTCTTCACCGACAACTGGTGCTATAATGACGACAGTTTCTCCTTTAGGAACGGATCCCTGACGGTTTCGTCGGCGCTCAACTTCATAGATAAGATGTCGGTTGTCGTCGAGTCGGGCGCGACTCTTTCGCTTTACAATGCGAATATCGGCGTGAACTCCGGCAACAACCGTTGTTTGCTTACGGTGAAGGACGGCGGTGCGCTTGAAATCCACGGCAATTTCTTGCCGCGCTGTGCGGACTTCGAGATTGAGGCGGGCGGTTCGTGGCTTTATGGTGCGGATGTCACCCTGCAGAATTGCAACAAGAACTTCCCCTGGTATTTGAACAACCGAGGCACGGCAACCTTTGAGAACGGGTTGTGCAAGTTCAGCAATACTTGGAGCGCACCGTGGAAGATCTGCCAGCTGGCGGGCGAGATGGTCTGGGGCGGGCCGTTTAAGGTGCAGAACAACCTCTATTACCAGATTGAACTGACGGGCGGCAAGGTGTCCGCAACGGGAGACGTGTCGTTTACTTATGATTCGGCGCGTGACAATTACTTCAAGTTCACGGACGGGGCGGACCTCGACATTGAGGTTGCGGACGGCAAGACGCTCGACCTGACGCCGTTCACCTACGACGGCACGGCGACGATTCGCAAGACGGGTGCGGGCGTGCTCAAGCTTGCGGACGTGCCGACGGCGATTTCCATGAAGGGCGGCGCGGTCACTTTCGCGGCAAACTCGCAGACGGCGATGACGAGCCTTGAGATTGGGGAGGGTCAGTCCTTTACGGTTGCCAACAAGAACACGACGATTGACAAACTCGTCGCGCTTGACGGTTCGCTTACCCTGGCGGCGGCGGGGCTGACCGTGAAGGAGTATGCGGCGGATTCTGTCGCGGGGACGATTTCGGTGACAAAGGCCACGTATGCGACCGGGGATGTGATTATCACGACTCCCAGCGCGGCACTTCGTGCGGCGGTCAAGGCTGCGGCGCAAGCAGTTGAAATGAATGTGGACGAGGACGGTGAGACCTTGACTGTCGGCGAATCCAACTACGTCTTCAATTCGACGACGGTGACGGATCTTCTGGATGCTTCAGGGTGGAAACTCGGAACACTTCCGCCGGAGGGAGTCAGCGTCACGATTTCGGGTGAAGGGGTCAAGGCGATTGGAACAGCTTCGTCGTTGGCGGCGTTCAAGTCGGTGACCGTGGCGAACGGGGCGGATCTTTCCGTATCGGGCGAGGCAACCTTGCCGCCAATTGTGCTTGAATCGACGGCGTCGCTGACGATTCCGAGCGGGGCGACGGTCTTCCTCTCGGACTTTTCGACTCTTCTCAACGATGACAGCGAGAACATCGCGGCAACGCTTCCCGAGTTGAATGTCGAGAGTGGGGCGACGCTGAAGCTTGCGGCGGGAATGACGTTCAAGAACGTGTCCCTTGATTTCCGAGGTAATATTGCGAAGGTCGATTCCGAAGGTGCCGTCAGCACGGCTGGAGTCGGCCCGATCTTCGGCTACGCTGAAGCAGGAGAGACGAGTTACATTGCCATTCAGTGCGATGGGGCGACATTTGACGTCCACTCGAATCAGAACACCGAGAACGGGCGAGTCAACTTTGTCAATCCCGTGTCAGGGGGTCGAGTCAAGGTTGTCGGCGACATCGTGTTGAAAAACACCAAGTTCCCCATTAGTGGCTGGGCAGATTTCGGCAACCGCTACTTCGGTGAGAACAACCCGACGGACGAGCCGTTCACAGTCATTCTGGACGGCACAACGATTGAGGCGCCGTGGTCGTTCATTGCGGCGGGCGCGGCGCGGATTCGGGCAATTAACGGCAGCATCATCCAGAAGCCTCTTGCCTGTGCGGGTCACTGGCTCAGCAATTACATAAAGGATATTGCGCAGGTCGAAGTGATCGGGGTGGGGGCGTATTTCGACTATGTTGGCAATGACGGTCAGATGCGAGTCAATTCTTCGGAGGAATGCGACGCGATGATACTTCGCGACGGGGCTGCCTACCTTGTGGGGAATGCTTCCGGGACGGGCAAGGGTGTATTGGTCGCGGCGAATGCCCTTGTGGGTGTCGGCAAACAATGGTCGAGCAGGGTTCGAAGCGACTTGCTGGAGGGCTTCGGCTCGGCACGAATTGAATCTGAAAGTACGATGACCGTTTGTCCGCTTGACTGGGGCATCGGGAACACCGACTGGGAGCGGCGGGCGAAGTTCGCCAACATCCCGCTTACGGGTGAGGGTGACTTGATTGTCTCGAACGGTGCGCCGACGAAGGTCTTCACGGTGACGGTCGTCAACGGCAATAACACCTGTTCGGGTGCGGCGAAGGTCGTTCCTCCAGTGGTTGCGGCGGGTGAAACCGCCGCCGAGACTTCGCTCTTCTTTGCGAACGGCGCGAACTGGGCGGGCACGGTCGAGGCGAACGGTTATCTCGCGCTGACGAACATGACGGACGCGACCGATTCCGCCGCTGTCACCTTCGGCGGGGTGAAGTTGACGTCGGCTTTGCCGCTTCGCGTGTGGCGCGAGGAGGATGGCTCGATTACGAGCGACACCATTACGCTGAAGAGCGGCTTTGTCGTCGAGGAGGGCGATGCGGGCGTTGTCGAACTCGTGGCGCAGGACGGCTTTGAACTCGCGGCGGGCGAGACGGTTGCGCTCGGCACGTTCCCGACAGGTGCGTTCGCCAACGTCACGGTGAAGTGCGGCGGGAGGAAACTCAGCGTCGTGGAGACCGCGACTGCGACCGAGGGCGTGGTAACCTGCAAGGCGAAGCGCACGAGCGGCTTCAAGATGATTATCCGATGAAGAACCTGAACTTCAGCGCCGCGCTCCTCGGTTTCGCCGTTTCGGGCGCGGCGCTTTGTGCGGCGGCGGGGGCGAAGAGTCCCGTCGCCGACGGGCGGATTCTCGTGGGGGTGACGGGCTACGGGGAGAGTCCCGAATACCGCGAACTCATGACGAACGACGAGTGCAACCTCTGGGTGCAGTGGTCGCGGAGCGAGAACCTGCTGCCGGAGAAACTCGGGCGCGACTGGTTCGACTGGGCTGTCTCGAACCGCATCCACGTGATGACGATCTACGGCAAGCAGACGGGTGCGCGGACGAAGGAACTGCGCGAGACGTGGGGCGACCTCTACCTCGGCAACAACATCGGCGAATACGCGGGCTTCCTCTACCAGGACGAGCGGAGTTACTTCAAGGCGTGGCCGAAGTGCCGCGACCTGAAGGAGGCGCACGACTGGCTCGTCGGCTCGATGCTGGCGAAACCGAAGGCGGACCAGATGAAGCGGGCCGCCGACGAGCGTGAGCCCAACCTCTTCTCGACGTCGGGCTCGCCGCTCGCCTGCTACGAACTGGACGGCGGAATCGACTACATCTGCAACGAGATGTATGCGGTCGGGTGCGGCAATCTCGCGTATGCGACGGCGGAGGCGCGTGGCGCGGCGCGGAGGCGCGGCGGGGACTGGTGGAGCGCGTGGCTCGCGCACGAGTGGCAGACGTGCTGGCCGCGCCTGCCCTACGGCGTGAAGCAGAAATACGACTCCCTGCTCGTCGGGTTGAAGGAGATGTGGCTGATGGGCACGGGCATGATGGTGCTTGAGTCCGGCTCGCAGACCACCCAGGCCCACGACTACACGCCGCCCGACGGCACGATGGCGGCGTTCAAGACGCCGAAGCAGAGCTACGACGGCGATGCGCCGAAGGCGTACCGCCGCACGGTGAAGGAGTTCTACCAGTGGACGAAGGCGCATCCCCGCGCGGCGGGCACGCCCCTCGTCCGCGCCGCGCTCGTGCTCGGCAACTACGATGGCTACGTCGGGATGACCCACGACATCTTCGCCATCTACGGTCAGCACCACCTCGCGAAGACGAACGCGAACTGGAAGGTCGGCGCACCGGAGTTCACGTGGGAGGCGGTGATGGAGACGTTCTTCCCGCGTCCGACCGACTGCCTGAAGCCGTTCGCCAACGGCTGGCTCGGCGGTACGCCCCACGGTCAGATCGACGTGGTGAACGCGGACGATGCGCTCACGGTTCGGCAGCTCGCCCGCTACGGGGCGATTGCGTTCGGCGGCTGGAACACGATGACCCCGAAGATTGCCGCGACCCTGCGAGACTACGCCGCGAACGGCGGCGAGGTCGTCCTCGCCGTGCCGCAACTCTCGTCGCGGATTGACCGCGAATACGCGAACTACGCGGCGGCGGATCTTGTGCAGGCCGTGCCGGGGGTGACGGTGAAGTCGCCCGCGCTCGTCGAGGACATCCTGATGGTCGGTGCGAACGCCCCCGACTTCCTGAAGGCGGCGTATCCCGCGCATCTCTCCGTGAAACTGCGCGTGGCGGAAGTCGAGCTCGGCGCGAATGCCGAGGCGGTCGCCACGCTCGGCAAGAAGCCGTATCTCGTCAAAGTCCGCCATGGGAAGGGTGCGTTCTGGCTCTGCCTCGCGTGGGACTACCCGGCGGCGCGGCGCGAGGGCGAGGAGTTCCCGTCCTTCCGCTCGGGTTTTCGCCTCGACTTCTGGAAGACGCTGCTCGTCGGCGTTCTCGGCGGGGTGCAGGGCGAGCGCATCGCCGGTGCGGACGCCGACTACGTGAACTGGAGCGAATACGCCGACAGGTTCTACTTCCTCAACACGGACTGCGTTTCGCCGCGCACGATTACCTTCCGAGGGAAGTCCCTCACCCTTCAGCCCGGTGAACTCAGGGAGGTGGCGAAATGAGGCGACTCGTCTGCGCGGCGCTTTTCGCGGCACTTGCCTCCGCCAGCCTTGCAAAGCCGTCCGGCTACGTGCGCCCCGACATCTCGTTCGCGGACGGCACGGAGACGTTCGACAACCCGGCGCGTGGGCCTGCGGGCGGCGGCTGGGTGACGTTCAAGCCGGAGGGACTGCCGAACTGGAAGGGGAATGGCGGCTTCCATTCGTCGCTCTGGGAACTGAGCCGCTTCTCGGGCGGGCGCGAGCAGAACGGGAAGCGGCCGCCCGAAGCCCGCGTCGGCGGGAAGGACATCCCCCTGACGGAGGCGATGCTGGCGGACGTGCGGCGGTTTCTCGGCGAGACGCGGCAGAAGGGCGGTGCGCTCATCGTGCGGCTCGGTTATACGTGGAGCGAGCATCCCGGATGCGAACCCGCCGACTTCGCCGTCCTGCTCGGTCACGTGGCGGGGCTCTCGAAGATTCTCGCCGACTTCGACGACGTGGTCGTGGCGGTGGAGGCGGGCGTGGCGGGGCCGTGGGGCGAGATGCACTCGTCGGACTACTGCGCGGCGGAATACATGAACCGCATCCTGAAGACCTACCTCGACAACCTCGGTTCGCGCATCCCCGTGCTCGTCCGTGCGCCAAACTACTTCACCAAACTCGCGGGGACGGACGCCGAGGGACTGCTCAAGCGGATTCCGTTCAAGGACGACTACCTGAAGCGTCTTGGGATGTATAACGACGGCTACCTCGGCACGTGGGCGGACTACGGCACGTGGGCGGGCGACTTCACCCGCGAGCGCGGCGTTCGGCTGCTCGCGGCGAATCCGAACGCGCCCTACGGCGGCGAGATGGCCTACATTACGCGGGAGTGGCTCGACAAGAACATGCGGGTGTTCGAGCCGGAGAACTGGAACGTCGTGAAGGAATGGTACGAGACCCACCTCACCTACCTGCGCAACCTCGGCGAGCGCGGCCACACGCTTGCGGACTTCCTGGCGAACGACCTCACCTTCAGGACGAACGTCTACGCTTGGGCGGGGATGCCGAATCTCGCGGAATACGACGGCACGAACATGAACAAGTTCGTGCGCGACCACATGGGCTACCGGTTCGTCGTGCGCGATGCACGGCTGCCGAAGGTCGTCTCGGCGACGGCGAAGAAGCCGCTCCTCGCGCTCGACCTTGAGAACACGGGGTTCGGTCAGCCGCTTCTGCCGCTGGAGGCGGAAGTGCTGTGGGTGCGCGAAACCGCCGCGCAGCCGCAGCCGAAGGAGACGGCGTTCGGGACGCTTCTGCCGCAAACGCTCGCGGAGCGGACGCGGCGTTTCGCCACGACGGCGGATCTCGTTCTTCCGGGCGGCAGCCGCCGCTACGTCGGCTTTCCGCTCGACGGCCGTCCGTCCGCACCGGGAGACTATGCGGTCTACCTGCGCATCTTCGCCCCGTGCCGGGACGAGACGGCGGAAGAACCGCCGCGCCGTCCCGTCCGCTTCGCCAACGCGGGGATGTGGAACGCGGCGCTTCGGGCGAACCGCATTGGAACGATAACGGTCAAGTGAGGGCTGCGCCATGGGAAAACTGGTGCTTGGGTGTGGAATCATTGTCTTCGCGCTTGCCGCCGTGGCGGCGAACGTGAGCGATCGCGGCGACATCTTCACCGACGAGGAGGGCATTTCGCTCGACCTCGGCGGGAAGTGCCGCGCCGTGCGGACGTGGCGGCAGGAAAAGTGGAACGGGCAGTCGCTCGCGGTGCAGAACGGCACGCTGACCTTCACGGGGGACGTGAGCGTGCACGGCGGCAAGATTGACGTCGGGTCGAAGGGCGAACTGCGCTTCGCGCGGGGCTGCGGCATCGGCACGGGGCTGGGTGACGCGGGGACGCGCCACATCACGCTCGCACCCGGCGGGCGGCTGGTGATGGAGGGCAACGTCTGGCGGCACGACCATACGCGGGTCATAGTGCCGCAGCAGTCGGAGTGGGTTGCCGACATCTCGAAACTCATCCTCCTCGGCAGCATGAAGAACAACCTCTGGGAGATTTCCGGAAGGGCGGTGCTTCTGCGCGGCATCAACGTGGCGGAAGGCAAGTGGGGGCACAAGTTGACCGTACGGGTGAAGCCGGGCGGCGAACTCTATCTCGGCGGTCCCGTGGCGGTGAACGGGCAGAACTGCACGGTCGAGGTGATTCTCGAGGGCGGCAGGGTGACGCTCTTCTGGGATGCGAAAATCGAGCCGGGAATCGTGAAGGTCGCGCCCGGCGCGAAGGTCGAGGTCAACGTCGCGAGGGGCGTCGCGTTCGACCCGTCCGCAATCGAGCGGGGGGCGGGTGCGAGCGTGAAGATCCGCCGCGATGCGTCGCTTGGCATCGACCTGCCCGCCCGCTACACATTTGACGTGAAATACGACCGCACGGGGCGGAGTTACTGGCTCTCGGCGGACGCCTTCAAGGAGAGCGTCGCCGAGTTCCGCGTCAAATACCCGAACCCCGACCGCGAGTCGGCGACGAAATACGAACTCGCGAAGGTCGGCGACACGGTCTTCCGCCGCCGCTTCCCCGAAGGCGACGGGCCGTGGACGGTGCGGGCGGCGGTTCGCGACGTCCACGGCGACGTCTACAGCACGAACATCGTCGTGCGCCGCCCGGCGAACGCGGTGAAGCCGCCCGCGCCGAACGACTTCGTGCTCGTCGGGCACACCGCCTACGGCGACATCCGCGACCTGACCGAGGACATCTTCGAGAACGACCTCTGCAACCTCTACGTCGGGTGGAAGACGATTACCAAGGCCCTGCCCGAGGCGTGGCCGGAGGAGAAGCGCGACCGCTGGACGAAGCTCGTGAAGGAACGGAAGATGTGGTCGATGAGCATCTATGCGCCGCCCAGCCCCCACCTCGCGGACAAGCTGGCGGAACTCTACGGTGAACGCTACCTCGGCAACAACGCGGGCGAATACGCGAGCTTCATGTACCAGGGGCGGGAGAACTGCGGCATTCCGATGGACGTCGATTTGCAGACGGCGCGAGACCGGTTCGTGAACCGCTACATCGCGAACGCGGGGTTCGGGTGGATGTCGCGCTTCCCGTGGACGTTCTCGACGTGCGGCGCGGCGCTTGCGTGCTACGAACTCGCGGGCGGAATCGACTTCATCTGCAACGAGATGTGGGCCATCGGGGCGCAGAACATCGCCCACACCTCGGCGGAGGCGCGGGGCGCGGCACGAAAGTGGAAGCCCGAGTACTGGTGCGCGTGGAACGCCCACGAATGGCAGACGTGCGCGATTCCCTACCGAACGCCGCAGAAGTACGACTCCTGTCTCGTCGGCTTTCTTCAGGAATACGTGTTCGGGACCTCCATCATCGTACTCGAGTCGGGTGCGCAGGGCAAGCAGGCGTGGAAGTATACGGCGGATACGCCCGGCCAGCCCGCATCCGAACGGGCGGAGGAGGGCAACGACGGCCCCGTGGCGAAGAACTACCGCGCCGTCACGAAGAAGTTCTACGACTGGGTGAAGGCGAATCCGCGTGACGCGGGAACGCCCGAGACGAAGATCGCCCTCGCGCTCGGCAATCTCGACGGCTACCTCGGGCAGAACGGCGGCTTCACCGTCTGGAGCCAGCACGACAACGCCAAGACGAACGCCGCGCTCTGGAAATACGGTGCGCCCGAACGGTCGCAGGCGATGATGGAAGACCTCTTCTTCCCGCGTCCGCGGGAACTCACCGCGCCATTCGGCAACACGTGGATCGGCGGAACGCCCTACGGGCAGGTGGACGTGATGCAGGTGGATGATGAATCGACCGTCGCCGACCTGCGGCGGTATTCACTGCTCGTGTTCGGCGGCTGGAACACGATGACCCCGCACGTGAAGGACGTGCTGGAACGCTACGTGAGGGAGGGCGGTACGCTCGTCATGTCGCGCCCCGAACTCACGACGCGCATCGACCGCGACTTCGTGAACTACGCCGACGGCGACCTGCTCGCCCCGTTCGGGCTGCTGCCGCCGGAGGGCAAGCTCGGCGACCGCGTCGAAAAGAAGTTCGGTCGGGGACGTTACATCCTCTTCACGGCGCGGCAGTTCCCGTCCGAAGACCCGGCGTATCGGGCGGCGTACACAGGGCTGGTCTCGCGACTGGCGCAGTCCGTCGAGCAGACGGTGAAGATTGCGGGCGTGTCGTCCGACGCGGATTCGCCGACCGCCGTCGTCTACGGCGTGTATCCGAAGAAGGTCTACTTCCTTAATACGGACACGGTAAAGAGCCGCACGTTCACCTACGAGATGAAGGGGCGGCGAACGACCCTGACGCTCGCCCCCTGCGAAATCCGCGTCGTAAACCGCGATTAGGGAGGGGCCCCGCCTGGGCCGTCGGCACGTTCGCGGGCGTCGCACGGCAGGTTGATCGGGATGCATCGGGTCAGGTTGTCCTGGATGAAGAGGGGCTGCACGACTGGTATGATGTCGAGTGGACGGTCACGGTCTCGGCCAAGGGAAAGATTTCGGGGAAGGCGACATTCCCCGACGGCGGCGGCAGAGTCAGCTTTAAGGCGCCTGCCTATACGGACTGTGCGGACGGAACCTTCGTTGCGTCAAACATTGAGGTGTCTGTCAAAGACATGAAGATGCGGCTTGACCTTGAGGTTGGAATGCGCACGGTCGAGGAAGGCGCAACGGCGGGAGACATGTCGCTTGCGGCTGCGGAGGTCGAGCCCCTTTCAGGCGGCTACCGCATCACGGTCGCGACGGAAGAGGACAGTCCGCTCCGCCAAAACGTCTGGAAACTGAAGAACATGCCGTTGCCGCCATCGGTTAACGGGAAGACCGTGGCCTTCGAACGAGGCGATTGTGTCTATGCTCTCGCCTTTGGGAAGAATGGCCAGGTGACGGATACATTGAGGCTTGCGTCAAATCCGAAAAAGGCGCTGAAGAAAGGGAAGCCCGTGTTCTCCGTCGTGGATCATGCCGATGGCGTTTGGCTTTGCGAGTTGTTCGGGTCTGTCATTGTCGATTCGCCGGACGGCGGAGAGGGGCGGATTCGGTGTCGCGTTGAGGTCACCGACAACGGCGACCTGTCCTGCGAACTTGTTGAGTAATCAGGTCAGTGGCTCACTACCTTGCGTCAGGAACTTGTGCGCGGGAATGACGCGGATGGTGAGGCCGCCTTCCGTGATGAGGTCGGTTTGGTCTCGCGTGACGATCGTGCCTTCCTTGAGTCCAAATCGCCTCATCGCCTTGAGAAGCCCCATCGTCTCCCGCTCCTCGTTTTCGTCGGAGAGCGTCCAAGTCGCCTGGACGGCCTCGAACGATCCGTCGTCCGACTCGCGGAGGAAGTCGCATTCCGCCCCCGAACCCGCGTCATGGAAGTAGGTAAGGTCGCCGCCTCGCCTGTGCAGGTGCCAGAAGAGGACGTTTTCGAGCTTGTG
>CAVDWI010000061.1:0-10710 GCA_963612485.1 Barnesiella intestinihominis
AACATCAGTGATGTTTACCCCAAACATCAGTGATGTTTGTTTTGCCCGTCAGTGAGGGGGCTTCCAGAGGGGGGAGGCTAGCCCCATGGGAAGTGCGACATTGGGGCTGCCCCAGTCCCCATTGCGACGACTACTGAATCAATTCATTTTGCATACACCTATCACAAACTGCGGACAACCAGGCCAAGCGATGCCACGCCTCCTTCGGGCGATTGATTCGAAATCGGGTTCCCTCCGAAAGTGCGGCGGACACCGTTCGCGAACGGCTCGCGCAACTAACTCCTAACCCATTACACGTTCGGCGAAGCGGACGATTCGCCGCGCAACCGCCAGCTTACTCATCAGGGGAAGTCGCTCGACCGTGCCGTTCCGGTGCAGGAAAGTGACGCGATTCGTATCCGTGCCGAAGCCCGCCCCCCTCTCGGTGACGTCGTTCGCGACAATCATCTCAAGCCCCTTTTCGCGGCACTTCCGCGCCGCCTCGGCGAGGACGTCGTCCGTCTCCGCCGCAAAGCCAATCTTGCGGACGCCGCGCACGGTGCGCAGGATGTCTGGATTTCGCGTGAGTTTGAGCGTCCCCGTCATCTGCGCCTTCTTGAGCTTGCGGGCGGCGCAGACCGCCGGCCGCCAGTCCGCCACGGCGGCGGTGGCGACGAAAACGGCGTCCGAATGCGCCTTCGCCGCGTTTTCGACCGCGCCCAGCATCTCCCGCGCCGACACGACGTCGATGCGCGTCACGCCCTTCGGCGTCCGGAGGGCGACGGGACCTGCCACGAGCACAACCTCGTACCCCCGCTCGGCGGCGGCACGCGCCACCGCGAACCCCATCTTCCCCGTGGACGGATTCGAAATAAACCTCACGGGATCGATGTACTCGCGTGTCGGGCCGGCGGTGACGATGAAGGTCATTTCGCCTTCGCCCCCTTCTCCCCGTGCACGGCGGAAACGACGCGGCCTTCGGGCGGCAGGTCGTCGCGGCTCCTGCCACACGCCGACAGCACCTTGTCCGTCGTCTGGAAGTGTGCCTTCGCGTGGTTCATGAGCCAGACGGGGCCTTCCTTCCTGACCATTTCCTCCGCGACTTCGCGGACGCGCGGGTCGCTCGACCCGATCGGAATCTTGCGCGGCGCTTCGCCTTCCGCACCGGGGGTCGTCCCCGCGCCGAAGACTTCCGCGCTCATCTTCGCCATGTCGCGCAGGAAGAGTTCGCGGGCAATGACCGAGGCCGCCGCAACGGCGATGTCGCTCTCGGCCTTGTGACGCTGCTCGACGGTCGCCGCCTTGCCGCGCGTCTTCAGGGCGCGGCGAATCGTTGTCTCCGTCGGCGCGAACTGGTCAACCACCACGCGATTGCAGTCCGGACGCTTCTCCAGCAGTTCCTCAATCGCCGTGCCGTGCGCCCACGCGAGCATTCGGTTGATGTTCTTAATCTTCGCGTAGAGGCGGTTGTAGGCGGCGGGACCGAGTTTCACGACCGAATAGCCCGTCGGCCCGAGCAGGGCGCGGAGTTTCGCGCCCGCCGCGAGAACCGCCGCGTCGGTCATCTGCTTGCAGTCCTTCACGCCGAGTTTCCGCATCGCCTGCGAGAGGTCGGGGTCGGTGTAGGCGCAGCAGACGACGAGCGGACCGAAGTAGTCGCCCTTGCCCGACTCGTCACTGCCCGCGTGCGCGGCGAAGAGTTCGGGGTTCAGAACCTCCTCGTAGCCGAGCGACGCACCGCCAAGCACGTTCGGCTCAAGCACGAACTCGACGAAGTCCCGCGCCTTTGATCCCTGGACGCAAAGCTTGCGCTTGCCGTGCTTCTCCTTTTCGTAGAGCGTCGCATTGAAATGGTCGCCCTCGACAGAGTAAAGGGAATACGGGACTTCGCGCTTGCGGTAGTTCCCGTTCACCATGATGCCGAGCAGAAGTTCCTGCTGGTCGTTCGTCAGTTCATAGGTGAACGAGGTCTTCTTTTCCGGCTCGTCTGTCACGCGCACCCCTCCGCTCACTTCGCGGAAAAGCGGAACTCCGTCGTCGTGCGATAGGTTTCGCCCGCACGGACGATCGTGGACGGAAACTGCGGCTTGTTCGGCGAATCGGGCGCGTGCTGGGTCTCGAGAGCGATGCCGCAGCGGAAGGAGAGGTGTTCGCCGCCCTTCGCCGTCTGGTCGTAACTCGCCCAGTTCGCCGTGTAGACCTGCAGGCACGGCTCGGTCGTCCACACCTCGACCTGCCGTCCGTTCAACGGACAGTAGACGCTCGCGGCGGCGCGAAGCCCGCCGTCCGAAACGGGGTCGAGAATCCAGTTGTGATCGTAGCCCTTGCCAATCTCAAGCTGCGGGTCGGGTTCGTTGATGCGCTCGCCGATGCGCATTCCCTTGCGGAAGTCGAACGGCGTACCCTCGACCGACGCGATCTCGCCCGTCGGGATCTGACCCGCGTCCGTCGGCGTGAATGCGCTCGCGGGAATCGTCATCACGTGGTCTTCGATTGAGCCGCCCGCCTCGCCGTGGAAATTGAAGTAGACGTGCTGGGTCATGTTGATCGGCGTATCCTTGTCCGGCACGGCCTCGTAATCGACGCGCCACACGTTCGCCGCCGTCAGCGTGTAGGTCACCTTCACCTCGACCTTGCCGGGGAAGCCGTTCTCGCCGTCGGGCGACGTGCGCGTGAAAACGACACCCACGTCGTCGCCCTTCACGAACGGCTCCGCGCCCCACACGAACGCATCCCACCCGCGCAAACCGCCGTGCAGTCCGCACGGAATCCCGCCGGGGGCGTTGTTCGTCGGAACAGTGTATTCCACGCCGTTCAGCGTGAACTTGCCCGCGGCAATCCGGTTGCCGTAGCGGCCGATGATGCACCCCCAGTAGGGGTCGCCCGCATCCCACCCGGCGGGACTGTCGAACCCGATGGCGACGTCCTTCATCTCGCCGTCACGGTCGGCGGTGAAAAGCCGCACGACCTTCCCGCCGTAGTCGCTCACCTCGAGCACAACACCGCCCGCGCCGCGAAGCGTGAATTTCCGCGCCTTCTCGCCATACTTGGTCGTCCCAAAGTCGGCAACTTCATACGAAGCCTTCGTCATCTTCTGCATCTCCAGTTTTTCTTTACATTCAGAACACCGCGCCACCCGCCTCACCTCAGCGGAGACGGAGGATGAAGCCGAAAGCGGCGATCTCGTAGCACCCGACGTCAATCGCGTTGCCATGGATGCGCGGATTGCCCCGCAGGTCGAGGGTCGGCACGTCAAGGCTGCTCGTCGTACCCGCGTTCTTCAGAATACCGTCCGCCTTGGGCAGCCATTTCCCGTCGGTCACGCTCTCGAACATCTCCGCAAGCGCCCCCACCTTGCAGGTGTTGTTGAGCGCGGTCTCGCCGTCCGTCACGCAGTTGACGAACTTGCTCTTGTCGCCCAAACAGATTGCAGCGGCCGTTCCCTCGGGAGTCGTATTCTTCGCGATCACGCAGTTGTAGACCTTTGAGGCGACGTCCGTCTTCGTGTAGACCACCGCCGCGAGACCCGTGTGGCAGTTGTCGACAATCGTGCAGTTGTCCATCACCGCTGGTCCGTACAGGGAGACGACCGTGACCTGCTTGCCCGCCTTGTGCAGCGACTGATACGTGTTGTCCGCAGTGGAGTTCTGCGTGATCAGGCAGTTCGAGATGCGGCCGCCGCCATCGTTCCTGACGTAGATGGCCGTTCCGGTGTCATTGTCGCCATTCGTCTTCAGCGTCCCGTTCGAGATGACGCAATGCGTCACCAGGGAATTGGGGGAGCATATGCACACGTTGGCCCCGTAAGTCGCAACGCCAAATCCCGAGCGGATCACGCAGTTCGAGACCGTGCCGCCGTTGCCCGCAATCAGCACGTTCCCGCCATAGTTATTGTTGTATGAACCTCTGCCGTTCTCGATGACAACGCCGGAAACGGATGCCTTTTGGTTGCGGAGAGTGACAACACGCTGCGCACTACCTGTGTTTTGGAGGATGACATCCTCGGGATGTCCCGTGAGACCAACGACCTCAATTGCGTTTGACAAGACAAACTCGTTCGCCTGTTTATAGGTTCCGGACGCGATGAAGACCGTGCCTTCCATGTAGATTTCGTCAAGATACGCGACCGCCGCGCCGACCGACGCCTTCGCGTTCTTCTCCGAATACCCGTCGTTTTCGTCATTGCCATCGGGGTGGACATACTGAATTTTCTTCCCGTCCGTCGGCACGAAGAACGCCGTCAGGGTGCGCGGCGAATCCGCCGTGACGGTGATTTCCGCCGCCGTCGGGTCCTCAACGCCCGTCGTGTCGCCAATCCAGCGGATGAACGTGTAGCCATCGCCCGCCGTCGCCTTCAGCGTTGCACTCCCGCCCTGCAAAAACCAACCGCCGCCAGTGGTCGTTCCGATACCGTGCACCGCCGTTTCAACCCGGTTGGACACCTCAAAATTCCAAGTCAGCCGCATGTTGCCGCCCGGATGGGTAAACGTCGCCGCGTTCCCATTTCCGCTGTCAGACGCAGTCCAAGTGCCATCATCACCGCGCACCTCCGTCTCCCAGCCAACGCAACCTGCGCACGCACCGACACCTAGTTCAATCAGTGAATCGACGGACGCATTGACCGTCTCGCCCTGTTCCATCTCGTTCTCCCCATAGCCTGGTGTCGGCGAGCCGTACTCCTTCGGAGATCCGGTGACCACGAACGAGTTGGCGAGCGGCGGGCGGCAGAAATATTCAAGTTCCTGTATCATGATGTAGGCATCCCCCCCCCCGACGTTGGCGGTGAACGTCATACGGTAGAACTTGTAGGCGGTCTCGTTGTAAAACTCGAACACGCGCGGCTCACCCGTGCTCCAGCCCGTCTGGTTGGACTGACTGTTGAGCGCCACCCACGTGGTTCCGTCGGAAGAACCTTCGAGGTAAAAGTCCTTCGGCGCGCGCTCGGCCTGCGAATAGCCGCCGCGTGGTCCTTGATTCCAGATCCTGTAGGCGTTGACAATCGTATTGGTCTTGAACTCGTATGTAACCCACATCGGATTCTCGGAAGACCCGCCGCCGCCACCGCCGAGACGATCGGCGCCGTTGTCATTGTTGATGTCGGACTGGGTGGCGGCAGCCCCATCCGCCCTGCTGATGTTGAACGCGCCCGCGCCATTTGTCGATTTCTCGTTAATCTTGTCGTTTCCGGTAATCTTGGCACGGTTGGCGGTGTCGTCCGTCAGGTCGGTGAGCCCCGTGATGTCGGCGGAGGCAACGAGCGTCGCGGAAAGCGCGAACGCCAAGAACAGGTATTTTGCATTCATACTTTATTTCCTTTCTTAATTCTCCATCAAATCCTCACGCTGCCAGACACGAAACCAGTCGATGGCGAACTCGTCGGGGAGTTCGTCGTCTTCCAGCGGTTCGTTCGCCCAGCCGCCCGAAACCATGTAGAAGAAGATGTGCGCGGGCACGTTCGCGACGCGCTCCGACTCCCAGCGCGCGACCTCGACGCCGTTGCCGTAAACGGCGAACAGCCCCGGAAGCCAGAGCATGCCGACGGTGATGAAGCCGTCCTTGTCCGCCGGGACATAGATGCCGCTCGTGCCGAGGGCGCGGTGGTTCTTGCCGTAACCGTTCCAGTGACAGGCGACGTTGAAGCGGTAGGGTCCCCACGCGGTGAGGTGCTCCATGATGTCGAACTCCATGCCGCCCTGCTCCGTCATCGTGCGCACCCAGCGTTCCTTGCCGCCTGCTTCGCCGCGGTCGGGCATCGTCCAGAACGCCGGCCACAGACCGGGCTTCGTCGGCAACTTCATCCGCGCCTCGAAGTAGCCGTAGCGCTGCGTCCACTTGCCGTAGGAGTCGAGAATGCCGCAGGCGTAGTCCGTCTCCTTCCGCTTGGGGTCGTCGTTCTCGTGACCGCGCTTGCGCTCGTATTTCAGCACGGCGCAACCGTCGCGGAAGACGATGTTCTCGCGGGAGAAGTGCGTGCGGTTGTCCCAGTAGTTCGGGCTGTAGGGACTCCACACCTTCTCGTTCAGCGTCCCGTCGTTGAACTCCTCGGCGAGCGTCCGCACCCACTTGCCGGGCACAGGCGGCTTTTTGCCAAGTCCCTTCGGCGGCTTCGCGACGATCTTCTCGGCTTTCAGCGAGACGACCTCGAACGCCGCGCCCGGCTCGACGGACGAGAGGGCGACGCCCTTCGTGCGGTGGCTCTCGAACGCCGTGCCGCCCGTCCCCTTCACGCCCTTCTCGTCGCCTTTCGCGACCCACGGCTCCGCCGCGAGGAACGGCACTTCAACCGTCGCCGTCTTGCCGCGCTTGACTGCGACGGACGAGCGCGTCTCGACTGTGCCGCCGTTGCCGACGACCTTCACGACCGGATGGAAATCGACCTTGCCCGTGTTGCGCACCGTCGCCACGACCTTCAGCCACTGCCCGAGATTCCAGAACCCACGCGCCGGTTTCACGCGAAGCGCCGCGCCCGGTTTCGCCCCGAGATCGACCGCGAGCGCACCCGCCGCGTCGAACGTGCCCGCCGCCCCCGCGTGTGCCGCGAGGTTCGCGGCGTTCCCGCCTTTCATCGGCACGAGAATGCCGTCCGTCGGCACGACCGCCGCGTGGTCGGGGTTCGCGGCGGGCTTCTCGCCCGCGACGCCCGTCGCAATGACGTCGCCAACCTGAAGTTCCCTCACCTCCGCGCTCTTCCCGCTGAGGAAGACCTTGATGGCGGAAACTTTCGTCGGGTCGAGCTTGTAGCCCTTCTTGAATCCGTACTGGTAGCCGAAGATCACCTTCACGACCTTTGACTCGCCGGGCTTGAGGTAAGCCCCCTCGGTATTCCACGGGGAGAAGCGCCAGTCGCCGGGATTATCCACGCGCACGGAGACGCTGACGGCCTTCGCGCCCACGTTCTTGATCGGCACTTCCACGCGCCCCCACGGCGAGAGATCCCACGGCGTCTCGGGACGAAGCGTGAAACTCGGCCACTGCGCATCGGAGTTCGCGAACCGCGCCCGCATCGCCGCGCCCTCGCGCTCGACCGACACGCCGCCATCACACGCGACAGTTCCCCCGAACGGCTGGGAGGCCGTCCAGATGAACTTCGGGGCAATCGCCGCGCCGCCCTCGGCGCGAACGCCAAAGCCCCACGCCGCCGCGCAAAGCGACAGCACAACCCTTGCAAAACCAGTGCTTTTCACGCTTCTCACTTTCATTGACTCTTCAACGGCGAGAATAATAACAAATTGCAGGGAGAATTGTCAATGGCGCCGCTGTGGCCTAGACTGGGTCTACCACTTTACGTCACAAGCGCGAGATGCGGACGCGGCGGCCTTCGATTCGGTAGTTGCCCGACGCGACGATGTTCAACGCCTCCGGAAAGGCAATGTGCTCCTGAATCTGGATGCGGGCGTGAAGCGTCTCGGGCGTATCGTCTTCCATCACGGGAACAGCCTTCTGCACGAGAATCGGGCCGGAATCCGTTCCCGCATCGACGAAGTGAACCGTCACGCCCGCGACCTTGCACCCGTAGTCGAGCGCCTGCGTCCAACTGTGGACGCCGGGGAAGGCGGGCAGGAGGGCGGGATGGATGTTCAGCACGCGGTTCGGGAATGCCGCGAGAAGTTTCGGCTTCACGATGCGCATGAACCCGGCGAGCACGACGGTATCGACCCCCGCCGACTTGAGAATCTCGATGCAGCGGTCTTCCGCCACGCCCTCGAGTTTCGTCTTCCATGGCGCACAGTCGAGGAACTGGCAGGGAATGCCGTGACGGCGGGCGCGGTCGAGTATCTTCGCGTCCGCGACGTCCGCCAGCACGACCCTGATTTCCGCGTCCAGCGTCCCCGCCGCAATCGCATCGACGATGGACTGCATATTCGATCCCGCGCCGGAACCGAGAACGCCCAGGTGAAGTTTGCCCATCTTCCGCCTCCCCTTCTCCTTATTTGAGAAATTCCTTCAGACCGCCACGCGGCACGGCAACCATCGACTTCTTCAGCAGACTGAAGACGATGCCGCGTTCCGCCACGCTCATTTCCGCAAGCGCATCCATCCGCCCCGCAAGTTCGACGGCGAGGTTGTCGAAGCGGACGCGCTCCGCCGAATCGACCGACGGGTCGAACGGATAACTGCCCTCGCGCATCCAGTTGCCCACCATTCCCCGCGCCCGTTCCTCGCCGAGCACGGCGAAGTGCGCCTTCAGCACCTTCTTCGTCGCGTCGAGATAGGCGCGGACTTCCGGGTTCAACTCGTCCATCACCAGCGCATTCTCTGCGTTGAGGGCGGGGAAGCGCGGCGAAATGAGATACGCCGTGAAACTCACGCCGTTCGAGCGGATGCCCGCTGGCTGTTCATGAAGCTGAAAGCCGTCCGTACCCATGAAGACGAGCCGACCCGAACCGACGAATTTCCGCCGCCACTCGATGACCTCAAGCTTCGCCTCCGCGCCGCTCTCCAGCGTCACCTTGTAATCCGTCAACCGCTTCTGCACGATGACGGGCGTGACGGGGAGTCCGTTGAAGTAGATGCGGACGTTCGGATAACTCTTCAGGTAGAGCGCGAACTTCGCCGCGAGGGACTGCACCGTCTCGCCCGCGTCGAGCAGGGAATCGCATGCAGCCCGCACGTTGTCGATATAGACTTCCGTCCCCGTGCCGGGACCGGGCTGTGGCGTGGAATCGAGCTCGAAGACGCCCGGATTTTCGCCGTCGCCCCAGATTCGATAGGAAAGGAGTTCGCCACCGACGCGGACGGTCGTGCGCCACTCGACGTGGCCGCCGAGGGCGAAGGCCTTGAAGCGTCCGCACCCGTGGCGACCGTGGAGGCGGCGGTGGGTCGCGGCGGTTTCGGTCGAGTTGCGCTTCCAACTGCCGCCGAGCGACCCGAAGGTCGAATCGGCGCGGAGAACGTCTATGCCCGTGCCGTCGTCGGAAACCCTCACGGCGACGATGCCGCCCAGTTCGTTGCTGATGGCGTCCACGCGGATTTCCCGTGCGTCCGCGTCAAGGGCGTTCCAGATGAGTTCCTCAAGGGCGGAAATCGGCGTCGCCTTCGCAAGCGACGCAATGTAGTCGGACTGCGCCTGGACGAGAATGCGCTTGCTCATCGCTTCAGTTCCTCCACCTCGCCCGACTTCGTCACCTTCTCGATCCGCTGGCGGATCGAGTCCAAGTCCTTCGTGCAGGCCTCGACGAGCGTGCGGCCTTCCTCGAACGCCGCTATCATCTCATCGAGTTTGAGAGTCCCCGACTCCATCTTGTTCACCAGTTCCTCAAGCCGCTTGAGATTGTCCTCGAATTTCATCTGCTTCATCCTTCCGTCAGTTTTTCGCCAAGCCCAGTCGCGTGTAGGCGAGCGACGTCGCAACGCGTCCCTTCGGCGTGCGCTCGAGATAGCCCTCCATGATGAGGAACGGCTCATACGCCTCCTCAATCGTATCCGGCTCTTCGCCGACCGAAACGGCAATCGTCGAAAGCCCGACAGGCCCGCCGCCGAACTTCACGCAAATCGTCTCCAAGACCTTGCGGTCCATCTCGTCCAGTCCGTGGGGGTCGATTTCGAGGAGGCTCAGCGACTCACGCGCCACGTCGCCCGTGATGAAGTTCCCCGCCTTCACCTGCGCATAGTCGCGGACGCGACGGAGCAGGTTGTTGGCGATTCGCGGCGTTCCACGCGCCCGGCGGGCGATTTCCGCCGCGCCGCCCTCGTCGATGTCCACGCCGAGTTTCGCCGCGCTCCGCGTCACAATCTCGGCGAGTTCGTCCGGCAGGTAGTAGTTGAGGCGGTTCACAAGCCCGAACCGCGCCCGCAGAGGCGCGGCAATCAGCCCGATGCGCGTCGTCGCCCCGACGAGCGTGAAGCGCGGCAGTTCGAGACGGACGCTCCGTGCGTTCGGGCCCTGGTCAATCATGATGTCGATGGCGTAATCCTCCATCGCACTGTAGAGGTATTCCTCCACCGTCTTCGCCATGCGGTGAATCTCGTCGATAAAGACGATGTCGCCCGGTTCAAGTGAGGTGAGAAGCCCCGCGAGGTCGCCCGGCTTGGTGATGACGGGCCCCGACGTCGTCTTCACGTGAACGCCCATCGCCTCGCCGAGGATATAGGAGAGGGTGGTCTTGCCAAGTCCCGGCGGGCCCGAGAACAACACGTGGTCGAGCGATTCGCCGCGATCCTTCGCCGCCTGCACCGCAAGCATCAGGCGGTCGCGAATCTTCGCCTGACCGACGAATCCATCGAAGTCAACGGGGCGCAACCGGTTGTCGAACGCATTGTTCGCCCGGTTTAGTTCCTCGCTCGCCCGCCGTTCGGCCATCACGAATTGACGATGAGGGCGATGAAGACGAGGTCTTCCCTGCCCGCCTCGTTGCTGATGCCGTGCCCCGAGCCGTCGGGCGTCCACGTCACGTCGCCCGGCTTCACCGTGCGAACCGCGCCGTTGTCCTCATACGCGCCCTCGCCCGAAAGGATGAAATAGCTTTCGCCGTTTCCGTGATGCTCGTGATGGCCGAGCGAGGCTCCCGGCGGAAGCGTGACGCGGGCGTAGAGTCCGTTCTTGTCCTTCAGGATGTCCTCGCCGAGGATCTTCTCGATCTTCATCTTGCCCTTGCCGCCGCAGGGGTTTTCCCAGTATTCAGCCTTCATCTTTCAGCCCTCCGTAATCAGTCCCGTGCGTTCATCCGCACCGATGACGATGTTCATGTTCTGTATCGCCGCGCCCGACGCACCCTTGCCGAGGTTGTCGAA
>CAVDWI010000062.1:0-4846 GCA_963612485.1 Barnesiella intestinihominis
TGCGCCCGTCTCGCCGAGCGCGACCGCGCCTATGTCGCACTTCTCGCAGAGTGCGACATACCCTACGAAACCGCCACGCGCCGCGAGGGCGGGCTGACAATCAGGCGGCGCGGCAACTGCCAGTACTACCCCCTGGAGTTTAGCCCGCCGCACTCCGTGCGGCGTTCCCGTCAATAAGTTCACAACTCTTTCGATAACCCATCTCAAGCCCATCCAAATGTGCCAGCCCAACCGCAAGCAAACAATCATCCGCAAGGTCGAGACGTGCGCCGTCTGCGGCGCGATCGGCCGCTTCCGCGTCCACACCTCGCGAATCGTCAACGGCAAGCGCATCGGCTACGCCCGGTGCGCAAAATGCGGCGCTCGCGCCGTCGTCCGCTACGTCGAGTGAAAAAAAAGTCCTATAAAATAGGACTGATTTTTTGTTTTTCTGTTTTTCCCACATTTCCGTGTGCTATAATGCGGGCATGGCAACGGCGCAAAGAACATATCTTGCAAACGAACTGGTATCGCTGACGCGGGACATCGCGGCAATCGACAAGGCAATCCGGGAGATTGCCACGGCTGGCTATGCCTCCGCGTCACTTTCGTCCGGCGGCGGGTCGAAGAGTTATACCCGGCTCGACCTCGCTGGGCTTCGAGCCCTGCGCGCCGAACTCGCCACGCGCCGCGCCGCCGTCGCGTCCGCGCTTTCAGGGCGTTCCGCCACCGGCATACGCCACCTCGTCACCGTGAGGTCATGACATGAGCCGCAAGTCTTCCACAGCACTTACCCCGCCCCCGCGCTTCGCTAACCTTTCCCCCGAAGCGCGGCGGGCGGTTTCTCGCCGCATCGTCACCGCCCTGCGCCGCACGGGCTATCTCGCCCGCGCCAAATACAACCCAGTCGCAGGCAAAGACCAGTCCCTCCGCGCCAAACTCTACGCCGAGAAGGGCGACGAAGCCCGCGCCGTCTCCACCGACGAACGCAACCGGCTGATTGCACTCGCCCGCGACATGGCGCGGAACGGCGAAACCATGTCCGCCCTCTTGCGCCAGTTCGACTTCAACGTCATCGGCACCGTCGGCGGCAAGGCGAACTTCGCCCTCGGCGACGGCTACGCCGCCGAATCCACCGCGCTCCGCGAAGCGTTCGCCGCGTGGGCGGCATCGTGCGAGTTCTTCGACGGCGAAGACTTCCAGCACGTCCTGCGGATGTCCCTGCGCTCGAAGTTCCTCACGGGACGCGCCGGGCTGATATTCGACGACGGCATCGTGCGCGACAGCGGCAAGGTAATCCTCTTCGAGGGCGACTGCATCGCGAACGTCCGCCCCGGCGACTTCGCCACCCTCTTCCCGGCGGGCTGGTCACAGAGCCAGGGCATCATCAAGGACGAGGTCGGGCAGACGCGGGGGTGCTTCGTCTCTTTCTCACAGCGCGGCGAACAGGTCTTCAACCTCCGCGACCGAGACGGCCGCCTCGCCGTCTGGCCGCTCGTGCGCGAACCCGACCAGGAATGGCGCGACGCGCCCTTCACCCTCTTCTCCCATTCGTGGCGCATCAACCAAACCGTAGCCGTCCCCTCCGTCCACGCTTCGCTCGGTTCGATGATCGACCTCGAAGACCTCACGAAATACGAGATCCAGGCGGCGAAGAAGAACGCGCAGACCATCGCCACCCTCACGGGTCCCTCCCCCGAATCCCCCGCTTCGGCTCTCGCCGCCGCAGGGCTTGACAATGAGCGCATCTTCTCCGGCGCGGATCTCGACGACTCCGCCGCCGAAGCCGTCGCCGAAGCCGCCGAAGAAGAACTCCCCGCCGTCGAACTCGACAACATCGAGGGCGCAAACGTCATTTACGACATCCTTCCGCCAGACGCCAAACTCGAACTGCTCGACACGAAGCACCCCAACGGCAACATGGCGGAGTTCGTGCGCTGGGTCGCAGGGCGCGTCGGCTGGTCGAACGGCGTCGGCTCGGTCTACGCAACCGGCAAGGCGGACGCATCCTATACCGCGTTCCGAGGGGAACAGGTCATGTCCTGGCCCGCCTTCGAACACGAACAGCACCTCCTCGAATCCCACGTCTGCGACTGGGCCTTGCGCCGGTGGTTCGGCTGGGCGACGCGCAAGGGCATCCTCCCGACGCTCAGCCTCCCAGACGGGTGGATGCGCCGCGTCTCGTGGAAATGGCCGTCCATGCGCGAGGTCAACCGCGTCGATTCCGCGAACGCCGACACCGCCGAACTGCGAAACTGCACCGCCTCACTCCGCGAGAAACTCGGCGCGGACTGGCGCGAACGCCTCCTGCTCTTCAAGGAAGAACTCGATTTCTGCCGCGAAAACGGCATCCCGCACCCCGCACTCCAGACGGTGAGCGGACAAATCATCGCGGAATCACCCGCACAGCAAAAGGAAACTAACAATGAATAACAGGTTCAACCTTTTCGGGGATATTGTCTCCGACGATTCCGAACGCTTCTTCGAGAGCGACGTCACGCCCGCCGTCTTCGTCGGCTGGCTCGCGAAACAGGAAGGCGACATCGAGGTGAACATCAACTCGAACGGCGGCTCGGTTTCCGCCGGCCTCGCCATCGCGAACGCTATCAAGGGCTACAAGAACGGCTCGGTCAAGGGCAACGTCCTCGGCCTCGCCGCGTCCATGGCGAGCGTCGTCGCCTGTGCGTGCGATTCCCTCACGATGGGCAAGGGCGCGTTCATGATGATCCACAACCCGTGGGGCGCGGTCGTCGGCGGCGCGGACGACCTCCGCCACGAAGCCGAAGTGCTGGACGAGATGAAGAACTCCCTCATCGCGTTCTACCAGACGAAATTCGCGAAGACCCCGGACGAACTCGCCGAACTGATGAACGCCGAGACGTGGATCCCGTTCGAGAGCGCGGCCGAATACGGCCTCGCCGCCGAACCCTACGCCGAAGAACTCGCCGCCGCCGCCTGCATCACGCGCCGCGCCTACGCCTCCGCCCCAGAAGCCGCCCGCGCACTCTTCTCCGTGCGCACCACAGCCGACGCGAAGCCCGCGAACGCCGACCCAGCGACCGACTGGGAAGCCCGCTATAAGGGTCTCTCCAAGAAACTCAATGAGGCGAACGCCGCACACGCCGAGGAACTCGAACGCCGCTCGAACGCCTATAAGGCCGACCTCGCCGCCGCAGTCGAACGCCACCAGGCGCAACTCTCCGATTTGAACTCTCAGCTCGCCGCCGCGAGAAGCGACCTCGAAAAGGCTCACGCCGACTTGAGCACCGCCTCCCAACGCGCCGATTCAGCCGAACGGGATCTCGCCGCGAAAAGCGAGCAACTCGACAGGCTCTCATCCGCCCAGGCCCTGCTGACGGCCGGCGTTCTCTCGCCCACCCCAGTGGCTACCTACGAGGCGGAACTCGCCGCCGCGAAGTCGCCGCGTGAGCGCGAAGCCCTCCGCAGGCAAAAGGCGAAGGGTAAAATCAAGTAATCCACACCCGAAAGGAATCACACAATGGCATCCAATCTCAACAAGAAGGGGCTGATTGCCGCGAGCGACAAAATCATCATCGCCGCTCAGCCAGCCCTCGAAATGGTGAAACTCTTCACCACCGACTTCTCGGTCGATCCGGGCAAGCAGTACGACACCGTCACCGTCAAGGTGCTTGCGGGCGAAGCGCACGACTTCGTCAAGTCCACCGCGAACTACGTCACCGGCAAGGGCAAAGCCGACTTCGCCGACATCAAACTCTCGAACCACAAGGTCTCCAACTGGACGTTCGACGACCTCGACGCGCTCGAAGACGACCTCGCGCCCGTGTGGGACAACATCGGCCGCGCCGCAGGCCGCGCACTCGGCAAGGCGTTCGTCAAGTCCGCCACCGACCTCCTCACCTACTCGAACGCCGAAGCGCAGAAGACCATCGCCGTCTCCACCTTCGCCGACTTCGTCAAGATCCGCTCGCAGGTCGAAGCGGCGGGCTATGACCCGGCGGATTGCGTGCTCCTGCTCGAGCCGTCCACCTACGACACCCTGCTCGGCCTTCTCGACTATCACGCCACGGGGCAGAGCGAAGTCATCGAGGGCGGCATCATCGGCCGCCGCCTCGGTTTCGCCGCCATCCTCAACGCGCCGAACATCTCGAAGGACTCCGCCGCATCCGCCGCGAAGGGCGTCGGCTTCGCCGTCCCGACGGGCGCAATCGGTTTCGCGAACCGCTACAAAGCCCCCGTCAAGGGCGCGGTCGGCAACCTCATCGAGGCGGGCTACACCATCGACGAGGAAACGGGCATCGTGATCGGCACCCGCGTCGTCGTCAATCAGGATGACGGCGAGGTGACGTGGAACGCCGAGACGCTCTTCGGCGCGGCCCTGATGAAGCAGACCCACAACATCAACGGAACGGACACGGCGAACGGAGCCCCCGGCTTCGTCCAGCTCGTCACCGCCTAAGCGATGGGAATCTTCGACCAGTGCGACGCCGCGTTCGCCCCCCTTGCCGATGAAACCGTCATCGTCACGGGGCGGCGCAACGGCGAAACCATCGAAGCCACCCTCAAGGCCTGCGTTCTTGAGGGTGCGCTCGACGAACCGCTCGACGGCGATTCTATCGCCTCGACGCGCCGCACCGTCGAAGTCCTCTTCTCACGCGCCGACTGGCCGTTCGATTCCACGCCCCAGGTCGGCGACAGAATCGAACTCTCCGACGAAAGCGTCGTCCGCCCCTTGAGCGCGGGCTACTTCTTCGCCGTCACCGCCGCCGACATCTCCGCCGGCATGGTTCGCCTTTCAGCACGGGAGACTTCCCCTTGATTTCCGTCGACGTCAGCCTTTCCGCCTACGGGAACAAGCCGATGGACGAACTCCGTCGGCTCATTGATT
>CAVDWI010000062.1:4991-10627 GCA_963612485.1 Barnesiella intestinihominis
CATTGATTTGCGCGTCCGCCGCCTCGGCGAAGCCGCCAAGGATGCCGTCGCCGCAACCTTCATCGAAGCACTCAAGTCAATCCGCGCCCGAACCCGCGTCGCCTCCATGGCCAGAAAGCCAAAACAGGACGTCGAGGAACTCACCCAGTACCGCGTCTCGCGCCTCGCCACCGGCCAACTGTGCATCAAGCCGCGCGGCGGCCACGGCGAAGTCAGACCAGAAAAGCGCATCTACTTCCGGACGAACGGCCAGCGCGACAAAGACCTCAAGGTCTTCCGCGTCGTCCCAGTCCACGAACGCCGCGCACCCTACGTCATCGCCACGGACTCCCGCGCTTCCGCCGTCCGCTTCGACCGCTCCCTCGCCAAACGCGCCATCGCCCAACGCGCCGGCCTCGCCCGCACCGCCCTCGGCGTCGCCATGGCCAAAATCTCAACACGCAACGAAGCCTCACCGCTCCGCAAGGTCATCGAACAGTCCAACATCGTCACCGTCACCTCTTCGGGACAGGGCGCGGACGCGCTCTTCGCCGTCACCGACAATCTCGGCTATGCCGTCCCCGCACTCAAGGGCGGAAGGGCGGACGTTTCGCTCTCCCTCGCAAAGGCCGCCAACAAGATCTCCCACGTACTCGTCAAGCACTTGAACGCCCATGGCGACATGGCTCTCGACCTCAAAACCCCATTCCCAGAAGTCGCCCGAAAAAAAGTCCTATAAAATAGGACTGATTTTTTGTTTTTGTGTTTTTCTTCCTTTCCCGTGTGCTATAATGCCCGCATGAAAGGACACGCGGACAAATGATCGAACGGGACATCGAGAAAGCCGTCATCGAACGGGTCAAGGCTCTTGCCGTTGACGGCCTTCAGGTCGTCGGCATGTGGCAGGCCTCCGCCGCCGGCATCGTCCGGGGGCTTGAGGGCGCGGACTTCACAGCCGCCCTCTCCGTCGCCGCAAAGCCGAAGACATTCCAGACCTTCTCCCTCCCGACCGCCGACATCCCAGTCGCACTCACTCTCTCCGTCCGCGCCGAACGCGCCCCCGACGGCGACGCGCTCCATGACTTCACCGCCCCCGTCGCCGCCCTCCTCGACGACTGGCAGGCTTCCATCGCGTCCGTCAAGACCGATTTCACCCTCCCGAACTTCAACCCCTGCGGCTTCCGCCTTGACGGCGGCGAAGTCTCTTTCGACCGCAACGCCACCGCATGGGTCGTCTCACAATCCTTCACCCTCCGGGGCATCGTCCACAAATCCTAACCACCGAAAGGAACACAAACCATGAGCTGGATCACAAAGAGCGATTATTGCGGATTCTCTTCGCAGTCGATGCTCTCCCTCAAGTCCGTCACCTCGAACGTCTCGGGGCAGTATCTCGAAAAGGCCGGCCATAACGGCGACATCGCCGCCACAAAGGCGTTCGGCGAGACTTCCGCACCCTCGTGCGAATACGCCATCGTCTCGGCGGGAACGCTCTCGAACGTCAAACTCGGCGCGGTCACCACCGTCAGCGACAAGGCCTATGCCCTCGAATCCATCCACTATGAGAACGGCGCGGATTCCGAACCAGTCTTCACCGCCACCGCTCGGCAGATTGAAGACGGCGCGGCGACGCAAAACTATTTCACCGTCCCCGCCCTCGCCGTCGATACCGACGAAATCGCCGCCCCCATCCTCTCCGCGTTCACACTTTCAGGCACGGGGTGCGAACTCGTCAAGTGTTCCGCCGACATCTCCTGCTCCGTCAAGGTGCATACCGTCGCCGGCGACGCCGTCGCCTCCGACGTCACCATGGGCCACATTCAGGTTCAGGCCACGATCGGCCAATACGGCACAGCCGCCCCGTCCATCACTCCCGGCACGGGCTGGGACGTCTCGTCCCCACTCTCCTGCACCGACCCAGACGCGGATATGCCCTCGTGGACGGTCACGCTCTCAAAGCCCCTCGAAAAGACGGTCGCCTCTTCCGCGACCTGATGGCACGATGGTCAGCGCACTCTTCAGGAAGGATTACAGGATTCTCACGGCGGAGGGCGTCGCCCTCTCGCCCGATGAGGTCGTCCGCCTGAATGCGCTCGCCCTAAAGGTCAAACTCGCCGCGAAGCCCTTCCTCGACACGCACCGCCCGCGCATCCTCTTCCTGCCGGGCTTCACCCTCCGTGAGCCGACTGTCGCCCACGAGATCTGGCTTGAGCGCGTCGCCGAATACTTCGACATGGACGACAACCGCATCTTCAGGTTCGTCTATGCCTTCGCCCTCTCGCGGGACGCGGCGAAACTCCCGGACGCACTCAGGCCGAACCGCGTCATCCGCAAGGTGTTCGCGTTCGCCAAAAAGCGTCTCCTCCCTCTCACCGGCGAAACACTCGCCGATGCCATCGACTTCATCCTTTATGGCGCGGACTGGACTGCGGGGGAGTTTACTCCCTCCCCCTCGTTAGCACACCAAAAGGCAACTGCACAAACTCAGGCATCTCCGTCCAGTCCCGCCCTTTCACCTTCCGAACCGCCCTCGCCCGTCGTCGGACTCATCGTCGGCGCGAACGCCAGGCGCCTCCCACTCACGCTCGCCGACGCAAGGCGAATGACGGCGGGGCAACTGCTCGCCGCCACGCTCCTCGCCGACATCCGCGACGGCAACTATTCGGCGGACGACGAGAAGCACCGCGCACTCGGCAACTACGTCCGCGCCGTCGAGGAAATCAGAAACCGCAAAAGAGAATGGAAACCCACACGATGAGCGCAATCTCCGCGAGAACAATGAGAAACTTCACGCCGGGCGGAAGGCGGTCGAGCCAGCCGGGGTTTTCCGGCGGTTTCCAAAGTTCACGCCATTCCTTCTCGGTAATTGGTCTAACGTATACGTAAGGGACGCTCATGCCGGTATTATAGCATAATCATGAATGCGAATGCCATCTATCTTGCAGTCAGGGGAACGTTCGTGGACGGGATTTCCGCGAACGTCAAGCGCGCCATGTCCACCGTCGCGACGAGCTGCTCGAAGGCGGGGCGCATCGTCGCCGGCGTCTCGTCCGCCTTCTCTGCATTCGGCTCTGCCGCCGGCTCCGCCCTCGGCAAGGTCGGGGGCGCGGTCGGCAACGTCGTCGGCGCTCTCGCCGCTATGGGACCCATCGGCGGCATCATCGCGGGCATTTCCGCCGCAATGGAGTGGTTCACGAATAAAACCACGCAAGCCGCGAAGGCCGCCGAAGAGTTCGCCAAGGTCAATCTCGCCAAGGGGCTTGAGAAACTCAATCAGGCGCGGACGAACGCCATCGAGGGCATCAACCGCAACCTCGCCGAACTCTCCACCCGCGCCGAAAAGGCCGCCAAGTCATTTGACACGCTCGCCGCCGCCTACCTCAAGGTCTCGAACGCGAAGAACGCCACCGAAAAGGCGGGCGGTGACGCCGCCCTCGCCGACATCCGACTCCAGAAGCAGAATGCGCTTTCAGGCGCGGCGAACCCCGAAGAGGCCGCCCTCAAGGGCGCGGGGTTCGACGTCCAGATCGCCCAACGCCGCCGCGACAACGTCTCCGCAGAAGCCGCCGCCGCCGTCAAGGCCGCCGCACAGGAATCCGCCGACGCGGCCAAACGCTCCGCCGCCGCAACAGACCTCGAAGCCAAACTCAAGGCAGAACTCGCCACCGCCGAACGCGAACTCGCAGACGACCTCGAAACCGATTCAGCCTTCTCAAAGGCTCTCCGCGAACGCCGCGACAAGGCTCAGGCCGCCTATGAGGCCGCCGTCAACGACCGCATCACCGCAGAGGCGAACGCCGAAGCCGCCGCCGAAGCCGTCAAAACCGCACAACTCAAACAGGCCGAAGCCGTCTCGAACGCCACCGCCGAACTCGTCGCCGCCCAACGCGCCCAGAAGGAACTCGCCGAAGCACAGCAAAAGGCGAAACAGGCGCAACTCGAAGCCGCCGAAGCCGCCGCCGCCGCAACCGCCGAAGCCAAGAAGCGCGACAAACTCAAGACCGAGGAAAAGGGTCAGCGCGGCCTTCTCGACGCTTTCTCAAACGGCCTCAAGGGCGCACAGGCTCAGGCCGCCGATTCCGCCCAACGGGCGGACGAAGCCTTCCGGCGTTTCGCGAACCCACAGGCCTTCCGCGACCAGGATCGCGAAGCGAAGCGGGCGGAGCGCGAAGAGCGCAGATTCCAGGATCAGTTCGCCCGCCTTCAAAAGCGCAATGACTGGCGCACCGCTGACCTTCACGGCGGTGACGAAGCCGTCCGCCGCGTCGCACTCGCCCGCGAAAAGGCCGAACAGGACAGGAAGCGCGTCGAGGATATGCAGCGCGACGTCACCAAGGCCGCCGCCACCCTCGTCTCGATAAAGGAGGAACTCGATGGCGTTGCTCTCTAACTACTCAAGCACGAACCTCGTCATAACCGAGGGCAAGACCGTCTCCTACTCGAAGTCGCGCATCTACGGCTCGTGGTCTTACACAAGCGGCACGGCAATCACCACCTATACCGAGGCGTGGGAGTTCCACCGCTACTGCTCGATGTCATTTGAATACGTCGGCATGACCTACTCCGCCGCGAAGAGTTGCGCCGAGGCTCTCGTCTCGAAATACACGCGCTCCTTCAAACTCTCCGAATGGGATTCCTCGCAGGGCGTGTTCGTCTCGACTTCGGGCGGCGATATGCCAATGGCGAGCGTTTCCGTCTCCTATGACGGCGGCTCCGCCTACTCCGTCCGCGTCAGCGTCCGCGAAGATGATGCGCGCATCTCGCGCTCCGCCCCGTCCGAAGTCTCTTCTCTCTTCTCCGCCGAAAACTCCCGCTCTTACGAGGAATACTGACCATGATCACACTTTCACCCGACCGCCTCAATCAGCCGCTTCAGCCACTCTACGCCGGGCTGCTTTCCTCACTCGTCGTCGAAGTCGCCGCTTCCGCCGTCCCCGAGGACGTCGAATCCGTCCGCATCCTCCTTGAGCGCACGGACGACGCGGACGGCAACGACCGCACCCCAGTCGCCGTCGCCGCCACCCTCACCGACGCGGGCGCATATCGCGCCTACTGCTCACCTTTCTGCTTCCCGGACACGTCGGAAACCCTGCACTACCACGTCATGGGGACGGACACGAACGGCAACCCGCGCTGGCTCGGTTCGGGGCAACTCCGCGTCCGCGAGAACCCGGCGAACGGAAGCGCGGTCGAACCGGAAGTCATCCCGTCCGACACCTACATCCGCAACCCGAAGACGGGGCTTTATCACAAACTCACCGCCTTTGTGGACGAATACGGCGAGGTCAGCGTCTCCGTCGCCGAGGAAGGAATCGAACGATGAACCGCACGACAATCATCCTTAAGGGAATCATTACCGCCGCCGCCCTCTTCGCGGGGGGGTCGCAGTTCACTGCGACCGCATCCGCCGCGCCACAGGCCTCTCAAGCCTTCGTCACCAACAAGATAGCCGAAGCCGTCGCGCCTCTCGCCACAACCGATGCCCTCGATAAGAGTCTCGCCTCCGCCACGAACGCGCTCTCTGCGTCCCTCGCCGCCCACACCGGCGACACCTCGAACCCCCACAACGTCACCGCCGCACAGGTCGGGGCGTACTCCAAGTCCGAGGCGGACGCGAAGTATTACCCGGCTGAGATGGGCAACCTGTGGAGTTCGTG
>CAVDWI010000063.1:0-10512 GCA_963612485.1 Barnesiella intestinihominis
TCCCTATCCCATCCCGCCTAATTGGAAATGGGTTACACTGGGGGAGATGGCCGATGTTCAATTGGGGAAGATGTTGGATAAGGCAAAGACCAACGGAAAAGAATATCGCTATCTGGCTAACATTTCTGTTAGATGGGGCAGTTTTGATTTAGAAAACCTTAAAACCACATTCTTTACAGAAAGGGAAGTCGAGAAGTTTGCGCTACAGAAAGGCGATATCTTGATGTGTGAGGGCGGAGAACCTGGGCGTTGCGCGATTTGGAAAGAGAAAGACTCTGGTATAAAATATCAAAAGGCATTGCATCGTATTCGGCTTGTAGGCGATTTGCCTGAATATGTTTGTATTTATTTTGAGGTAGTGCATGATTCTCAACTTTTTGTAAACAGACTCACCGGCAGCACAATCAAGCATTTACCTCGAGAAAGATTGCTTGAAATGCTCATTCCCCTCCCGCCGCTTGCCGAGCAGAGGCGGATTGTGGCGAAGGTTGAGGCGTTGCTTGCCGCCGTGGAGACGCTGACCACCCCCAGGTGACCCTGAAAGCATCTATAGACCACGATGTCAGCCTTTTTAGACCAGCATCAGATTTATTCTAGACCAGCATCAAAATCTTTTTAGACCAGCATCAAATTTATTTTAGACCAGCATCAAAATCTTTTTAGACCACCATCAGATTTATTTTAGACCACGAAGGAAAATTTTTTAGACTACGATAAGAATAGCGGCTTTCTGCTATAATATGGGTGAACGGCGGCAAAAGGCCTTCGTTTACGGAAAGGATGCATTGAATGGCAGAATCGTGTTCTGAAGACTGTGCGGGATGCAGCAAGGCTTGCGGCGACCGCAGGGCGGCGTTTGATTTCACCGCGAGGCCAAACGGGGCTTCGCGGATTGGCAGAGTCGTCGCCGTGGCGAGCGGCAAGGGTGGCGTCGGCAAGAGTTTCGTCACGACGATGCTGGCGGTCGCATCCGCACGGCGCGGTCTGCGCGTCGGCATCCTGGACGCCGACATCACGGGGCCGTCCATTCCGACGGCATTCGGCTTGACGGGGAAAATCGCACGGTCGGAACAGGGGATTGAGCCGATGGTCACCAAGGGCGGCCTCAAGGTCATCTCCCTCAACATGCTCGTCGAGAATCCGTCCGACCCCGTCATCTGGCGCGGGCCCGTGATTTCCGGCGTGGTCAGGCAGTTCTGGTCAGACGTGCATTGGGGCGAACTCGACCTTCTTTTCGTCGATTTGCCGCCGGGGACGGGGGACGTGCCGCTGACGGTCTACCAGTCCCTGCCCGTGGACGGAATTGTCGTCGTTTCTTCTCCGCAGGAACTCGTGGAGATGGTTGTGGCGAAGTCGGTGAAGATGGCGGCGACGATGAAGAAGCCAATCCTCGGACTTGTCGAGAACATGAGTTACCTGGAATGCCCTCACTGCGGCGAGCGAATCGCCGCGTTCGGCCCGTCCAGGGCGGACGAACTGGCGGGACGGTTTGCAATCCCGAACGTGGCGAAACTGCCGATAAAGCCGGCTTTTGCCGCAACGATTGACTCGGGCGCGGCGGAAACGCTGTCCGTACCCGAGTTGGAAGACCTCGTCACCCGAATCTGTCCGGCGCGGCAGAAACTGTTCGTCGCCACGCACAACGCCCACAAGGTGCGGGAGATTTCGCAGATTCTCCCCGCGTTCGAGATTGTCCCCGACGATCCGGAGGGCGTGGAGGAGAACGCCCCCGACTTCGGGGGCAACGCGCTCATCAAGGTTCGGGCAATCGCCGCTCGGCACAGGGGGGCGTGGTGCATGGCGGACGATTCGGGGCTGGAAGTCGCCGCGCTGGGCGGTGCGCCGGGCGTGCGGAGCGCACGCTACGCGGGCGAAGCGTGCAGCACGCCCGCGAACAACGCGCTTCTGCTCAAGAACCTGCGGGGCATCACCGACCGCCGCGCAAACTTCACCTGTGCGGTTGCGCTCGTCGACCCGTCGGGCGGCGAACACGTCGTCGAGGGCAAGTGCTTCGGCCATATCTCCGAAACACCGTCCGGCGCGGCGGGCTTCGGCTACGACCCGCTTTTCGTCCCGGACGGCTGTGACCGCTCGTTCGCCGACCTCACGGCGGAGGAAAAGAACGCGATTTCCCATCGCGGACGCGCCCTTGCCGAGGCGAAGAAAATCCTGTGCGGCGGCTGTTAGAAGGCGTGCGGCTCAGGTGCGGAGGGCGGGGTCGAGCTTGTCGCGCAACCAGTCCGCAAGGTGGTTGAACACGAGCACCAGCACGAAGATCGCGAGTGTCGTAAAGGTCATCTCCCACCAGACGCCCTGCCAAAGCCTCAGGCGGGCGTTGTTGATCATCACGCCCCACGAAGGTTCGCCCTGAACGCCGATGCCGAGGAAGGAGATGAACACCTCCGTCGAAACAGCGGACGGGAAGCGGATCGAGAACTGGATGAGAATCACGTGCGCGACGTTCGGAAGGATGTGCCGGAACATGATGCGACCGTGTGAATAGCCGAGTACGCGGGCGGCCTGGACATACGCCTTGTCGCGGTGCTTCATCACCTCCGCGCGAATCGTGCGGCACACGCCGACCCACGTGGTGAGACCGATGCCGAGGTAGATGCCGAGCAGCCCCTGCCCGACGACAAGCGAAATCGCCAGGATGAACAGCAGCCCCGGCATGGAGGCGACCGTTGCGCAGAGCCAGACGACCGCCGAATCCGTCTTTCCGCCGAAATAGCCGCCGAGCAAACCCAGCAGAACGCCGAGTGGAATCGCGATGAGCGAGGTCATCACGCCCACGTGAAAGGCGATGCGCGTACCCTGCACGAGGCGAAGGCCGACCGAACGGCCGAGGTTGTCCGTCCCGAGCCAGTGCCCCGGCCCCGGCGGCAGGTAGCGTCCGTCGGGATTGACGACGTTGTAGGCGGGGGTGACGTCCCGTGCGCGGGCGACGCGATACTGGACTTCGCCGTAAATCGCCGCGCATAGGTAGACGGCGAGGACGGCCAGGCAGAGTTTGACGGAAAGCTTCATTTCCACTCTTCTGGGAGTGCGTTCAGGACGGTCTCGACGACCTGTTCAAGCGTCAGGTCGCTCGAATCGATTTCGATTACGCCGTCCGCCTTGCGCAGGGGCGCATACTTCCGCGTCGAGTCGATGGCGTCGCGCGCGAGAAGCGAGGCCTTCACCGTCTCGGCATCCTCGTTCGCGATGCCTTTCTCGACTTCCTCCTTCTGGCGACGGCGGGCGCGCGCTTCGGCGGAGGCCGTCAGGAAGAATCGCGCGGGCGAATCGGGGAAGACGGCGGTCGTGATGTCGCGCCCCTCGACGACGAGATTGCCGTAGGCCGTCATTCCGCGCAGGAGCGCAGTGATTCGGTCTCGGACGGCCTTCACCGTGGCGACCTGCGAGGCGTGGGCGTTGATTTCCGGCGTCCGGATGCGGTTGCCCGGCGTTTCGCCCTTCACGTAGTAGGCGATTGCGCCGCCTTCGGCGCGACACTCGACCTCGACGCACGGCGCAAACGCGGCAATCGCCTCGGCGTTCGCCGTGTCGATTCCGTTTTCAAGGCACTGCCACGTCATGATGCGGTAAAGCGCACCCGAATCGACGTGCAGAAAGCCAAGCCGTTCGCCGACAATCCGCGAAACGCTGCTCTTTCCCGCGCCGCTCGGCCCGTCTATTGCAATAACTCTGTTCATTTCGGTGATTCCTGATAGATGACGAAGACCGCGTAGACCACGAACGCCAGAATCCAGAATACGCCCTCAAGGCGCGTGACCAGTCCGTTTTCCCGTGGCTTGCGAATGTTGATTCCGAAGAGGGCGATTGAAAGCGAGAAGGCGATCATCGTCGGCAGGTCGCGCGTCAGCACGTAGGGGGAGAACTTCGCGACGGGGGAGATTCCCGCCGCGATGCCGACGACGGCCAGCGTATTGAAGAAGTTCGAGCCGATGATGTTGCCCAATACGAACTCGTGTTCGCCGCGTCGGGCGGATGCGACCGCGCTCGCAAGTTCGGGAAGGGATGTCCCGATTGCGACGATTGTCAGCCCGATCATCAGTTCGCTCACGCCCAACGCCCGCGCCAGATCCACCGCGCCCCACACGAGATGGTGCGAGGATCCGATCAGCACCGCGAGGGCGAACAGGAGTTTCAGCACGGCGACCAGGATTTGGGAAACCGATTTCGAAGCGCACATGGAAGCCGCCGCCGCGGCGCACGGCTCGTTCGGATCCGCCTTCTTGTTCCGCTGGTCGTACCAGCAGTAAATCGGCAGCAGAACGAGGAAGATGGCGAGCAGGACATAGGCGTCCGTTCGCGAACACTGCCCATCACGCAGAAGCCACAGCGAAACGAGCGAGATAGCGACCAGTGCGGGCGTCGCGACGAATACGGCCGCCGGCTTGACGACAATCGGGCGGATCAGCGCGGCGATGCCGAGAATCCCCGCAATGTTGAAGATGCAGCTGCCGTAGGCGTTGCCGAGGGAGAGGTCGGAGTGGTTTGAAAGCCCCGCCATTGCGCTGACGCAGAGTTCCGGCGCACTCGTGCCGAAGCCGATGATGACCATGCCGATGATAAACGGGGAAATGCCGAGCAGTTTCGCAAGAACCGAGGCCTCGTTCACGAACAAATCACTCGACCAGGTGAGCGCGACAAGCCCCCCGACCAGGAAAACAAGGGAAAGAGAAAGTGAGATGTCCGGATACATGGGGCGGTATTATACCATATTCTCCCATTGCCGTACGCGGCAGGTAATGAGAGTCAGTTGGCGCAGTTGCAGACCCAATTTAGACCGCTCCACACAGGCGAGACCCAGCGACACGACAAAAGACGGCGGATCGGGCAACACCCGCCCTCACCGCCGGAGCGCTTGTTGCAGGGGGTTGACGGTTTGGCTGATGATTTTATATAATACATACCGTCAAGGAGGTCTGATATGGCTGAAGAAGTAGAAAACGATGCTCTTGAAACTCAGGATGCCGAAGGCGCGGAGATTCGCGACACGGATATCGTGTTCGATTGTCCGCACTGCGGCAAGAACTTGGTCATCGACTATCGCGGGGCCGGGCTGCAGATTAAGTGCTGCGCCTGCGGCGAGCCGGTACTCGTACCGATTCCCGACGGTATGGAACTGACCGACCTCGACCTCGACCCCGGCGAAATCCTCAAGCAACTCTTCGTCACGCGGCGGAACTACCAGAAGGCCGAACTCGAGATCCAGTCCCTGAAGGCGCGGCTCGGTCAGCTTCAGGAGACGCTCGGCGTGATGCAGGAAGTCATTGCGGAAGGGCTGGGCTGAGCGTGAGCGGCCGTTCGGCATTTGTGAATGCGCTCACGTTTTCGCGGGCGCCGCTGATTCTCGTCTGGCTCGCCCTCGCCGTGGCGCAGGAGTTTCGCGGCGGATTCGGACTTGGGGCGTGTGCGTGCCTGGCGATGCTGCTTTCGGGCCTGACCGATGCGTGGGACGGGATGCTGGCGCGGAAGTGGAAGGTCGTCTCGGCGCTCGGCAAGATGGCGGACCCCCTGATGGACAAGGTGTTCTACATCGTCGTATTCCCGATGCTCGTCTGGCAGTCCGTGCATCAGGGCGAATCCGAAGTCCACGCGCTCGCCCTGCTCTTCTTCACGATTCTCTACCTGCTGCGCGATACGTGGGTGACGTTCATGCGGTCGGTCGGGTCGATGTTCGGCGCGGACGGTGCGGCAATGTGGCTCGGAAAGGTTCGCACGGCGCTCTCGTTCCCCGGCGCGGGGTGGGTCTACATGTATCTTGCCTTCCACCGGATGGTGTCGCCCGCCTGGGCCGGACGATGGCTCGTCAGTTGTTATGTCGTTGAAGCCGTCCTGATCGTCCTGACGCTCGTCAGCCTGTGGACTTACACCGCCGCGTACCGCCCCCATCTGAAGATGGCACTTGAACGGAAACCCGATTTGTGAGATAATATAAACTGAAAACAAAAATCCTAAAAGGAAATACCTAACGATGAACGCTAAAAACATGAAGTCCAGAGGTTTCACCCTCGTCGAGTTGCTGGTCGTGATCGGCATTCTCGGCATTCTGATGGGTGCGCTGTTTCCCGCCATTTCGTCCGCCATGCTTACGGCGACCTCAAACGCGCTTGCGATGAACGGGCGCAACCTGTTCATCGGCATCACCCAGGCGAACGTTGACCGCGAAAGCCACGGGCGCGAATCCGTGTGGCCGAAGAACAAGAGCGCGACGTCGGGCGAAGAGGGCGACGACATCGCCAACCAGAAGTATGACGATGCGGACAAGTATTTCGACGACCTCTTCGACATGGAAAACTACGGGTCTGCCGACAAGTGGAGTCCGTATGTCGATGTCGACCTGAAGTTCGTGTCGGGCGCGGGCGTTCCGACCTACAAGGGCAACAAGACGCTCAAGGGGTGCATTGCGTGGAAGGTCGTCACCGACCTGACGGACGACATGCCCGACGTGGTCCCCGTACTCGTCTCGCGCAACCTTGACGATTCGACGTTCGCGAAGAGCGGCGAGACCGAAACGCTCTCGAAGACCACGCAGTTGAGCACGGACTCCAATTTCTCGCAGCCGTTTGGCCGCAAGGCATCGGTCGTGATTCACAAGGGTGGCGCGGCGAGCGTCTACAAGGGGCGCTACCAGTCGCTTGCCGACATCTACGAGAAGCAGACCGTCACCTTCAGCGACAACTCGGAGATTACCTACATCTCGCCGTCCACCGGCTCCAAGTAAGCGACGGTGGTTGCGAAGGTCGCGATCGACCTGGCGCTCGATCGGCTCTTCACCTACGAAGTTCCTAAAGCGCTTGAAAAGAAGCTGGCCGTCGGCCAGCTTCTTTCCGTTCCGTTCGGGCATCGCGAGGCGCGGGGCTTTGCCTTGGCGGTTTCGGAGTCGCCGCCCGAATCCGCCGCGTATAGGCTGAAGCCCGTCACGGCGATCGTGGACGAGGTGCCGTTCTTCACGCCCGCCCTCCTGAAACTCGTGCGGAAGATTGCGGATTACACGGCGGCTCCCATCGAGAGCGTCCTCCGCGCCGCCGTCCCTGCGTCAGTTCTGAAGAAGAACGCCCGTGCGCGAGAACTCCTCTATGTCGAGCCGACCGCCGCCCTGCCGGATGCGGCGGAACTCACAACGCGGCAACGCTGGCTCTACGACCAGCTCGTGCGGCTCGGCGGCGGCTGGATGCAGCAACTCTGCCGCGAACTCAAGACCACCCCCGCCTCGCTGCGGTTGCTCGCCACGCTCGGCTGCGCGACGATTGAGCCGAAGGCGCGGCGGCGCGACCCGCTCGCCGGGCGGCGATTCCTGCCCTCGAAGCCCCTGTCGCTGAACGAGGAGCAGTCCGCCGCGCTCGCGGCGATTCGTGCGGCGCGCGGACACGCAATCCTCCTGCACGGGGTGACGGGCAGCGGAAAGACCGAAGTCTATCTCCAGGCAATCGCGGGAGAACTCGAAGCCGGACGCGGCGCAATCGTCCTCGTTCCCGAAATCGCCCTCACTCCGCAGACGGTGCAGCGGTTCGCGAGTCGCTTCGGGGATCGCGTCGCCGTCCTGCACTCGTCCCTTTCGGACGGCGAACGCTACGACGAGTGGCATCGAATCCGCAGCGGTGCGGCGCGGGTCGTCGTCGGTCCCCGCTCCGCCGTGTTCGCCCCCGTGAAAGATCTCGGACTGATTGTCGTCGATGAGGAGCATGAGACGAGTTACAAGCAGGAGGACAATCCGCGCTACCATGCGCGGGATGTGGCGGTTCTGCGCGGCTGGATCGAGGGCGCGACGGTTGTGCTCGGCTCCGCCACACCCTCGCTCGAGAGCTGGATGAACGCCGCCGTCGGCAAGTACCGGTGCGTCTCGCTGACTAAGCGGGCGGGATGCGGCTCAATGCCGATGGTGCATCTCGTCAACATGCGTGAATGTGGCGACGAGGGGCGCATCTTCTCGACGGACTTGCTGGAGGCGGTGCGTGTGCGGCTGGATCGCCGCGAGCAGACGATCCTCTTCCTGAACCGCCGCGGCTATTCGCGCTCGGTGACGTGCAACGACTGCGGGTTCGTGATGACGTGTCCCGACTGCGGAACACCCTACACCTACCACCGGGCGGACAGCTGCCTGCGCTGTCACATCTGCGGCGGCTGGATTCTGCCGCCGAAGGCGTGTCCGCACTGCAGCGCGGCGGACTTCACCTACAAGGGAATCGGCACGCAACGCGCCGAGGCGGCGCTCGCGAAGTGCTTCCCCCGCGCTCGGATTCTGCGGATGGACGCCGATTCGACGGGGCGGAAGAACTCGCACGACGACATCCTCTCCGCCTTCCGACGCGGCGATGCGGACGTCCTGCTCGGCACGCAGATGATTGCGAAGGGACTCGACTTCCCGAACGTCACGCTCGTCGGGGTGCTGAATGCCGACAGTTCCCTCAACATGCCCGACTTCCGTGCGGCGGAGCGCACCTTCCAGCTGATTGCCCAGGTCGCCGGACGCGCCGGACGCGCCGAATTGCCGGGCGAGGTCTTCGTGCAGAGTTACGACCCGACGGCGGCGGCGATTCGCCTGGCCGCCGACGGGGACTTCCGGCAGTTTGCCGAAGGCGAACTCGCCGAGCGGAAGGCGGCTCACTTTCCGCCGTATTGCCATCTCGCCACGGTCAACCTGCGCGCGCTGTCGCCTGAACTCGTCGCGTCCTGGGCTGACATGTATGCGAAGTCGCTTGCGGCCTATGCGCGGACGCTTCCCCAAACTGCCGCGATGCGCGTTTCGGAGGCCGTGCCGAGCGCCCTTGAGAAGGCGGAGGGGTGGTATCGCTGGCAGGTCGTCGTGCGGGCGAAGTCCGCCGCGTCGATTGTCGCGGCGTGGCGGTGGCTCGTGAAGGCTCGCCCCGCACCGGACGGCTTGCGCATCGCCCTTGACGTCGATGCCTACAACCTCGTCTGAAGCAAGCAGCGAATCGGGCGACCCCCGACCGAGCCGCCGAAGCGTCCCCGTTTTTGGTATAATAGTCGCCATGAGACCGGAGCAGATACCCTACGGCGTGAAGGACTTCAAGCGCATTCGTCTTGAGGACTTCTACTATGTCGATAAGACCGCGTTCATCCGCACGATGGAGGAGCGCGCGAACTTCCTCTTCTTCGTGCGTCCGCGCCGCTTCGGGAAGTCGCTCCTCTGCGAGACGCTCCGCTGCTACTATGACGTCGCCGAGAAGGGGAACTTCGAGCGGCTCTTCGGGGGACTCGACATCGGCAGAAACCCGACGAAGAACGCGAATCGCTACTTCGTCCTCTCGCTCGACTTCTCACAGGTCAACGCCGCGAGTGGCGAAACCTGGTCTGAAAAGTTCGAGTCATACCTCAACAACGCGCTCCGCAACCTCATCGACGGACATCGGGAGGAACTCTCGAAAGTCGCAGACCCGGATGAACTGATTGCCCTCTCGGGCGCAGGCGACAAGTTTGACGTGGTTGTTCCCCTGATCCGGCGGCTCGGGCTCGGCCTCTACGTGATCGTCGACGAATACGACAACTTCACGAACGAGATTGTCTCGACCGCCGGTAAAGTCCCCTACAAGGAGATTACGCACGGCACGGGCTTCTATCGTGGCTGGTTCAAGCGGTTCAAGGGAACGTGCGACCGCATCTTCATGACGGGCGTCTCGCCCGTGACGATGGACGACCTCACGAGCGGCTTCAACATCGCGACGAACATCTCGCAGGAGCCGGGCTTCCACGCGATGGTCGGCTTCACGGCGGACGAGACGCGGCGGCTCTTCGAGGACTTCCGGGGAACGGGCAAGTTCACGGGCGACGCCGCGCCGCACCTCGCCACCGTCAGGGCGTGGTACGACAGCTACTGCTTCTCGGAGTCGTGCGTCGGCAGGGAGTCGCTCTACAACTGCGACATGGCGCTCTACTACCTCGGCAAGCTCGTTGCGACGGGCGAACCGCCGCGCAACCTCATCGACGGCAACATCCGCAGCGACTGGAGCAAGCTGAACATGATTCTCGCCGCCCAACGCCACGCCGAGACCTTCGACGGCGTCCTGCCGCTCACGGAGGAACTGGCGGATGTCGACGAGACGACGTTTGACCTTGTCGAGTCGTTCCCAATCGAGAAGATTCTTGATGAGGCGAACTTCAAGTCGCTTTACTACTATTATGGCATCGTCACGATGGGGCGCTTCCATCGCGGCAACCTGACGTTCCGCATCCCGAACGAGTGCGTCCGCCGACAGATCTTCGACTACATGCGTACGCAGTATGCCTCGCGTCCGAATGCCGTCGACGTTTCCGAGTTCATTACGAAGTTCGACGCCTTCGCGTGGGACGGCGAGTGGCGCGAGTTCCTGACCTACCTTGCGGAGAAATACCGCGACAACGGCTCGCCGCGCGACGGCCTCTACGGCGAGGCGCGGATCAACGGCTACCTCCGCGCCTACCTGACGATGAAGAGCGTCTACCTCGTGAAGCCCGAGCTCTCGCATCCGTGCGGCTTCTCGGACTACGCGCTCTTCCCGAACC
>CAVDWI010000064.1:0-10444 GCA_963612485.1 Barnesiella intestinihominis
GTCCTTGTCCGAGGCGATTTTCTTCAGGAGCGTCGTCAGCCCCAGCGAACACCAGTTCAGGATGTTCTCGACCGTGAGGTACTTCTTGGCGTAGTTCGCCGCGAAGTCGATTGCCATTTTCTTCAGCCAGTTCATATTCGCGTTCCTTTCTGTTTTCAGTTTGCAGTTCCAAAGAGTTTCGTCAGCCCCGCGCCAGCCGCCCCTCCCGCTCCGAGCGTCAGCCAAATCCACTTCTCGATCTTGTTCAGGCGCGTCTTGAAGTCCTTGTGTTCCAGCTCGTTTGACGCGATGGACTGCGAGTGGAGGGCAACGGTCGTGTTCATCGTATCGACCTTGCCATCCAGCTTGTCGAACCTCGAATCCATCTTGTCGGCGAGTTCGTCTATCGTCATGTCGGCGCACCTTTCCACTACGGGATATTATACCAAACTCCGCTACTCGGTTTCAACCACCGTGTTCAGCACGGATTCCGCTTCCGCCTCGGTCATCGGCTCTACCGTGAAGTCCTCCAGTATCTTGTCGATGACGTCGAGGAAGAACTTGTAGATTGGCTTCGTGAGGAATGTCGCGTCGTCATACTTCTCCTGAACCTCCTTGCGCTTGGCGACAATATCGCCCTTCGCCGCCGCCCACTTCGCGTCAAGGTCTTTGAACTTGTCGAAGTACTGCTGGTAGAGGTCTCGGAACTCGTAGAACTTCGCGACAGCCTCCTTCTCCCGCGTTCGCGTTCCGAGCAACTCATCGATTGTCACGCGCAACTGCCCCTTGATTTGAGCCGTGATGTTCGTCTGGACGGCTATCCTCTGCTCGCACTCGCGGCGGATGCTCGCCACCGAGTTGGTGAGCGAGATAATCCTCCGCTCCAGCGAGTTGGTGTGCGAGAGCGCGTCAAGTTTCGCCTGAATCGCCGCAAGCCTCTCGCCGTCCATCGATTCGAGAGCCTTCACCATCGAATCGTCCCCGCTCGCCCGCGCAATCCAGTTGGTCGCGTTGCGCCAGCGGTACTTGCCAGCGATGACGTCCCTGAAGAAATCGGCGGGAACCGTCACGCTCGCGCCAGTCGGGGCTTTCTTCACCACCTCCAGTATCTGCTCGTCCGTCAGGCGGTGCGCCACCTTCGCCGCCCGAAGGTTGTCACCGAACCCGCCAAGGGCGAGAATCGTAGAAACCAGACCGAGAATCGCATATTTCTTCATTCCGTCACCTCCGTGTTTTCATTCTGGAAAGCCTCAATAACCTCGTCGTCCGTCAGGGCGTTGATTGCGTTCGCGTTGTCAACCGAGTTCGTGGGCCACGCGGGGCGCGGGATGTAGTCGAACACGCCCTCGCCGTCCACCGAGAAGTCCATGTTGACGGGAACCATCCTCTCCGCCTCCCCTTCCTCCGTCTGTACCGGGATGTAAATCTGCGCAACGAAAGTCTCCCTGTCCGCGTCGGGGGTCTTTTCCTCGAAGTAAGCCTTGTAGTCAAAGTTCGTCGCGTTGATGATGTTCGCCTCGTACAGGTACTCTCCAGCCGCGACCTGAGCCAAGAGGTTGTAGTCGCCGCCAGAGCCGTGTTCCTTGTAGGCGATGTTCACCAAGTCCGAACTCTCGTGGTTGTAGTAGAGCCACTTGACGCACACCGTGTCGTTCGTCGCCCACGATCCGTTGTCCTCCAGGTTCTTCCCGAACGAGAACATCTGCCGTTGCTTCTCGCCTCCGTAGAGCAGGAGGGCAATCACGAGCGGGGCGGCGAGCAAGCACGATGGGTGCCGCGTCATCCATTCCGCCCGCTCCAGCCACTCGCGGCAGTGCCGCTTGACGTAGACGGCGAGGAACGCGAAGGCGATGCAACCGAGCGCGGCGATGCACACGCCCGCCACGACCCATCCCAGTGTGTCGTGAAGTTCCCTCATTCCCCAATCGCCTCCCTGTGGCACGGTATCGTGATTACGTCCGTCCCGTTCGTGAATACCCAAGTCGAGTTGTAGGCGGGGGCTACCTCCTGATAGGTGCCCTTGTCGATTACCGTCCCTTCGCTCCACGCGGGCATCGTCGAGCGGAACGCCGTCAGCCCCTTCTTCTCCTTCTTGGCGTAGAAGAACATCGACTTGTTCCCCTCCATCGGCACCGTCACAGTGCAGATCGACTTGCCCTCGACCGTTTCCTGTCGCCACGTCAGGGCGGTCGAATCGTACTGCACGAATGGCGTCCGCAAGTCGGGCGTCCAGTAGACGATTGGGTAGGTCGAGCCGTCGTAGTCGTAGTCCATTTCCACCGTCCCCGCCACGGGGTAAGTCCTGATGCCGTCCGTCTTGCACGGCTCCAGCGAGGACTTGGTGTCTACGTAGCCAAACCAGTTCGTCGTCGAAGGCCCGATGCGGAACGAACTGCCCTCTCCGCTCGCCACCGTCGCCGACTTCGATTGCGTCAGGACGGAGATGCACTGGTCGCCGAGCCACACGCTCTGCCACTCGTAGCCCCCCGCGAATATGACGTTCGGCGAGTTGATGAACACCACGTTGTTGGTGTCGGGGTTCGCCGAGCCGTCGGGGGCGTAGCGTCCCCACGCCTTGTCTACGATGAGGTTTTCGCTGATGACCCTGTTGATTCGGCTTTCCGAGGCGACAATCGCCTGATTGACCTTGACCTCCAGTTCCTGTCCCTTCTTGTCGAGGTTCAGCGTTTCCGTCCACACGACCTCAGGGGCGTCGTTCGTCGTGCGGGCGTAGATGGCGAGCGTGTTGTTCGTCACCGTCATGAACACGTTTGACCCCGCGATGTACTGGATCGCCTCGTTCAACTGCGCCAGCTTGTCGCCGAAGTCCACGTCCGTGACGACGTAATCGGACTTGCCCAACTCGCCACGCCGCACCTTCACGGTGCCGTCAGCCTTCGTGATGACGTTCGTAAACGCCCCCGCCGCGAGAGCCGTCACGCAAACAAACAGTGCCAGAACCTTCTTCATCGTCATTCCTCCACGGTCGCTCCGAGTTTTTCGAGAATCGCCTTCACCGCCGCATAGAGCGCGTCGTCGTTCTTCAGGCTGACCACGCCAGAAAAGACGCTCCCGATGGCGGCGGAAATCTTCGTGTCCGCCGTCGATTCGAGGCAAAGCCCCTTCACCGCCGCGCTCACGGTCTCGTCAACCTCCGACTTCGAGTAGGTAGTCGCCGCGTCCGCCTTCAGCGCAAGCCCGCCCTGCAAGTCCGCGCTCGCCGCCTTCAGGGCAAGTTTCGCGTCAACCTCCGTCTTGGTGTAGGTGTTCGAGGCATCGCTCTTCGCGTTCCAGACCGCCTTCTCGGCGGGTGTGCAGTGGACTGGCGCGGTCGAGAGGGAATCGCTCGTCTTTGCCTCGTGCGCCCCAAGTTCGACGGAGAGCGAATCGACGCTCTCGACAAGCGAAGCCTCCTTCGCGTCAACCTCCGCCTTGGTATACGTAGCCGCCGCGTCAGCCTTCTCCGCAATCGCGGCGCTCAGCGACGCCTCACTCTCCGCAATCGCCTCGTTGACGCGGCTCACGTAGTCAAGATTCACAATCGCCATGCCGAACCACCTCCATCAGTTATGGATAAACGCCAGAACCGTCCAATGACCGCAGCTCAAACTCTATGCACCCGATAACGACATTCGTGTTGGCAACATAGATGTACATCTGAACAGTTCCCGTATCGTCTGCGTCTACGGTCATGGTCAGACCTCCTGTCGTCTGGCTCACCGTGCGCACGGAATAGGCAACCGCAGACGGATTCGCCATCGTGAACGCGTTGACCGCAATCTGCGTGGTCGGACGGGCGTAGAACCCGACGTAGCTCACGTTTTTCGTCATCCCGATGAACTTCACCGCGTAGGTGGCGTTCGGGATGAAGCCGCCGGAAAACGTGTACAGGGTGGAAGTCGTCGTCGGCGAGACGTTCTTCCTGACGCGGAGATACGGCATCAGGTTCATGAACGCGCTGAAGCACATCGCCTTCGCGCCGGTCACACCAATGAAGTCGTCAGCCTCAGCCGTCGGGTCTGGCACCTCCACCGAATCGCCTTCAATCCGAACTACAGAACCGTCGCTCGCGTCAAACCCAGCGAACACGCCCGCTTTCAGGCCGCTTGACTTGCTCTGCGCCTCCAGCGTCACGCCGTAATGCCCTCCGTCGCCCGAATCCTCGAACGTTCCGTGCAGAAGCCCGACGGCTGTTCCGTTCTTGTCCTGAAGCGACAGGTGCGGCCCGTAGAGCGTCGTCGCGGGAACAGTCCCCGCCGCGACCGCCGACGACCTCAGCGCCGCGTCGCCCGCGAACGTCTGCTTCCCGGTCCACGTGTTCGCCGCCGCGAGGAACGCGGCTTTCGCACTCGCCCACGCCGTGCTGAACAGCGTCGAAAACGCAGTCCTCACCCAGCCGACGCTCGCCGCAATCGTCCCCGTCGCGTCAGTCGCGGCGGTCGGAACGTTCGTCGTCCCGCTGAACGTCGCGCTCCCGGCGACAGCCACGCTTCCAGTCGAGGCGACATCGACCCTCGCGCCGCCCGACACAGAAATCCCCTTGCCGCTCCCTGTAAACGTGTTCAGTCCCGTGAAGTTCTGGTCAGCCTCCAGCATCGCGAACGCGCCGGTGTCGGTCGCAGAGAACTCCTCCGCCTCCTGTTTGACGCCGAGCGTCCACACGCCGTCCTGCTGGACCGCCGTAACCTTGTGGTAGGTCTTGCCCGTAGCCGCCGCCCCCTCCTCGTGAACCATCTGCACCGAGGTTGTCGAGCCTTTCAGCTCGCCGATCTCGCCACGGAGAAGCGCGAGGTTCACGTCGTCCGATTCCTTGGCGTAGTCCTTCGCCGCCTGCAGGTTCGCCTTGTCAGCCTTCGCCAGCGCGTCAGCCTTGTCCTGTAGGTCGGCGATGGACGACGAGTGTTCCGCCGACTTCCCCTCGACTGCCACAAGCCTGTCGTCGAGGTCGTTCCACTCGGAAATCGCCGTGTCGTCCACGGTAAACTGGATTGGCTTCCACTCTATCGCCACGTCCGCGTCGGCGAGGATCGCGCCGTCCGCGTCAAACACGTAGCAGTGCGCGTCAACGTAGCCGTCCACGTCACACGCGCCGCAGTCCTCGAACCAGTCGAGAAGCACCTGCTTGTTCAGGTTGAGCGAAATCCCGCTCACCGTCGAATCGTATTCCGACTGCGCAAGCGCGGACATCTCGTCGCTCTTGTGCGCATCCCCGCTCTGCGGCTTCACGAACAGGACGCTCTTCGCCTCGTCCGCCCGCTCGCCGTCGAAGGTCAGGACGTACTTCGCGCCGAGATAGAGCGGCGTCGCAAACCTGCAACCCCCTCTCGCAATCGAAATCTTCAGCACCTGTTCCATCTGTCCCGACCTCCCTCAAATCACTTCATCGACTTGGCGACGTCCTCAGCCGTCGCGCCCTCCACGAGGAACTTGCCGAACAGTTCCCGAACCTCGTCCTCCGACATCCCGCGCCTCATCGGCACCTTCGCCGCCCGAAGCCGAGCGATCATCACCTTCAGGTCGGGGTCGGACTTCCTCTTCCCCGCCTCAACCTCGTCGGGCGTCAGGCACTCGAACAAGTCCTTGACGCGCAGGGTCACGTCCGCGTCGTCCAGTTCCACCGTCTCGTTCTTCGCAAAGTCCTTCCACGGCATCTGGCAATTCATCTTCGCCCGCCAAACTCTCTTCGCCATGTCGAGCCTCCAATCTTCCGTCGCTTCCGTTCACGTCAAAGCAAAGTCGCCTCCCTCCCCGGCAAGGCGCACGGAAGCATCACCTTGCCGAAGAGGGGGCGGAAGCCTTACGTCAGGCCGTGGACGCCCTTCGTCAGGGCGGCGTGGTCCGCGATGTCAGCCGTCGTGGCCTCGCGAACCTCCGTCACCTCGGACGATCCGGTGGACGCCTTGTAGTTCGTCCAGTTGAACTCGGTGTCGGTATCGACAACGTCCGTGATGCCAGCCGTCAGGGTGGCGGGAAGCGTCGTGCCGCTGATCGCGAGCGTGAAGTACCGCTTCAGGTTCGTCGGCATCTTGACGCCGTACACCCCGCCCTTCTGGACGGAAGCCGCCGGAATCACGAAGGTGCCAATCGTGTTGGCGGAGTTCGTGATGGCGGAGATGGTGGACTGCACCGACTGAACCTTCACGGTCATGTCCGTGCCGCTCGCCTTGGCGGCGAACGCGACGAACACCGTGTTCCAGCTCGTGTTCTTCACGTCGAAGTCGCCGTCGAAGCCGAGGTCGATGACCTTGCCAGCCGTCGCCGGGGCAACCCCGTCGTGCGTGAGGAAAGACTGATGAATCTTCATTTTTGCGTTCCTTTCAAGTTTGACCCTCCCCCGCGACACGCCTTGCGCCGCAGGGGAGGAATTGCCCTTAGGACTGGACGGCGAGGGCTTCCTCCGCCGTGTTCATGCAGTCCATGATGACGACCCGCTTGCCCCAGAGGGTGGGCTGGAGGACATCCTGAATCTGCTGGTAGGTGATGGCGTTCGCCATCGTCAGGCGCTCGAACACGGTCTGAAGCCCCTCGAACACGGGGAGCGACATGACCCACTGCCACTTCGCGCCGTCCTGCTTGCCCCCGCCAACGCGGGTGGAGAGGCGGCGGAGCATCTCCTTGATGTAGCCCTCCGCGCCCTTCTTCTCCAGAGCCGTGATGTCGAGGTTGCGGATCCAGCCCGCGTAACGCCAGTCGCGCAGGTCAAGCCCGAAGTCCCACGACAGGAACTGCGAGCAGCCCTCGTACTTGCCGCCGTTCTCGTCCTGAAGCATCTGATGCTCGTTCCACTGGCCCTTCTTCACGCCGCCGGTCGTGCCGCGCGGATAGAAGCCGCGCACCGTGCGGGTGCCGACGCCGACAAGCCCGATGGAGCGGAGGTTCGTCGAGGACATCGACGCGACCGCCTGGGGCGTGATTGACGTGGCGCGGCCCTGCGAATCGAGTTCTCCGAGCGTGAAGTTGCCGCCCGCGTTGAAGATGTAGTAGGACGGCTTCTTGTCGTCCGTCTCAACGGGGGTCTGACCGATGGAGTAGCCGCACTTCTCCTGATGGGCGAAGAAGCCGTTGTAGCCGCGAACGTTCTTGGCAAGGGTGCCGTAGATGAGTTCGCGGGACTGCTTCTGGTTCATCGCCTCGATCTGGTCGAGCGCCGCGTCCGCGAGAAAGGCGTTCTTGTCGGGCGCCTCGTCCCACTCGCGCTGGCTCATCTCGATGATGGCGTCCATGTGCGCCGCCGTGTTCCGCACGGTCGTGACGCCGCCCTTCGACGGCTTGACGCCCTCGCGGTAGCCAGTGAACTTCGCCTCGGGAAGCGCGACGCGGTAGGTCGTGATGTTCGAGGTTCCGTCGTTCGCCTCGACCACGGGCAAATCCTGCAACAGCGGATTCGTCTCGTAGATGAGGTTGATCATGTCGCTGTTGAACTTCTCGCCCGTCTTGTCCATCCGGGCGGCAACGTCCCTCAGCGTAAATGCACCTTGGTCGATAACCATGGTTTCATTCCTTTTTCTGTTGTCGCCAGGAATACAAGCGGCCCGGTGACATTCCGCTTTTCCGCGCTTTTGCGGATATTATACCACATCTTTTCCATTCGCGTCAACGGCAAACCGCAATCAGCCGTAGTTCTTGCCAGTCCACGTTGACGCGAACCCGCGACCTCCGAGCGCACCCGCGCCCTTGCCCGCGCCAGTCCCCGTATCAACCTGATGGGTTTCCGCCCAGTTGACGAGCAGCTTGACGAGCGAGGGGTTGTTCGACATCTCCCGCGTCGCGTAGCGCATGAAGTCCTTGTCGCCCGCGAAGTCGCGACCGAGTACGTCAACCGCGCTCTGAATCTGCTGGGGCGAGAAGTCGCGCTTCAGCACCTCTCCCTGCGCCTCGAAGCCCTTGCGGAACTCCGCGTTGCGCTTCGCCTCGTCGTCAGCCGCCGCCTTGTTCTGCTCGGCGACGAACTTGCCTTCGAGCGCGAGGTACTTCGACAGAGTTTCGGGCGAGATGCGGTTCTCGATGCAGAACTGCCCGTACCGCTCCGCCGCCATCTTCGCGTCGAACTCCACGCCGTCGATCTTCGGCGCGGTCACCTTCGAGAAGTAGTCCTCCGCCGTGGCGTGTTCCCAGTCGTAGCCCTGACCCTCGCCGCCAGCGGGAGCGGGATTGTTCCCGCCTCCGAGCGCACCCTGAGGCGCGGGGTCGCCTCCGCCATCGCCACCAGCGGGAGCGGGGTCGCCTCCGCCGCCTTCGCCTCCAGCCTCTTCCATCTTCACAGCCCCCATCGGGGCAACCATCTTCAGCCAGTCCATCGCTTGCTCCTTCCGTGTTTACTTTACCTTGCCTTTGAGAACCTTCTCCCTGAAGACCCTCGCCAGAAACTCGTCTCCCGCGTCCGCGAACTCGCACAGGCGCTCGATCTCCTGAACCATCTTCCCGCGCTGTCCCTGCTGGTAGGGCGACAACTCGCGCCCCTCCCCGAAGAACCCGACGGAAAGCATCATGTCGCCAGCCCAGTCAACGAACGGCTCGAACGAAAGTAGGCTGTTCGCCCTCTCCCTGAGCCGCGTCTGCTCTTCGCCACGCGCCCTCTTCCGCGCCTCCGCCCTGTCGAAGTCGTACGCCATCAGACGTAGCCTCCCATCGACGCTATCAGGTTTCCTCCGAGCGTCCGAGCCTTCATCTCCGATTCAGCCGCCCTGCCAGACTGCGCCGCCGCCTTCTGCTGCTGCAACTGCACCTCCGCCTGTTGCGCCTGTGCCTCGCGCTCCGCCGCCGCCTGTTGCGCCGCCTCGCGCTCCGCCCTCGTCTCGGCGACGTCCTCCTGATTGCGGAGTTGAAGGTCGCTCGCGCCGACGAGCCTGTGCCGCGTCCGCACGATCCGGTCGAAGTCGTAGTTGTCGAGAACCTGCGCCGCCGACCCGACGCCCATCTGCGCACCCTGCCCCGCCACCATGAAGGCGAACTGGAGCGAGTTCTCCGTCGAGTTGAGTTCCTGCGTCCTCTGCGCCAGCTGGAGATTGCCGACGTAGCGCGGGAGCAACTGGTTCGGGCGAACCTTCACCTCGCCGCCGTCGTACTTCAAGACCTTCGACGCAAGCGCGTAGGACACAAAGACGTTCACCGTCGGGTCGAGGAACTCGTCCTCCAGCATCAGCACGATCCCGCCCAACTGTAGCATATTCTCCGACTTCAGCGCGTTGATTTCCGCCGCCGTCCGCTTGTCGCCCGCGTTGATGTTCTTCAGCGAATCGATGGTGTTGAACTCGTTGAGGAAGAACGCCGAGTTGATTCTCATCTCGAACTCCTGCGCCGTCAGCCTCGTCTCGTCGCTTGTCGGCGGGTTCGTCAGGATGGGCATCACCAAGTCGCTCCTCTGCTCGCCCATGTTGGTGTAGGTCACCGCGCCACGCGACAGGTCAAGCCCCTCCTCCCGAAGGTCGTTGCTCGCAAGAAGCGGGGGCTCGGCACGGTTCGACGAGATTTCCAGCTCGTCGTACATCAGGGCCTGAAGGGCGCGACAGGCGTTCAGCGCGTCGTGTCCCCTCCCCCGTCCGTAGATTCCGCCCAGTTCGCAGTCGAGCCTCGGAGCGATGATCGGGTTGAACCTGAAGCCCTTGACGCACAGTATGCCCTCGTACTGCCGCGTCTGCGTGTTCGCCCCCGCGCTCGACCCGCGCCCCCGAAGCCAGTAGATGGAACGGTAGCGGCTCGACTTCGGGATTCCGTAGTCGATTGGGTCTGTCGTCCCCACCGCCCAAGTCACCTCGTTCGGCTCGATAAGGTTCTCGACGATGTAGTTGCCGTCCTTGCCCGTGTTGCCGTTCCGCCACTGCTGAATCACGTCGGGAGGGAGCGCGTCAATCCCCCTCTCGCCGCCGCCGAACTCACGCACCAGTTCCTCAGCCGTCATCGCGAACCGACGGTTGACGCGGTTCACCCGACCGTCAGCCCCCACGCCAAGCGCGTAAGTCCCGACGGGCAAGCACTCCGCCTTGCAGATAAAGTCCCTATCCTCATGCACTATCATGCACCCGAAGCCGAAAGCCAGCAGATGCTCGTACATCTTCTTGAACGCCCGATACGACCCGCTCTTCGACATGATGTCAAACACGAAGTTCTCCAGCCGCTCCAGATATTCGCTCGTCGAGTTCTGCCCGTCGTCCTCCGCGCCCTCGACCGTCCACTTCCTCGGCTCCAAGTGGAACCACTTCAGCGCGGGGTTCATCAGGTTTACCAAGAACCCCGCCGCGCCCTTCCGCAACGCCTCGCTCGGCGTCGTGTTTATCACCTTGCTGTCGTCGAACGTCTCGCCGACGTGCGCCATCTGGTCAACTTCCGTGTTGATCCACCTCTTCCCAAGCGGGTAGATATTCTCGGCTATCTCGTAGAGCTTCCCCTTGACGGCATCGAACTCCGTCACCATCGGGCGCACCGTGTGCTCAGCCCTCTTCCGAATGATGTCAGCGCACGTCATCAT
>CAVDWI010000065.1:0-10377 GCA_963612485.1 Barnesiella intestinihominis
CCCCTCCCCAATCCGTGAAAATCCGTCAGATCCGTGGAGACAACAAAATCCCAACAGTCCGTCGGCGAAAGTCGATGAAAGTCGATGAAAATCGGCATTGACGAACGGCGGCGGATTTAGGTATAATACGCGCCAATACGAAAGGTGTAGAAACTAGAATGAATATCTTCATTGGATTCCTGTATGTCGTCGAAGTCGTCGTCTGCCTGCTGCTGGCGCTTGTGGTCATGCTGCAGAAACCGAAAGAAGGTGGCCTTGGCGGGGCCATCGGCGGCGGTATGCTCGAGGCGTCGCTCGGTGCGGACGCGGGCAACGTGCTGATCAAGACGACGGCGATTCTCGGCGCGGTCTTTCTCGTGAACACGCTTGTGCTGGCGCGTCTCACCTCGACGGCCCATGCGAAGTCGCTGATGGCGGCGGAAGCCGAGCCCGTCCCGATGCAGCAGAGCGCCGCGCCGGCCCTGCCGATGACGGCCCCCGAACTCCCCGCCGAGGCTGCGCCCGCGACCGCGCCCGAACTCCCGGCCGCACCCTCGCCGGCGCCCGAAACTCCCGCGAAGTGAGGTAGCCGATGAAAGTCCTCGTCACCGGCGGATCGGGCTTTCTCGGAATCAACCTGATCCGGAAATTGCGCGAGAAGGGCGTGGAGGAAGTCCGCGTCCTTGACATCGCCGACTTCGACTATCCCGAGAAGAACGAGCCGTGGCTAAAGTTCACGCTCGGCGACGTGCGCGACGTCGCGGCGGTTGAGAAGGTGACGGAAGGGTGCGATGTCGTCGTCCACTGCGCGGCGGCTCTTCCTCTTTACAGCGCGGAGGACATCCGCACGACCGAGGTCGACGGCTGTCGGAACGTGCTGGCGGCGGCGCGGAAGTTCAAACTCGACCGCATGATCCAGATTTCCTCGACGGCGGTCTACGGCGTGCCGAAGCGTCATCCCATCTACGAGACCGACCCGATGGTCGGGGTCGGGCCCTACGGCCACGCGAAGATTGAGGCGGAGAACATCTGCCGCGAGGCGATCAGGGACGGTTTCTGCGTGAGCATCATCCGTCCGAAGAGTTTCGTCGGTCCTGAACGGCTCGGCGTGTTCGCCCTCTTCTACGACTGGGCGTATACGGGGCACGGCTTCCCGATGATCGGCAGCGGCAACAACCGCTACCAGCTGATGGACGTGGACGACCTTGACGAGGCAATCTGGTCGGCGATGACCTACCCGAAGGACGTCGTGGCGACCGAGTTCAACATTGGCGCGAAGGAGTTCACGACGATGAAGGAGGACTACCAGGCCGTCCTCGACCGCGCCGGGCACGGCAAGAAGATTCGCGGGATGCCCGTCGCGCCGCTCATCTTCATCCTGCGCATCCTTGAGAAACTCCATCTTTCGCCGCTCTATCCGTGGGTCTACGAGACGGCTTCGACCGACTCGTTCGTCTCCATTGAAAAGGCGGAAAGGCTGCTCGACTACAAGCCGAAATATTCCAACAAGCAGGCGCTCGTGCGGAACTACGACTGGTACGTGGCGCATCTCGCGGAGTTCGCGGGCAAGTCGGGCGTATCGCACCGCGTCCCCTGGAAGCAGGGAATGCTTGCGCTCGCGAAACTTTTCTTCTGATCGGGAAATCGGTCGTCTCTCCCATGCAGAAACGGGTCTCCGTCGTCATCCCGACCTACAACCGTGCCGAGATGGTCGTCCGGTGCGTCGGGAGCGTGCTGGCGACGGGATGGGAGAACCTTGAGGTCGTCATCGTGGACGACTGTTCCCCCGACGACACGCGGGAGCGGCTTCGCGCCGCGTTCGGGTCGGATTGTCGCGTTCGATGCATAAGGAATGGGAGAAACTCCTTTCAGGCGGTCTCGCGGAATGTCGGGGCGCGGCAATCGACGGGCGACTACCTGCTCTTCCTTGACGACGACAACGAAGTTGAGCCGGGAATGATCGCCGAACTCGTGCGGACGTTCGAGGCGCATCCGAAGGCGGGACTTGTTGCGCCGATGGCCGTTCACCAGCGGGCGGAACGGAAGGGGCTGATCTGGTCGCTCGGCAGTGACTTCAACAGGTGGACGTCCCAGCCGAAGGACTTCTGCCCCAACCTGCCGCTCGAAGATCTCCCGCAGGGGCGGACGCTCTATCCGACGACCTACTACCCGAACGGCTTTATGGTGCCGCGTCACGTCTTCGAGGAGGTCGGCGGCTTCGACGAGTCGTTCGTGCAGATATTTGAGGAGTCTGATTTCGGGTGGATGATTATGGAGTGCGGCTACGAGGGCTACGTTTCGGCGAATGCCCGAACGCGGCACTTCGGATTTCTCGAGCCCGGGTGTGTGCCGGAACTTCGCCGCCTTGGCATCGAAAAGCCCTACCGCACCTACTGCTTCGCCCGAAACAGGCTGAAGTTCGCCCGCAAGCACATGAACTCCGCGCAGGTTCTCTCGATTGCGTTCGTCTTTGCGCCGCTTTCGTGTCTCTACTACGGGCTTGTCGCCCTGAAAAACCGCCGCCCCCGCATTGCCTGGAAGTATCTGACGGGGACGGTTCGCGGCATCCTCGGCCTTACGTGACGGCAGATCTTCAATTTTCTACATACAAGGGCGGCGGTTCGGGAGGGGCGCAGTTTACTGCGACCGGGGGACGCGGACGCAACAAGTTGCGTCCCTCCCGCTATATTTTATCGCCGAACGCCCTTGACTTTCAACGGCAAAAAGAGTTATAATCACTCCCAATCATTCCGCATAGGAGATTATGTATGTCAGAAGACTTGCAGAGTTTGCTTGAGAAGATCAATCGCGAAGGCGTTGAAAAGGCGCAGGCGACGGCGGAAGGCATCGTCGCCGATGCGAAGAAGCGCGCGGCCGAAATCGTGAAAGCCGCGAATGACGAAGCCGCGAAGGCGAAGGCCGACTCCGAAAAGGCGGCGGCGGACTACGCGGCGCGGGCGGTCGAGACGATCGGCCAGGCGGCGCGTGATACGGTGCTGAAGGTCGAGAGCGCCGTGACGAATCTCCTTGAGAAGGTGCTTGCGAAGGACGTGGATAAGTCCCTTTCGGACGAAAAGACGGTCGCGGCGCTTGTCGCGGAGGCGGTGAAGGGGCTGACGGGTGCGGCTGAAGTCGCCGTGCCCGCCCAGCTCGCCCCCGCGCTGAAAGCCCAACTCGCCGCGCAACCGAACCTGACGGTCGTGATGGACGACACGCTCGGCACGGGCTTCTCGGTGAAGACCGACGGCGGCCGCGTCGAGCACGCCTTCACGGGCGAAGTGCTGACGGCCGAACTCGCGAAACGGCTTCGGCCCGACCTTGCGAAACTGCTGAAATGAGCGTTGACTACATCGTTTCGAGCCTCCCGGCACTGGTCTTCGGCCAGCCCGCCCCGTTGAGTTGGGAGAGGTTCGTCGAGATTTGCGGCGGCGCGGAGAACGTGCCGCGTCCGGCGCAGTGGGCGGACATCGAAACGCAACTTCGGAACGCGGCGGCGGAAGCGCGTGGCGGCGAACGCCACAAGCGTCCGGCGCAGGGATGCTCGCTCTACTGGAAGAACCGCGTTCTCGCGTGCTTCCAGGAACGGGACGTCGCCCGCCGCGACGAAATGCTCGACCGCACGTGGTGGGATGCCGCCGGCGAACTGACAGCGGTTTCCGCACCGCTCGGAACGGGTGCGCTCGCCACCTACGCCGTGCGCCTGAAGATTGCCCTTCGCCGCACGGCGATTTCACACGAGAAGGGGAGCGCGGCGTTTGACAGGCTGACCGCCGAAACGAAGCGGTCGCCCGAGGACTTTGAAACGGAGAAAAGCAAATGACAACAGGCAGGATTGCAGCCGTCAACGGCAACATGATTACCGTCGTCTTCGACGGGGCCGTGGCGCAGAATGAAGTCGGATACGCTCTCCTCGGCGAGAAGCGGCTGATGGCGGAAATCGTCCGTGTGCGCGGCACGCGGTGCGACATGCAGGTCTTCGACTCGACAACCGACCTGGCGGTGGACGACAAGGTCGAGTTCTCGGGCGAACTGCTCGCGGCGGAACTCGGACCGGGGATGCTCGCGCAGGTCTACGACGGTCTGCAGAATCCGCTCGCCGAACTCGCGAAGGAAGCGGGCAAGGTCTCGGAGGACGCGGGCTACTTCCTGCAGCGCGGCATGTATCTGCCGGCTCTGCCGCGTGACAAGAAGTGGGACTGGCATCCGACGGCGAAGGTCGGCCAGCGCGTGACGGCGGGCGAAGCCCTCGGTTGGGTGACGGAGGGCATCTTCGACGGCAAGACGATGCCGGGGCACAAGATCATGGTGCCGTTCGCCTTCCGCGGCGTCTACACGGTGAAGGAACTCGCGCCGGCGGGCGACTACACGGTGACGGAGGACGTGGCGACCCTGACGGACGACGCGGGCAAGGACGTGAAGGTGCAGATGATGCAGCGTTGGCCGGTGAAGGTGCCGATCAAGTGCTTCACCGAACGCCTTGAGCCGACGGAGACGCTTGAGACGACCGTGCGCACGATTGACACGTTCTTCCCCGTGGCGGTGGGCGGAACCTACTGCATCCCCGGACCCTTCGGTGCGGGCAAGACGGTTCTCCAGCAGACGACGGCGCGGTATGCGAAGGTGGACGTGGTGATTTCCGCCGCGTGCGGCGAACGCGCGGGCGAAGTCGTGGAGACGCTGAAGGAGTTTCCCGAAATCAAGGACCCGAAGACGGGGCAGTCGCTGATGAAGCGCACGATTATCATCTGCAACACCTCGTCCATGCCGGTCGCCTCGCGTGAGGCCTCGGTCTACACGGCGGTGACGCTTGCGGAATACTTCCGCCAGATGGGACTGAACGTGCTTGTTCTCGCGGACTCGACCTCGCGCTGGGCGCAGGCGATGCGCGAACTTTCGGGACGGCTTGAGGAGATTCCGGGCGAAGAGGCGTTCCCCGCCTACCTTGAGTCGCGCATCGCGGCGTTCTACGAACGGGCGGGGCGCGTGAAACTGAAGGACGGCTTGGTCGGCTCCGTGACGATCGGCGGAACGGTTTCGCCGGCGGGCGGCAACTTCGACGAACCCGTGACGCAGGCGACGCTGAAGGTCGTCGGCGGCTTCCACGGCCTCTCCCGCGCGCGCTCCGACGCCCGGCGCTATCCGGCGATCGACCCGCTCGACTCCTGGAGCCACTATCCGTCCGTCATCGAGCAGGACCGCGTCGAGCGGGCCCGCGCGATCCTCCGGAAGGGCAGCGAGGTCGGGCAGATGATGAAGGTCGTCGGCGAGGAGGGCACGTCGCTCGAGGACTTCACGACCTACCTGAAGGCCGAGTTCCTCGACGCGGTGTATCTCCAGCAGAACGCCTTTTCCGAGACGGACGCCTCCACGCCCGTCGAGCGCCAGCGGATCATGTTCGACCTCGTGGAGAAGGCGTTGCTCGCGACCTACACCTTCACGGAGAAGGACGAGACACGCGCCTTCTTCCTCGCGCTGCAGCAGCTTTTCATCGACTGGAACGACAAACCGATGGGGACGGACGACTTTGAAAGAATCCGCTCGGCTCTCATCACGAAAATCGAGGAGTCCTCCCATGCTCAACAATAAGGTCTACCACAAGATCGACGCCCTCTCGGGGTCGGTCGCGACGCTCCGCGCCGACGGCGCGCGGTATGGCGAGATCGCCGAGGTCAACTCCCGCGCCGGGACGTCGCTCGCGCAGGTCATCAAGCTCGACGGCCCGAACGTCACGCTGCAGATCTTCGCGGGCGCGCGCGGCGTCGACACCGCCGCGAAGGTGCGCTTCCTCGGCGAGACGATGAAAGTCCCCTTCTCGGACGACCTCTTGGGACGCGCCTTCACGGGTTCGGGAACGCCCCGCGACGGCGGGCCGACCTTGACCGAGAACCCGACGCCCATCGGACGGCCCTCGGTCAACCCGGCGAAGCGCGTCATGCCGCACGAGATGGTGCGCACGAACATCCCGATGATCGACCTCTTCAACTCGCTCGTCAAGTCGCAGAAGCTGCCGATCTTCGCGCGCGCCGGCGAGCCCTACAACGAGCTCCTCGCGCGCATCGCGCTCCAGGCCGACTCGGACGTCATCGTCATCGGCGGCATGGGCCTCAAGTACGACGAGTACCTGAAGTTCCGCTCGACGCTCGACCAGTCCGGCGCCCTCGCGAAGACCGTCATGTTCGTCCACACCGCCGCCGACCCGATCGTCGAGTGCATGCTCGTGCCCGACGTCTCGCTCGCCGTCGCCGAGAAGTTCGCCCTCGAGGGGAAGAACGTCCTCGTCCTGCTGACCGACATGACCTCGTTCGCCGACGCGCTCAAGGAGATCGCCATCACGATGGAGCAGATCCCCTCGAACCGCGGCTACCCCGGCGACCTCTACTCGCAGCTCGCCTCGCGCTACGAGAAGGCCGTCGACTTCGAGGGCGCGGGCTCGATCACGATCCTCGCCGTGACGACGATGCCGGGCGACGACGTGACGCACCCGGTGCCCGACAACACGGGCTACATCACCGAGGGGCAGTTCTACCTCAAGAACGGGCGCATCGAGCCGTTCGGCTCGCTCTCCCGCCTGAAGCAGCAGGTCAACAAGGCGACGCGCGAAGACCACCGCACCGTCATGGACGCGATGATCAAGCTCTACGCCCAGTACAAGGAGACGGTCGAGAAGCAGTCCATGGGCTTCAAGATGTCCGCATGGGACCGCAAGCTCCTCGCGTTCGGCGCGGCGTTCGAGAAGAACATGATGGATCTTTCCGTCAACATCACCCTTGAAGAGGCCCTTGACCTCGGCTGGAAGATTCTCGCGGACAACTTCGAGAAGACCGAAGTGGGCATTCCCTCGAAACTCAGCGACAAGTTCTGGCCGAAGAAATAACGACCTCCGATGAACGATACGACATCCGCCGCCGACCGCGATGCGCAGAAACTCGCGGAATGCGTCCACTCGATACCCGACTTTCCGAAACCCGGCGTGCTCTTCCGCGACGTGACGGGCATCCTCGACACGGCGGAGGGCTTCCGTCTGGCGATTGACATGATCGTGCGGTCGCTGGAGGGACTCGACTTCGACCTCGTGGCCGCGCCGGAATCGCGTGGCTTCATCTTCGGTGCGGCTCTTGCCGACCGACTTGGAAAGGCGTTCGTGCCGGTTCGCAAGCCGGGCAAACTGCCGCGTGGCACGATTAGCGAAACCTACCAGCTCGAATACGGCTCGGCGACGCTGCAGATGCACGTGGACGCGGTGCACCCCGGCGAACGGGCGGTGCTCGTGGACGACCTGCTCGCGACGGGCGGGACGGCGGCGGCGAGTGCGCGGCTCATCGAGCGGCTCGGCGGCAAGGTCGTGAAGATGGTCTTTCCGTTGGAACTCCTCGGTTTCGAGGCGCGCAAGGGTGCGCTTTCCGCCTACGACGTCGTTTCGCTCGTGCGTTATCCCGGCAAGTGAGGTCTTTTGACGATGCGAATACTCATTACCGGGGGAAACGGCATGCTGGGGCGGACGCTTCGGCGTGAACTCTCGGAACACGAGATTGTCGTCGCCGACCTCCCCGACTGGGACATTACTTCCGATGATTTTTCGGCGGCGGTTTGCCGCGTCCGTCCCGACCTCATCATCCACTGCGCGGCGATGACGAAGGTCGATGACTGCGAGGCGAAACGCGATTTCGCCTTTCGCCTGAACGAGACTGGGTCGCGGAACGTCGCGCTCGCGGCGAAGGCGTGCGGAGCGCGGCTGATGGCGATTTCGACGGACTACGTGTTCGGCGGCGACGGGGAATGCGAATGGCGCGAGACGGACGAGGCGCGTCCGCGCACGGTCTACGGCGCGTCGAAACTCGCCGGGGAACTGGCAATCCAGTCGATTCTGCCCGACGCGGCGATTCTGCGCATCGCCTGGCTCTACGGCGCGGGCGGGCCGAGTTTCGTCCACACGATGGCGCGACTCGGTGCGCAGGCGGGTAGTCCGCTCAAGGTTGTGAACGACCAGCGCGGCAATCCGACGTCGACGAAGGCGGTGGCGGACGCGATCCGCTTCCTCATCGGCAAGCCGGACGTGAGCGGAATCGTCCACGCGACCTGCGAAGGCATTTGCACGTGGTACGACCTGACGGTCGAACTCTTCCGCCTGCTCGGTCTGAAGCGCGAAGTCCTGCCCTGCACGACGGCGGAGTTTCCGCGCCCTGCGCCGCGTCCGGCGAATTCGGCGTTGAAGAAGGAAGTCCTCGGCCTACTCGGCTATGCGATGCCGCGCTGGCAGACGGCGCTCGCGGAGTTCGTCGCGGCGAATCGGGCGGAGCTTTGTTCGGCAGAGGGGACGGATGGCCGTCTCGCTTGAATACGAGACGCGGTTCGGCGGAACCGTGATGGGCATTGACGAAGCCGGGCGGGGGCCTCTTGCGGGTGGTGTCTATGCGGCGGCCGTCACCGTGCCGCTCGACCTTGCGGCGGAATTGCTCGCGGGGGCGTGGCGTGAGGTGAACGACTCGAAGAAACTTTCCCATGCGAAGCGCGAACGGGTGGCGGAGGTCATCCGCACGACGGAAGGGTGCATATGGGCGGTTGCGTCCGCCTCGCCTGCTGAAATCGACCGCCTGAACATCCTTCGTGCGACGCACCTCGCCATGCGCCGCGCCGCCGAGTCCGTCGCGGAAAAACTGGGCACGACGGAGGGACTCGGCATTCTCGTGGACGGACTCGCCGTGCCGACCCTGCCTTTCCCGTCGCAGAATCTCGTGAAGGGGGATGCGAAGTCCCTCTTCATCGCGGCGGCCTCCATTCTCGCGAAGACGGCGCGGGATGCGGACTGCGACCGAATGGAACGGCTTTATCCGGGGTATGGCTTTGCAAAACACCGGGGCTACCCGACGAAGGCACACCTCGCGGCGCTTGCGAAACTCGGCCCCTGTTCCGAACACCGGCGGAGTTTCGGCCCGGTGGCGCAAATGGAACTTGGACTATGAAGAAGACACTCGTAATGGGCATCGTCAACGTCACTCCCGATTCGTTTTCGGACGGTGGCAAGTATTTCACGCCGGAGGAAGCCCTCGCGCGCGTGCGCAACCATATAGAGGAGGGAGTGGACATTATCGACCTCGGCGGCGAATCGACGCGGCCGGGGGCGACGCCGCTCGGTTGGGAGGAGGAGTGGGCGCGGCTTGAGCCCGTGCTGGAGGCTCTTGTCGGCGCGTCGGCGAAAAAGCCCTGCCCCGTGCCGATTTCGGTCGATACCTACCACCCCGAGACGGCGGCGCGGGCGCTCGCGGCGGGGGCGAAGATCCTGAACTGCGTCTATGAGGAGCCGATCTCCGAGATGATTCGCGTCATCCGCGCTTCGGGACGGCGGGACGCGGAACTTGTCCTTCCCGCGAAGTGCCGCGAACTCATTGAGCGGGCGAATGCGGAAGACCCGTGGAAGATCCCCTACTACCTCGACCCGATGATCGGGTTCGGCACGACCCGCGAGGAAGACATCGCCCTGCTGGTCGCGACGGCCGAACTCGCGGCGAAAGGCCCCGTGCTCATCGGGGCGAGCCGCAAGCGCATCGTGAAGAAACTGACGGGCGAGAAAGTGACGGGCAAGAATCTCGGCGGCAATCTCGGCATCGCCATCTGGTGCGCCCTGAACGGCGCGAGCGTCGTGCGCGTCCACGACGTGCGCGAGACGGTGCAGGCCCTGCGCGTGGTCGAAACCCTCCAGTCGGCGAAGGAATGACGGAGTTCGCGGCAATCGACTTCGAGACGACGGGCTACGAGAACGGCAACGTGAACGAGCCCTGGCAACTCGGCCTCGCCCTCGTGCGGGACGGCAGAATCGTCGAGACGCACGAGTGGTTCTTCGGCACGTCCCTCACGCCCGATGCGCAGCCGATGATGGATCAGTGGGAGGACTTCTATCCCCATCTCGCCGGACGGCGGCTCGTCGCCCACAACATCTCGACCGAGCGCACGATTCTCACGCGTCTTGCGCCGCTGACGAAGTGGGGCCCGTGGACGGATACGCTCAAGGTTGCGAAGGCGATGTATCCGCGTCTGCCGAGTTATGCGCTCGGTGACCTTTGCGAACTTTTCGGTCTCGTCCCCCAGATGGAAGGGCGAACCTGGCACGACGGGCTTTACGACGCCATCGCCTGTGCGAACCTCGCCATCCGTCTCGCCGCCGATTGAAAATTAAGAATTGAGGATTGAAGTTGAAGAATGGATAGATTCCTTTGGATGTGTGAACGCCAAAGGGGTGCGAAGAGGGCGCAAAGGCGGACTCCCTCGCCGTGTATCGCTTGTATGGCGGTCTACCTGTTCTTTAAGCGTAGGCGGTGAGGGCGGGGGTTGCACGAGAGGAGCGCATTTGTTTTCAACGCAAAGGTCGCGAAGGTTTTGACGCAAAGGGGACGCAAAGGCTTT
>CAVDWI010000066.1:0-10325 GCA_963612485.1 Barnesiella intestinihominis
GCGGGAGGGACGCAACTTGTTGCGTCCGCGTCCCCCGGTCGCAGTAAACTGCGACCCTCCCGTGCGTCCGCGCCCCCCGCGGGAGGGACGCAACTTGTTGCGTCCGCGTCCCCCGGTCGCAGTAAACTGCGACCCTCCCAAACCGCCGCCCTTGTAGGCAGAGAATTGAAAATTGCAGATTAAGGGTAAAAATCGAGAAAAACCGCAAGTTAATGGAAAATCACGAACTGAAATGCGATAACTTGTCATTTTTCGCGAAAAACGCGAAAAATCGACTTCTGGCTTCACACGCCGCAACCCCTTTATTTATTGGGGCAAAAAACATCACTGATGTTTGACCCAAAGTGCACTGATGTTTGACCCAAACATCAGTGATGTTTACCCCAAACATCAGTGATGTTTGTTTTGACCGTCAGTGAAGAACCAAAATTGGGTGTCAGAACCGGGTGCGAAGAGGCTTGTTCGGCTCGATGGGGAGGGTGCGGCCGTCGGGAAGGACGAGCGTGCCGCGTCCGCCGTCCGAAAGAACCTCCACGCTCTCGCGGTCGGCCTTGACGCGGATGACGCCAAACGGCGCGGGGACTTTCCCCTCCATCCATTTCAAGCCACCCAGATTTGGCCTGACCTCGTAGGTCGCGAAGCCGGGTGCGGTGGGCTTGACGCCGAGGTAGTAGCGTCCGAGCAGGTAGATCGGACTCGCCCCCCACGCATGGCAAAGCGACTTGCCGAAGGGGCGGCCATACATCGCATAATGCTCCGCCCCCTTCTTCGACGGGTCGAACTCCTCCCAGAAGCTGGTTGCGCCGAGTTTCAGCATCCCGCCCCAGTAGTCCTTGATCATCTTCGTGACATCCGTCTGCCGTCCGAGAAAGCAGAGGCTCTCGAGTTCGTAGTAGCGCATGTAGGGCGTGACGATCTTCATCACCGCGTCATTCTCGAGCACGTTCCGCACCACGCTCGCCTGCGCGGCAGAATCGAAGTAGCCGCAGAAGATTCCAAAGATGTTCGGATAGCGCGTGAGTTCGCTCACTTTCCCCTCTTTGTCGCGGAAACTGAGAAGCCCCTGACATTCCTCGCTCCAGTAGGTCGGCACGATTTTGCCGCGCAATTCCGCCGCGCGGCGGGCGTATTCGGACGATTTTGCCGCGTCACCCGCGAGCGCGGCGGTTTTGGCGGCGGTGGTCAGCGCCTCGACGAAGAGAATCTGCTCGAAACTGAGCGCACCGCCGTTGCGCCGCATCGGCTTCGGCGACCAATCGACGAAGACCCAGTCGCCGGGCTTGTCGCAGAGAAAGCCGTCCCCGTCCGCCTGGGCGAGACAGTATTCGGTCTGCGCCTTCACACGCGGCCAGATTTCCTTCAGGTAGTCCGCGTCACCCGAATAGAGGTAGTATTCGCCGACGCTCATAATCCAGAAGAGCGTGTAGTCGAGAATCGTGTTGACGTGCGAACCAATCGGGTCCTTGCCGCCGAGGAGGGAGAGCGTCCGCCGCGTGACGGCGTTGTCGGCGAAGAGGTAGGCGGCCATGTTCACGCTCTGGCGCGTGTCGCCGCTCCAGACCCAGCGGTCGCGCTTGATGCCGTCGAGGTAGAACTCCCGCGTCGTCAGGTGCAGCGTATACGCCGCGACATCCCAGATGCGGTTGATTTCCTCGTCATCGCACCGAAACGCCCCACGGTATTCAAGAGGAAGATACTCGTATTCCATCGAGAGGGACGCGACGCGCACGTCGCCCGAAAGCGGCGTGACGCGGATGTAGCGGAAGGCGCGCGAGACCGGCAGTCGGTGCGTCGCGCCCTTCGCCGCGTCGAGCGCGACGTTCTCCCACACGTCCACATCCAGCCCGGCATCCGCCTCCTCAGCCGATTCGCCGTAGACGATTCGCACCGTCCCCTTGCCCTCGATGCCCTTCAGAATCACGAAGCCGAACGTCTCGCGCCCGAAGTCGGCGAGCACGCCGTTTCCGTCCCGCGTCTCGCGGACGGGATTCTGCGGCGTAAGGGCCATGCGGAAGACGGACGGCTTCTCCTCGGGCTTCACGCAGTCGTCCGCCGTCGCCACGCCGACCGACTCGTGCTTGCTCCACCGCACCGTCCACCCCTTCCCGGACTTCACCGTCGCGCCCTCGAAGCGAATCGCCGGCGGGTGCGCCGCGTTGTAGACCCGCGCCTCCAGGGCGTAGTTGCCCGACTTGAGAGTGACGTAGCCGTCCTCCACGGGAAGTTTCTGCCAGTCGAGCGTGGTGGAGAGATAGGCGTCGCCCTCCACGTCAACGCGCACCCGTTCCTCCTTTTCCAACGAGACGGGACACGAGAACGTCACCTGCTTCCAGTGCGAGTATTCGGGCCAGATCACGCAGTCCGGCTCACCCTTCTCGATGCGCCGCATCTGCACTTCGCCGCCAAGCGCAATCTCCCGGTCGCCCGGATACCACATCCACCGCGCCTCGTCGGCAAACCCCGCCAGGGCAAGCGCACCCGCGCCCGCCATCAGCACCTTCTTCATCATCAACTCTCCCTTTCTTCTCTTGTTTAACGAATGACAATTGCAAAACCCGAAGAACGCTTCACCGTCCGCAACTCGACTTCACGAACATTGCCCCAGTAAATGTCCCGCACGCGAATGTAGGTCGGATTTTTATCGAACTTCGGCAATACGAATTCCTCGATCTCCGACATCGGGTCGGTGAAGATCTCGCCCGTGCCGACGCTCTGCCACGTCAAGCCGTCAGGCTCCGTGGAGTTCAACCATTTCGGGCGATTGGCCCAGTCACTATACGAGCCATTCCACGCGCTCGGATCAAGGTGCTCGTCAAAGGATACCTCGATCTTCATTCCCCGGATGCGATTCCACACGAGACGGCCGTCGGTGCGCGGCCAAAGCCTGATGGCACACGGCTGAAACCGTTCACCGACGGCGGAGCAGTCGAGGACGAACCACGAACATTCCTCTTTGTTGGCAGGGTCACCCAACGACCCATCGTAGACATTCCACCACTCGCTCGTGTTCATGTACATCGGCGCGGCGTAGAAAGACGAGCCGACGACAAACGGACGCGTCGGTCCGCTCGCGACGGTCGCTCCCGCAACCGTGGCGAAGATTCTCCAGTAGTAACGCCCCGCCTTCAGACCAGCAAAGCGCGCCGAGAAAGACGCACCCGAAGCGAACGTGCCAACCTTGAGTTCCGTGCCGCATTTCTGCCAAAGGTCGAAGTCATCGCCGTAGTCGCGAGATGCCGCATATGCGACGACTTCCGTCTCACCCGGCGAATAGACGAGTTCACCCGAAACGAGCACACCTTCCGCCGCATCCGCCGCCTCCACTGATGAAGCAGACCACGCCTGCGGTGCATTCGCCTTGACAAGCGCGTCGTCCGAGACGATTTCGACGTCCGCCAGGTCATTCACGATCGAGTCCGCAATTTTGAAATAGCGGAAGCTCCCGACATTCGCCTTTGCCGCGAGAACCGTGAAGTCGCTCGTGCCGACAACAGTTCCGCCGTTCTCGACAACCGTCGTCCAGTTCTCGCCGTCGTTCGACCCGAGCAACTTGATAGACTGGTTGCGATTCGAAAATCCCGACGACTGGCGAACGCGCATTCCCGTGACATGGCGCGGCGTTCCCGCGTCAAAGCCGACAATCCCCCGCGCCGTACCGACGCCGTCGAAATAGGCGTTGTCGTCCATCTTGGTCGTCACATCACCGTCAAAGACGGAGAGCGCATCCCAGTAAAGTGCACCGTTCGTATCTGGTTCGGTTGAAGGCATTTCAAGCGAATAAGTCGGAATTCCCGGCACAACGCCACCCACAGGCGAGACGGAATCTTCCGCGCCTGCGAAACCGCCGACAAGGATTGCCGCGACAAGACTGATTGGTTTTTTCATGTCTGTTTTTCCTTTCTTTATTCAAATTGAATGTCGTCCAAGTCAAAGGCGAGCGCACCCTGTCCTCCGAAGCTGAAGCAGAAGCCCGTCTTGATGCAGGTGAGGTTCAGCCCCTTCAGGTCAATCGCATACCGCTTCCAGTTCCTTGTCAGCCGAACGTCCTCCAGCTTCGCGAGCGCGGAATCGGGGAACGCGCCGCGTCCGCCGCCAACCTGGAAGTTGATGCGCTCGCCGCCCTTCGCGCCACGCGCCCGGAAGGTCAGCCGCCGCGCCCCCGTCACATTGTAGCCGCCCGCCGCATTGCACCAGTCATTCGGCGGATCCTGCCACATCAGCCCCGCCCAGTCCGAACCCGCATAGGTGACGCGCAGACAGGTCTTGCCGTGCGCGGGGCGGTCGGTGCAGTGAAGGTCGATTTTCAGGTTCGCCGCGTCACCGAGAAAGCCCGTCGCCCACCACCGCGCCGCCGCGCCATCCGCGAAAACCGCGCAGGGCAGTTTCTCTGCCTTTACAAGCCGTTTCAGCGGTTCGCCCTTCACGAGAATCGCCTGACTCGCAAGCGCCGCGCCGCCCTTTCCGTCGCGGGCGACGCAATAGAGGCGGAACTTTCCGCCGCCGACGCCCTTCACCGTCGCTCGCGGCGTTCGCCCGCCCGCGACGACCATCCCCTCGACCCGTTCGGGGAACTTCACGCCGTGCGTCTCGCCGAGGAAGGAGAGTTCGGGCAGGACGAACCATTCGTAGGAAATCCCGTCGCCATCCGCATCCGCCGCGTTCGCCGAGGCGACAAGCGTCGCGTTCGTGCCGTCAAGGACGTCCGATGAGAGTTTCAGCGGCTGAATCGTCGGCACGTGATTCGAGAGCGGCTTAACGCCCCACAGCGTCTGCATCCGCTCCGCCGCCGCCAACTTGTCCCCTTCCGGCAGATGCATGCCGAACCACGTCGGCGTCCCCTCGACCTTGTATCCCCAGATGAACGCATACGAGCCGAGACACCACGTCCCCGCATCCGCCGCCATGTTGGCGCGGTAAATCTGCTCATACCAGTCCGCCTTCGCCGTCGAAGTCCATTCACGCGGCGAACCGAAGTCGTTCAATCCGAGTTCCGTCGGACCCGGCGGGCCGAACTCCGTGAGCAGGTAGGGACGCCTTCCGCCCATCTCGCGCCAACGCCTTCCGACATCCCGCGCACCGCCGTAACTGTTGATGCCGACCCAGTCGAGTTCAGGTGCAAGACGCATCATCTTCTCGACCTTCTGCGGCCAGACTTCCGCAACAACCGTGCCGACGGGATGATTCGGATCGACGGCCTTCACCGCCTTCGCGAGGTCGTTCAAGTATCGCCACAGGGCATCCTCGTCGGCAACGCCGAGTTCCATCTCGTTGCCGAGCGCCCACATCAGCAGGGCGGGGTGATTCCTGTTCGCCCGAACGACGGAGAGTACGGACTCCGTGACACGCGCACACCAGTCGGGGTTGGCGTAGTCCGCACCTTCGTTCTGATGGGCGAGCCAGAAGCCGATTGTTACCGTCACACCGTGTTTTGCCGCGCCATCCAGCGTCTCCGCCGCGCGATCCGCCCCCCACGTGCGAATCGAGTTGCCGCCGCACGCGGCGAATTCGGCAAGGTCACCGACCCCGCCCGCACCACGCACGAAGTAGGGCTGCCCGTCGCGCCGGAGCGTCCACGCGCCCTCACCGCCGACAATCGCCACTTCGACGGCAAACGCCGACAGGGATGCCGCCGCAAAGACCGCACTCAACCACACCGCCTTGAATTCATCGCCAATCCTCATGCCCATATTATAGCACACCCGCCCCCGTTCAGGCAGTATCTGATTTGGCAAATGCGCTTATCGAATCTGCAACGCCCGGTAGTCCATCGCCGTCCGTCCGAAGCGGGAGCGAAATGCCGCACAGAAATAGGGGATGGAGGTGAAGCCGCTCTGACGCGCAACCTCGCGCACGGGAAGGTCGGTCGTCCGCAGGAGGTGCGACGCGCGGTCAAGTCGAAAGCGGTTGATTTCCCTGCCGACGCTCGTTCCCAGGACGCGGCGGAAGGCGCGATCGACGAGCGTGTGGGACTTCCCCACGTGGGCGAACACGTCCTCGACCGCCAGAGGTTCGGCAAACCGTTGCGAGATGAACGCGAGCGCCTCGCCCAACCACGGGGGATCGTAATGGAAGAGGTCGGTCGATTCGCGAACCGTCAGCCCGCGCGGCGAGACGAACCGAGGCGGAGGAGTGCGCGAGCGGCGGACTTCCCCCTTCAGATTCCGCCAAAGGACGGACAGGGCTTCGCGCCCAACGCTTTCCGCGTCCGGGTCGATGCTTGAAAGACGCGGGTCGGAGAAACTGCAGAAGATCGGGTCGTCATCCACGCCGAGAATTGCAATGTCATTTGGAATGTGCAATCCCGCCCGATAGCAGGCGTGACAAAGCTGATAGGCGCGGAGATCCTGACAGCAGAAGACGGCGGTGCCGGACGGCAGCGTCTTCGCCCAGTCGAAAAGATACGTTTCATCAAGCGGATTCTCAACGGCCTCCTCCCTGCGGGGTTCGCGCCCCATGAAGAAGGCCTTTCTTTTCGCCGACGGCACGGAATAGGAAATGCAGGGAACTCCCCTTTCGGCGAGAACCGACTCGAAAGCCCGATGACGCTCGTCCGAATAGGCCACGCCCTCCCGTCCGCAAAAGGCCACGTGGGCGAACCGCCTGTCGAGAAAATGCTCCGCCGCCAGCCGTGCAATCGCGGCATTGTCGACGTTGACGACCGTACAGAAAGGATGCGCCTTCTTGAAAAGGACATCCACGACGGGGCGGTTCGTCCGACTCAATTTCTCGGCCGCCGCATCGTCCTGTATCTGGGCGATGAATCCATCATAAGGCGCCAGGTCATCCGAATTCCGCAACAGACGGTCGCGCAAAAAGCGCAAGTCAAGGACAACGCCCTCCCGGGCGAACGCCGCCGCCGCATCGGCGATTCCCGAAAGGATGCGCCGCGCGAAGATGCTTTCGCGCTCCATCGCAAGCCCGATTCGATAGAACGCCTTGCCGCGCATTCGGATTAGCCGGCGTGTTGCCGGATGAAGTCGCGCCCGACCTCGATTGCCTTCAGGTTAAGGCCGAGCAAGTCGGCCTTCCGCGCCGAGATCACGTGCCGAAGGGCCGGCTCCATGCTCTCCCACTTCACGCACTTCGTGCGCTCGACGATTGCGCCGAGAATCACCATGTTCGCGAGCGCGGTCGCATTCATCTCCGTCGCAAGAGCCGTCGCGGGAATGTAGACGACCTCGACGTCCGTCCGCGTCACCTTGCGCGTGACGAGCGACGAATCGACGAAGAGGATGCCGCCGGGGGCGACTTCGCCCTCATACTTGTCGAGCGAGGGCGTGTTCATCACCATCAGCACGTTCGGGTGCGCCACGATGGGCGAGCCGACGGGATCGTCGCTGAGGATGACGCTGCAGTTGCACGTTCCGCCGCGCATTTCAGGCCCGTAGGAGGGCAGCCAGCTCAGTTCGCGGTTCTCAATCAATCCGGCATAGGCGAGAACCTTGCCCGAAAAGAGCAGTCCCTGCCCGCCGAAACCGGCCATAATCACTTCCGTCTGTGCCACGATCAAGCCTCCTTGTCCTTGAATACGCCGAGCGGATAGAACGGCACCATCTTCTCGTCAATCCACTTGAGCGCCTTTTCCGGCGTCAGCCCCCAGTTCGTCGGGCAGGTCGAGAGAACCTCGACGAGCGAGAAGCCCTTGCCCTCGACCTGATTGCGGAACGCCTTCAGAATCGCCTTCTTCGCCGTGCGGACGTTCGCGACGCTGTTCACCGTCACGCGGGTCAGGTAGGCGGGCGCGTCAAGCGAGGCGAGCAGTTCGCAAATGCGAATCGGCATGCCCTGCGTCTTCGGGTCGCGGCCGTAGGGCGAGGTCTGCGTGACCTGCCCAATCAGCGAAGTCGGGGCCATCTGACCGCCCGTCATGCCGTAAATCGCGTTGTTGATGAAGATGATGGTGATGTTCTCGCCGCGACACGCCGCGCTCACCGTCTCGCAGAGGCCGATGGACGCAAGGTCGCCGTCGCCCTGGTAGGTGAAGACGACGCGGTCGGGCAGCGAACGCTTCACGCCCGTCGCCACGGCGGGGGCGCGACCGTGCGCGGCCTCGATCATATCGCAGGCGAAGTAATCGTAGGCCATCACCGAGCACCCGACGGGAGCGATGCCAATCGTGCGCCCCTCGATGCCGAGTTCGTCAATCGCCTCCGCCACGAGGCGGTGCACGATGCCGTGCGTGCAGCCCGGACAGTAGTGGAACGTCGCGTCCGTCAGCGACTTCGGTTTCTGGAAAACAACAGCCATTTCAACGCACCTCCCCGTTAGCCTTCTCGATTGCCGCGACCACCTCGTCCGTCGAGGGAATCATTCCCCCGACGCGGTTGCAGAGCGAAACCGGCCGCGAACAGCCGATCGCCAGCCGCACGTCCTCGATCATCTGCCCCATGTTGAGTTCCACGCAGAGGAAACTCCTCACCTTCTCCGCCGCCTTCGCGAGCGGCGCCTTCGGGAACGGGTAGAGCGTGATCGGACGGATCATCCCGACCTTGACGCCGCGCTTGCGCGCCTCGGCAATCGCGTTCTTCGAGACGCGCGCGGTGATGCCCGTCGAGACGACGCAGACTTCCGCGTCATCCATCATATACTCCTCCCACTGCGCTTCCTCGGCCTCAAGCCGCGCATATCGCTCGAAGCGTTCGAGATTCGTCCGCTCCAGTTCCGTCGGCTTGAGATAGAGGGAGGTGATCACGTTGTGCGGACGCTTCATCTCCGTCCCCGTCGTCGCCCACGAACGGTCGGCGACTTCGCCCTCGCCCTCCTCGGGCAGGACGACCGGCTCCATCATCTGCCCCATCGTGCCGTCCGCGAGGAGCATGGCGGGCATCCGGTATTTCTCCGCAAGTTCAAAGGCGCGGCGCGTCAAATCCGCCATCTCCTGCACACTCGCCGGCGCAAGGACGATGACGTGGAAGTCGCCGTGCCCCGGGCCGCGCGTCGCGAGGAAGTAGTCCGCCTGCGAAGGCTGAATGCCGCCCAGCCCCGGTCCGCCGCGCTGGACGTTCACGATCAGGGCGGGCAAGTCCGCCCCCGCGAGGTAGGAAATGCCCTCCGTCTTCAGTGAAATGCCCGGCGAGGACGAACTCGTCATCACGCGCCTGCCCGTCGAGGCCGTGCCGTAGACCATATTGATCGCGGCAATCTCGCTCTCGGCCTGAAGGAACGTGCCGCCGATCTTCGGCATCCGCTTCGCCATGTAGGCGGCGATTTCCGTCTGCGGCGTAATCGGGTAGCCGAAATAGTGGCGGCATCCGGCGCGAATCGCCGCCTCGGCGATCGCCTCGTTGCCCTTCATCAGAACTTTCTCGCTCATCGTCCCCTCCTCATCGTTCGACCGTAATCACGCAGTCCGGGCACATCAGCGCACACGACGCACACCCGACGCAGGCCTCCGGCTTCGTCAGTTCCACGGGCGCGTGTCCCTTCCTGTTCAACCGTGTCTTTGAAAGCGACAGGATCTTCTTCGGACAGGCGAGCACGCACAGCCCGCACCCCTTGCAGAGATCCTCCATGAATGTCAGTTTGGCCATCAGGTCACCTCATTTAGTTGATAATACAGTTTCTGAATCTTCAGCGGCATCAGGTCGTCCACGCGCCCGGCGAGTTCCGCCGCGACACGCTCCTCCGCACAGGTGAAGCGCACGGGGATGGACATTGCGGCCGCGACCGCGGCCGCATAGCCGACCGACGCGAGCACGTCCGCCGCCCGCGTCTCGCGCCCGAGGTTCGTGTTGTTCACGATGCCCGTGAACGCAAGCCCGCACGCCGCCTCGATTTCGCGCAGAACCTCCATCGTCTCCGCCGCCGTGCGCGTCAGCGGACGGCTCGCGTTCACGACGGCGAGCATCTCGTAGTCGTTCTCGGCGCGGATGTCCGGCACGTAGCGACCGAGGGCGAGCGCACCACGGTCGTCACCGCCGACATCCATCACGACCCTCTCGTCGCGTTCGGCGACGAGCGCGTAAATCTCCTTCGGCATCGCGGGAAAGTCCACGTTCGAGTTCGCGAACTCCGAGACGACGAGCCCAATTCCCTCCGCCGCGAGTTCCGCCGCGCTATCCTTCGTGCGGAAGTAGGGGTTCACGATGTCGAGGTCGGCGACCGACACGCGCCCGCCCCCCGACTTCAGCAAGCGGGCGTAGTTCAAGGCGATGTTCGTCTTGCCGCTGCCGTAGTGTCCGGCGAATATCGTGATTCGCTTCGTCCTCATCACGCCGTTCAGAGCAGGTTGCGCTGGATCTTGCCGCTGATTGTCTTCGGCAGTTCGTCACGGAAGACGACGATGCGCGGATACTTGTAGGGGGCGGTGTGCTTCTTCACGTAGT
>CAVDWI010000067.1:0-10279 GCA_963612485.1 Barnesiella intestinihominis
CGGAATCGCCGGACGTCTACGCGGGGGACATGAAGACCTGCAGCGCCTACCGCGAACGTGCGGAACATACGCGCCTCATTCGCGACGCGGACGGTTTCTATTCCGTTGTGTTCGACGAAGAGGGGACGATCTGCGGTCCCGGCCCGGTCTGGGTGAGGTTGAGCGACGGTTCGGTTTTCATGACCGAAACCGGCGCGAGGTTCGCGGACAGGTAATCCGTCCGATGAACCTAAAATCCAACTGCTGTTTTTAGGTTAGGCAAGTCGGCAGACACGGCAAGCGTGGTGCGGAAGAGTGCGGCAGAAGATAATTGGCGAAAAAGGCGGAAACCGAGTAAAACGGGCGCATATGCGCAATGAACGCCCCGCCCCCGCCCACGAGGGCCTCCCATCTTGCGGGCAGAAGTGTATGTCGTCTGTGTGGCGGTCTACCAGTTCTTCAGGCGTAGGCGGTGAGGGCGGGGGTTGCACGAGAGGAGAAAACAAGTGGCTGAGCCACTTGTTTTTTTTTGTCCGAATTATGGTAAAATACGGGGCGAAGGCGGCGGAAGTCCGTCGCCGAAAGAAAGGTTGATTCAAATATGAGATGGTCGAAAGGACTTGTTTTCGGCGCGTTTGTCGCGCTCGGTGTGTTCGCAACGGCGGCCGAGAGGCTTGAGCCGGGCGTTCAGGTGGACGGTGCGTGGCTGAACGCCGACGCGGCGAAGGCGAAGGGGCTTCTCGTCTGGGAAGAGATGGAAAATGGCGTCCGCCGCGTTGTGCTCAAGAACGCGAGCGGCGCGGTGGTGCGTCCCGAAGAACTCGGCTGGCGCAAGGTCGGGCGCGGCGATTTCGACGTGAAGGGACTGAAGGTCTGGCTCGAAGGCTGGCAGATGGCGAGTCCGTGCGGCGTGAGGAACTGGGACGACGAGCCGTTCGACTATTCGGCGGGCTACCTGCACAACTGCGTGGCGACGCCAGGCGACTTCCATCCCGGCGAGAGGGGACGCTTCCTCGCCGATCACATGTGCTGCTTCCGCCGTCCCGACGGACGGATGCGCCTCTACGGATTCACGACGGGGAAGGATCGCTTCGGACACTTCCGCATGAAGCTCGGTGCGGACGGCATCGGGGAGTTCTTCGCGCTCAACGCCTGCGACCGCGCCGAACTTGCGCCCGGCGGCGTCATTCGGACGGAGGCGCTCGTCGAGATGGAGGGCGACGACACGGAGGCCCTGTTCGCCGCGTTCGCCGACCGCTGGGCGGCGGACTCGAACGCCCGCCGCAGGTTTGACGCGCCGATCGGGTGGTGCAGCTGGTATTACTACTTCAACAAGGTGACGCTCGCGGATGTCATCGAGAACATGGACTGGCTTGTTGCAAACCGCCGGAAGGGCTTTGAGCGCGTGAAGGTGATTCAGCTTGACGACGGCTACCAGACGGCTCTCGGTGACTGGCTCTCGACGAAGGAGACGTTCCCCGGCGGGCTGAAGAGGTATGTCGAAGAGGTGAAGAAACGCGGCTTCGTCCCGGCGCTCTGGGTCGGGCCGTTCATGGTCGAGGAAACATCCGTGCTCGCCCGCGAACACCCCGACTGGCTGGTGAGGAACGCGAAGGGCGAACTCGCCGCGCCGCATACTTGGACGGACAACCACAAGGTCTACGTGCTGGACGGCACTCACCCGGCGGTGCAGGCGCACTTGCGCGACCTCTTCCGCACCCTGCGCGGATATGGCATCGAATACGTGAAACTCGACTTCTGCATGATTGCCTCGTCCGTGAAGGACGCCGTCTACCACGACAAGTCGGCGACGCGGGCGCAGGCCCTGCGGCGCGGCTACGAGGCGATTCGCGAGGGCTTCGGCGACGACGGCTTCATCCTCGGCTGCACCACGCCGTTCGGCCCCGTCGTCGGCATCGTCGACGGGATGCGTTCCTCGACGGACATCACGCCCTACTGGCAGGGCGAGGGACACCAGTGTGTCGAAGCGCCGAACGTGCCGAACGTCTGCCGCAACGTGATCGGACACGTCTACCAGAACGGACGGCTCTGGGTGACCGACCCCGACACGCTGATCGTGCGCGACGACGAGACGAAACTGACGCGGAACGAAGTTGAACTCTGGGCGGAAGCGGTGGCGTTCGTCGGCGGCTCGCTTCTGCTTGCAGACCGCTTCTCGACGCTTTCGGCGGAGCGCATGCCGCTCGTCAGGCGGGCGCTCGCCGACGCGGGCAAATACCTTTCGCCGCGCCCGGCGGACCGCTGGGAGAACACCTACCCGACCGTCTGGCAGGCGGTGAAGGACGGACGGCTGAAGACCGCCGTGTTTGACTTCGACAAGTCGCATTCCGTGACTGTCTCGGAAGCGGACGGAACGTGGGTCGAGGAAGCGGGCATCCGCAAGTTCAAGGTCGGGCGTTCGTCTGCGGCGGCGCGGGCGGAGGCGGAGTCCGCCTACGGTCGCGAGGCGCAGGACGGTCTTGAGATTCGCATTGACGAGACGAAGACGCTCGACGAGGTGAACGCGCTTGTCGTGCCGCCGGGGGCGAAGGTGCTCTTCAAGCGCGGCGGCGTGTGGCGCGGGCAGCTTCAGCCCCGGAGCGGAAAGCCCGGTCATCCCGTGACCTACGGTGCTTACGGGGAAGGGTCGAAGCCCGTCATCGAGCCGAGCTACGACCGCAGTCAGGCGACCGACTGGACGGACGAAGGCAACGGCGTGTGGTCGGCGCGGACGGGTGCGGCGGCCGACATCGGCAACGTCATTTTCAACCACGGCGAGGCGGGCTGCGCCTTCAAGCGCGGCACGCGGGCGGAAGTGACGCGGGATCTCGACTTCTGGTGCGACCCCGACTCGTTCGTCGTCTACCTCAAGTCGTGGGCGAATCCGGCGAAGCGCTGGCAGTCAATTGAACTCGCCGAGAAGGTGCACTGCATTGACGAGACGTGGGCGCACGACGTCGTCTACGACGGACTCTGGCTGCGCTATTCCGCCGCGCACGGCATCGGCGGGACGGAAGTGAAGCGCGTCACCGTGCGCAACTGCGACATCTCGTGGATCGGCGGCGGCTATCTCTACCGCGACGACCTCGGCAACGGCGTCCGCTATGGCAACGGGATCGAGTTCTGGAGCGCGGTCGAGGATGCGCTCGTCGAGTCGAACCGCGTGTGGGAGGTGTGGGACGCGGGGCTGACGAACCAGTCCAACGGCGACGACATCACCCAGCGCAACGTCACCTGGCGCGGCAACGAGGTGTGGAACTGCGAATATTCCTACGAATACTGGCAGCAGGGTGCGCGGGCGAAGACCGAGAACGTGCTCGTCGAGGGCAACCGCTTCCGCGATGCGGGGAAGGGGTGGGGACACCGCCAGCGGTGGAATCCGAACGCGGCGCACCTGATGTTCTACGACACGACGGCGGCGACGGCGAACTTCACCGTGCGCGGCAATCTCTTCTCGCGTTCGGAGGATACGCTCTTCCGCTTCTTCACCGATTGGCGGGCGAACCTCGAAATGGCGGACAACGAATGGGTTTCGGGCGGCGAGCCGCTCTGCCGCTTCCACGGCCGCCCGACGGCGAATCTGACCTACCGCTATCCCGACCGTCTCGACCGCATCCACCGCGATGACGCGGCGGAAATCGAGTCGCAGGGACGCGGGGCGCGTGTCTTCACCGCCGGTCAGATGAAGGAATTCAAGGAGTTCATCAATGAATAAGTTTCTGCTCTACGTTTCGGTCGTCGCCTCGATTGGCGGCTTTCTCTTCGGCTTCGATTCCGGCGTCATCTCCGGTGCGGAGGGCGCGATACAGGACGAGTTCGCCCTGTCGCCGTTCTGGCACGGGCTGATCATCTCCGGTGCGCTCATCGGCACGATCATCGGCGTGTTCACGGCGGGGCGGCCGAGCGACCGCTGGGGGCGACGACCCGTCCTCTGGGCGATGGCGATCCTCTTCCTCGTGTCCGCCGTCGGGTGCGTGTTCACGCCGATGGATAAGGCACTCGGCCCTCACCTGCTCGGTTGGTTCCGCTTCATCGGCGGACTCGCCATTGGCGGGGTGAGCGTGGTCGTCCCGCTCTACATCGTCGAGATCGCCCCCGGCAGGCACCGCGGACTTCTTGTCGGTCTGAACCAGTTCAACGTGGTCTTCGGCATTCTCGCGAGTTACATCACGAACTATTTCGTCGCCAAGTACATGCCCGACGTCGATCCGCGCATCGTCTGGCGCGTGATGCTCGGCGTGGAGTGTCTGCCGATCTTCCTCTTCATGGGGCTGCTCTGCACGATTCCCGAATCGCCGCGCTGGCTCGTAAGGGCGGGGCGGGCGGACGAGGCGGAGGCGGTGCTGGCGCGGACGGGCGCTGGCAATGTCGAATCGACGCTCGCCGAGATCCGTTCGACGCTCACCGAGGCGGCGGGCGGTCGCGACGTGCCGCTCTTCCAGCGCAAGTACCTGAAGCCGATCCTGCTTGCCTTCTTCATCGCCTTCTTCAACCAGACGAGCGGCATCAACGCAATCAACTACTATGCGCCGCGCATCTTCGGGATGATTTTCGGCGAGGGCTCGTCGCTCGCCGCGCTTGTCGGCACGATGGGCATGGGCGGTGTGAACCTTGTCTTCACCGCGCTTGCGTTCGCCGTCATCGACCGCGTCGGGCGGCGCGTCCTCATCCTCACGGGTTCGGCGGCGATGATCCTCATGCACGGTCTCGTCGCGTGGCAGCTTTCGCTCGACCACCCGAACGCGGCGATTGCCGTCTGCGGCATATTCGGCTTCATGGCGTTCTTCGCCCTCTCGTCCGGCGCGTGTCTCTGGGTCTACATCTCGGAGGTGTTCCCGAACGCGGTGCGCGCGAAGGGACAGGCGTTCGGCTGCTTCGTCCACTGGTTTCTCTGCACGGTGATCAGCTGGGCGTTCCCGTGGGCGGCGGCGAAGGCCGGCTCCGCCACATTCGGCTTCTTCGCGCTGATGATGGCCTGTCAGCTCGTCTGGGCAATCTTCTTCATGCCCGAGACGAAGGGCGGCACGACCGAGGATATTGAAAAGAGATTGGGATACTGAATAAAATGACACCGAGAATCAAGAGCCTGCTCGACCGAACCTTTGACAAGGAGCAGAAGAAGTTCCGCCGCGATGCGGACTGGCAGCCGCTGCTGAACCGCTTCATTGCGGACGGCATCGACGACGAAACCCGCGCCCGCATCGGGCTTGAGGAAATGCTGAGTGCCGAGACACCCGCCTTCATGGAAGGGGAGCGCATCCACTTTCTGCGGACGGTGCGGCAAATCCCCGACCTCCACTCCGAGAAGGAGATGGCAGACCGCCGCGCCTCGGGGACGGCATTCGGCGAGAAGGGCGTCGTCTTCAACCTGACGGCGGACTTCGGCCCGACGATTCGCGACGGGCTTGACGCACGGCTCGCCGAAATCAACGCCCGTCTCGAACGCGCCCGCGCCGAGAATGACGCGGAGGGAGTCGACTTCCTCTCCAACGCGGCACTTTCGGTGAAGGCGGTGCTGGGGCTCGTCGACCGCTACCGTGCGGCGTTGCCGCCCGACGCGGCGGATTTGCTCGCCGCCGTCCATCGCGGCGCGCACTCGTTCCCCGAGGCGCTGCAGGTCTTGCGCGTCCTCCATTACGCGATGTGGTGCGAGGGCGAATACCACTGCGGTCTCGGGCGGATCGACCAGTACCTCTATCCCTACTACGCGGCGGATCTCGCGGCGGGACGGCTGACGGCGGAGGATGCGCTTGAGTGGATTGAGGAGTTCTTCATTGCCTGCAACCGCGACAGCGACCTCTACATCGGCGTTCAGCAGGGCGACAACGGCCAGTCCGTGATGCTCGGCGGCGTGACCCGCGAAGGGAAGGATGCGTTCAACGACCTTTCGCGGCTGTGCCTGAAGGCGTGCGGCGAACTGAAACTCGTTGACCCGAAAATCAATCTGCGCGTTGGGAAGAACACGCCGCTCGAAATCTACGAGGCGGGAACGGAACTCACGAAGGAGGGACTCGGCTTCCCTCAATACGCGAACGACGACGTGGTGATTCCCGCACTCGTCCGCTGGGGCTATGAACTCGAGGATGCGCGGGACTACTCGGTCGCGGCGTGCTGGGAGTTCCTGATTCCCGGGTGCGGACTCGACATCGACAACATTGACGCGGTTTCGTTCGTCGGCTGTCTGGACGCGGTTCTGCGCACGAACTGTCCGACGTATGACGCGGTCGAGCGGGCGTTCTTCGCCGAGATTCAGCGTCGGGCGGATGCGCTCGTGGAAAAGTATCGCCACGTCGAGATTCTGCCGGGTCCGTTTGTCTCGGTAATCTCGACGGGGTGCATCACCCGCGCCCGCGACATCTGCAAGGGCGCGAAATACAACAACTTCGGCATCCACGGCACGGGAATCGCCGTCGCCGTCGATTCGCTCGCGTCCGTCCGCGAACTCGTCTTCGAGAAGCGGCTCGTCACGCTCCCCGAACTCGTGAAGTTACTCGACACGGACTTCGCCGGACGTCCCGACGTCCTCGCCGCCGCGAAGGCCGCGCCGAAGATGGGCAACGCCGACCCGCGCACGGACGAGATCGCGAAGCGGCTCATCGACTTCTGGGGACACGCCTTCGACGGGCGGCGAAACGACCGCGGCGGAATCTTCCGTCCCGGCACGGGAAGCGCGATGTACTATATCTGGCATGCGCGGGAAGTCCCCGCGAGCGCGAACGGACGGCTTCGCGGCGAACCGCTGTCGGCGAACTACGCGCCGTCGCTCGACGCGGAGGTGAAGGGCCCGATCAGCGTCGTGCGCAGTTTCACCGAGCCGAACCTCGTTCCCGTCTGCAACGGCGGGCCGCTGACGATTGAGATTCACGATTCCGCGTTCGCCTTCCCCGACGGCGTCGAGAAGGTCGCCCGCCTCGTGAAGTTCTTCGTCGAACGCGGCGGACACCAGATGCAGATCAACACCATCAACCGCGAGACGCTCCTCGACGCGCAGGCTCACCCCGAACGCCATCGCCACCTGATTGTCCGCGTGTGGGGATGGTCGGGCTACTTCGTCGAACTCGACAAGTGCTTCCAGGACCAAATCATCAGGCGGGTCGAACTCGCCGCGTCGTGACGGGTCGCGTCTTCGAGATTCGCGAGTTCACCTTGCAGGACGGGCCGGGCATCCGCACGACCGTCTTCTTCAAGGGTTGTCCGCTCCGGTGCGCGTGGTGTCACAACCCGGAGGGGCAGTCCCCGGAATTCGAAGTCCTTCGCCGTCGCGACGGCTCGACCGTCCCCTGCGGCGCGGACTGGACGGCGGCGGCACTCGCGGCGGAACTGCTGCGCAATGCCGACATCATGGCTTCGTCGGGCGGCGGAATCACCTTTTCGGGTGGCGAACCCCTGATGCAGGCGGACTTTCTCGCGGAGTTGGTTGACTGCGTCCGCGAACGTCCCGAGGCGAAGGGGGTGGGACTTGCCATCGAGACGAGCGGCTACGCGCCGTCCGAGACCTACCGCCGCGTCATTTCGCGGCTGGACTTCGTCTATCAGGACTTGAAGCACCACGATGCGGCGGCTTTCCGCCGCTGGACGGGCGGCGACCTCGGCATCGTGCTGGCGAACATCGCGTGGCTGAAGGCGAGCGGCGTTCCGCACCGTCTTCGTGTGCCGCTCATTCCGGGCGTGAACGATTCGCCGGCTGATCGCGCCGCTCTCGCGGCGATTGCCGGGGATTCGCCCGTCGAGTGGCTGCCTTACAATGCCGCCGCCGGCGCGAAATACCCCCTGCTCGGCCGAACGTATCCGTATACGAACGATTCCTGAGTTCCCTGGTCTTCGCGGCATTTCGGCAGACATTTGAGTCTGAGTTTCGAGACATATCCAAAAAAACGCAACGCCCCCTTGCGGAGAAAGTCAGGAAATGCTACACTATTGGGGCAATCGAATCTTGGGTGAAATCCCTATCGTCGCATTGGCGGTCTGGCGCGTTGAAGGCGGACTTCGATGCACCAGATGGATGCCAACCAAGAGGGGTTTTTGCAATTACCTTAAAGGAAAAGAAACATGAAGAGACTCCTTCTCGCTGTGGCGGCGTGCGCCGCGACGCTCTCCATTCCCGCGGCAGACTTCTACGTCTCGCTCGCGACCGGCGCGAACAAGAACGCGGGCACGAAGGAGGCCCCGCTCAAGAACCTCTGGAAGGCCCTTGAGAAGGCTGAAGTCGGGGACGTCATCCACGTCGCCGAGGGCAACTATCCGGGCAAGATGAAGTGCGGCTGGTTCATGATGACGAAGCCCGTCTCCATCGTCGGTGGCTACTCGTCCGACTTCTCGGCGCGCGACCCGCTTACGCACCGGACGCTCATCCAGCCCGCGAACGAGCACAACGACAAGAAGGGCGCCGGCCGCGGACTTCTGCACCTCGAGTTCGAGAAGTCCCCCGCCAAGGCCCCGAAGGGCTTCAAGATGAAGATTGACGGCCTCGTCTTCGACGACGGCTTCGCGTCGAGCTACCACGCGGCGAAGGGCAAGCCGGAGGGCTTCGACACCGGTATGTGGCTGCAGGGTCCGGCGAAGAACCCCGCCGACAAGTGCGTGAGCGCCGACCGCTACTGCATCTACTCCGCGACCGCCTCGCGCGGCGAGGGCGACATCGAGATCAAGAACTGCGCGTTCATCAACGGATCGAACATGGGCGTCAACCTCAACTGGTATTCGGGCGAGGTCGAGATCGAGAACTGCGTGTTCGTCAACAACCGCCTCATCGGCGCGAACGTCAACTGCACCAACCCGAAGATGGCCGTCAAGTTCGAGTTCAAGAACAACACCGTCCTCTTCACCTGGACGACGAAGAACGACCTCCAGGGCATGGGCTACGGCGTACGCACCAACACCAAGGTCGAGAGCGACATCGCGGACAACGTGATCGGGCTCAACGTAATGAGCGGGCTCGACAACACGATGGGCAACCCGAAGGACAAGAAGATCAAGATCGACGGCAACGTCTTCTTCCTCAACCGCGAGAGCGACGTCCAGATGACGATCTCGCCCTCCATCGCCAAGGTGCGCGTGGACGGCTTCGAGGACCTCGAGGGCACGGACGGCATCGAGTCCATCGAGGGCAACGTCGACCTCAAGGACCCGAAGGCGTTCGAGGGACGCATCGACGCGAAATACCTCAACGCCTTCCTGTCGATGAAGTATTCCGAGACGACGAAGCTCGACGAGGGCAAGTGCAATGCGCTGCGCTCGGTGCTGGGACTCCCGCTGCAGGGCACAATCAAGACGCAGTGCGACATGTATGCGAACCGCTACCCGTGGGAGACGGCGCTCAAGCTCTTCGGCGCGATGCCCGGCAAGGGCGCGCAGGCGATCAAATGACGTCCCGCGAACGTGAACATCCCGTAGATTCGTAGGTGGCTGAGCCACTTAACACGGGGATTTTTCGGGCAACGGCTTCTGAACCCGAATATGGTATAATACGCGGTATGAAGCGCAAGATACCCTATGGCGTAATCAACTGGGAGAAGCTTGTCAACGAATGCTATGTCGTTGACAATACCTCCTACATACACGAACTTGAGAACTGCTCAACGCCCGTGTTCCTGCGCCCGAAGCGCTTCGGTAAGTCCATTGTCTGCTCGATGCTCGAATACTACTACGACATCAACCGCAAGGAGAGGTTCGCGGAACTCTTCGGACGCTTCGACATCGGCAAAGCCCCCACCCCGCTCGCGAACTCATTCCTCGTGCTGACATTCGACTTCTCGACGATCCAGGTCGGGACGGTCGCGGAGATTGAACGCGATTTCCTGGCTCACGTGAAGGGACGCGTCTCCCGCTTCACGACCGCCTATGCCCATCTTGCCGACTGGTCTCAAGTCGCGTCCGCGCCGACGGCGGCGGCGACTGTCGATGCCGTGCGTGACGTCATCAAGAACAACGGCCTTCCCCCGCTCTACGTCATCATCGACGAATACGACAACTTCACGAACGAACTCGTCGTCTCGCGCCGCGACGGCGACTACGACGCGATCTGCGGACACGACAACGAGCAGTCGCGGGAGTCCTTCTTCAAGGCGTTCTTCAAGTCCTTCAAGGCGGGGCTCGCGGACAACACGGTCGGGCGCACCTACTTCACGGGCGTCCTGCCGATTACGCTCGACGACCTCTCCAGCGGCTTCAACGTCGGCACGGTCATCAGCCTTGACAAGAACAAGCTCGGCATGGTCGGCTTCACCGGGGAGCAGGTGCGGAAATACGTCGACGAGGTCTTCGCGGACTACGGATTCGACCCGTCGCTCAAGGAGACGGT
>CAVDWI010000068.1:0-10262 GCA_963612485.1 Barnesiella intestinihominis
CGCTCTACTACCTCGGCAAGCTCGTTGCGACGGGCGAACCGCCGCGCAACCTCATTGACGGCAACATCCGCAGCGACTGGAACAAACTGAACATGATTCTTGCCGCGCAGCGCCACGCCGAGACGTTCGACGGCGTTTTGCCGCTTACGGAGGAACTCGCGGACCGGGACGAAGTGTCGTTTGACCTCGTCGAGTCGTTCCCGATCGAGTCGATCTGCGACGCGAAGAACTTCAAGTCGCTCTACTACTACTACGGCATCGTCACGATGGGCCGCTTCCACCGCGGCAACCTGACGTTCCGCATCCCGAACGAATGCGTCCGTCGCCAGATCTTCGACTACATGCGCGCGCAATACGCCTCGCGACCGAACGCCGTCGATGTCTCGGAGTTCATCGAGAAGTTTGACGCTTTCGCGTGGGACGGCGAATGGCGCGAGTTCCTGACCTACCTCGCGGAGAAATACCGCGACAACGGCTCGCCGCGCGACGGCCTTTACGGCGAGGCGCGGATCAACGGCTACCTCCGCGCCTATTTGACGATGAAGAGCGTCTATATGGTGAAGCCCGAATTGTCGCATCCGTGCGGCTTCTCGGACTATGCGCTCTTCCCGAACCGGATGCTCCCCGAAGGCTCGATTCCTGAGCAGAGCTACGTGATTGAGATGAAGCACTCGAAGGCGGACGCTCCCGATTCTGAAATCGCGGCGAAGCACGAGGAGGCGGTCGCCCAGCTGAAGCTTTACGCGGCAGATCCCAATCTTGCCGCGCTCGCGGGTGGCACGCCCGTCCACTTCCTCTGCTACGAGTTCAAGGGACGCAACCTTGTTCGGCTTGAAGAAGTCTTTTCCCAAAATAAATAAACCACGAATAACACGGATTGACACGGATAGGAAGGGTTGATGTGTTATTTGAGAATGAGACTCCGAGCATTCCACGTAATTAACAAAAATCCGTGTCAATCCGTGAAATCCGTGGCGATAGCCAGTAAAGAATGAAAGCAGTACACATCATATCGGGTATTTCGCGGGAAGGGGGCGGCCCGTCGCGCTCTTCTCAGGCATTGGTCGCGGCATTGAATGCGGCGGGGTGCGATACGTGGCTTTTGAGCTGCTCGGTCGGTGATGTCGCGTGGATGGAGGGCGTTTCGCATTTTGCTGCACCCGAGAAAGGTGAGCGGCATACGCATTTCTTTGCGCGGGTGTTTGCAGAGATAAAGCCGGATATCATACATCTGCATGGCATCTGGTCTTGGCAGATTCATTTGGCGGCGAAAATGGCGCGAAGAATGGAAATTCCGTATGTTATTGCGCCGCGAGGGATGTTGGAGCCCTGGTCGCTGAAGGCAAAATGGCTCAAGAAGAGAATTGCGCGTTTCCTCTATCAGGATAGGGATTTGAAGAAGGCGGCGGCGCTTCACGCGACCGCCGCGAGTGAGGCGGAGCAATTCCGGAAACTGGGGCTTAAGAATCCGATTATCGTCTCGCCAAACGGAGTTAGTTTACCGAGGGAGGGGGAAGTGTCGAAGTCGAAAGTTGAAGTCGAACAGCGGGGGGAGAGATTCCGCCGCGTGTTGTTCGTGAGCCGGATGCATGCGAAAAAAGGAGTGTTGGAACTGGTCGAGGCATGGGCGAAAGTGAAGCCGCAAGGCTGGCAGTGCGAACTTGTCTACACGCTGAACGGCGATGAGGAGCGGGCGTATGAGGCGCGGGTGAAGGCGAGAATCGGTGAGTTGGGAATGCCCTGTGGGACGGAGATGAGGTCAAACTCCGACTTCATTCTCACGGGTCCGTTGAATGATGACGCAAAATGGACGGCTTATGCGCGGGCGGATCTCTTCGTATTGCCGACTTATTCGGAGAACTTTGGTATTGTTGTCGCCGAGGCGCTTTGGGCGGGGCTTCCTGTCATCACGACAAAGGGAACGCCGTGGCAGGAGTTGGTTGAGCGTCGGTGCGGCTGGTGGATTGATTTGCCGCCGAAGGAGAGTCTTGTCGCGGCGTTGCGGGAGGCAACGAGCCTACCGCGCGAAACCTTGCGTGAGATGGGCGAGAGGGGACACAGGCTTGTCGAGGAGAAATACCAATGGCCCGCCATCGGGCGGCAGATGGCGAGAGCGTATGAGAATGTGATTAAAAATTAAGGATGGGGGATGAAAAACATCCCTGATGTTTGACTCAAACACCAGGGACGGTCATTCGGATCAGTAGTCCGCGTCAAATCGCGTCAAATCAGTCCTCGTGAGATGAGATGCTCGGCAATTTCGACGGCGTTGAGCGCCGCGCCGCGCAGCAGCTGGTCGCCCGAGACGAACATCTCAAGCCCGCGTTTGTCGTCCCGTGAGAGATCCTGGCGAATGCGCCCCGCCAACACGTCATATTTCGCCGTCGCATCGAGCGGCATCGGGTAGCCCCCGTTCAGCGGATCGTCCACGACCTTCACGCCCTCGCTCTTCGCGAGAATCTGCCGCGCATCCTCGGGCGTAATCTCCTCCTCGAACTCCAGGTTCAGCGACTCGGAGTGGGCGCGGGCGATTGGCACGCGGACGCAAGTGCAGGAAAGTCGCAGTTCCGGATGATGGAGCATCTTCCGCGCCTCGTTGCGCATCTTGAGTTCCTCAAGCGTGTACCAGTTCGTTTCGTCGAACTTGTCGATGTGCGGAATGAGGTTGCAGACGAGTTGGTGCTGGAACGCCTTCACGGTGAGGGGCTTGCCGGCGGCGTAGTCGCGGATCTGCTCCTCGAGTTCGTTCAGCCCCGGCGCACCCGCCCCCGATGCGGCCTGGTAGGTCGCGGCGACGAGGCGTTTCAGTTTCTTCGCCTTGTGGAGCGGCGCGACGGCCTCCAGCATGATGGCGGTCGTGCAGTTCGGATTCGCAATCACGCCCTTGTTCCAGTCGAGGTCCTCGGGGTTCACCTGCGGCACGACGAGCGGCACTTCGGGATCCTGACGGAATGCGCGGGAGTTGTCAATCATCTTCGCCCCCGCTTTCACGACCGCATCCTTCAACTGGATTGCGACATCCGTCTTGCCGGCGAACAGCACGATGTCCAACCCCTTGAAGCTGTTTTCGTCCGCCTTCAGCACGTGATACGTCTCGCCGAGAATCTGCTCGTCGCGCTCGCGGGAGGCAAAAACCTGCACCTTCCCGCAGGGAAAGTGGCGGTCTTTCAGGACCTTGATCATTTCGGTGCCGACAGCGCCGACACCAACCAAACCGACATTATACTGTTTCATAGACGGCGGATATTATACCACATCTGCCGGAAGTTTTGCCGGACATTGCTCACTCGCCAACAGTCCCCAAATTTAGGGGTGCAGACATACCGCGAGGTATGTTATAATACGCACTATGAATCTTCGCCTTGGATGTTTCTTTCTGGTGCTGGCCTTCATTGCGGTCGGGTGTTCGACGATTCGCCGTGCGCGAAATGCGCAGGAGGATGTCGCCGTGCGCGGCGACGAGACTCAGGTCGCACCCGCCGCCGGACGGCTTGACCTTCGCGGCAAATCTCTTGCCGAACTCGTGGACTTCGCGCTGACGAACCGTCCCTCGGTCGTCTCGGCGCGGCTTGCGGTGGAGGATGCGCGGCTCGCGCTGCGGGAGCTCGCGGCGGATGCGCCGCTCGTGAGCGACACCCCGTGGACGGCGCCCCACCTCTCCCTGAGCGGCGGCCACAGCGAATCGAGCGCGGGCACGCACTGGAGCGACCACGACTACGCCACGAAGGGCGGCCCTTCCGCCTCGCTCTCGCTCGAACTGCTGATCTGGGACTTCGGGCGGTATGACGCGAAAGCCCGCGCGCAGGCGGAGAAGGTCGTCGCCTCCGAAGTCAAACTCGTGAACGAGGGCTACACGGTCTTCGACGAGGTTGCGTCCGCCTACTTTACCTTTCTCGAGAAACGCGCCCTGCTCGAGGTGTCGCTGACGAACGAGACGGAATATGCCGACCATCTCGCCCGTGCCGAGGCGCGGCTCGAGGCGGGCGAGGCGAACAAGCTCGACGTGCTTCGCGCACGGCTCGACTACACGCAGTCGCGGCAGAAGACGGTCGCCGCGTCGAATCTCGTCACGACGTCGGGGGCGGAACTGATGCGCGTCCTCGGCGTGGACGCTTCGCGCGGCTCGTATGCGGACGTGATCGGCACGGGTCCGCAGGGCATTCGCTTCGTCCAGCGCGGCTTCGGGCGGACGACCTACGGCGTGGCGGAGGCGTTCGATTTCGCGCGGACGAATGCGCCCGCGATGCGCGTCGCACGGGCGCAGCTGCGGGCGGCCTCCCATCAGGTCGACTACACGATTGCCGATCTGATGCCGTCCGTCTCGGCGACCGCGTCGTTTCGGTGGTCGGATCCGCTCTGGTACTGGAACTGGGGCGTGAGCGGCGTGCAGTCCGTCTTTCAGGGCTTTCGCAAGACGACGGCGGTGGATCGCGCGGTCGTCGCGATGCGTCAGGCGGCGACGGAGGTGGACGCGGCGGAGCAGAGCCTTTCCGTCTCGCTTGAGACGGCGATTGCCGACCGCGACGATTCCGAGAAGGCCCTTGAGACGGCGGTCGCGTCCATCCGCAGTGCGCGGGAGAACCTTGAGATGGTGCGGCGGCAGCTTTCGGTGGGTGACGTGAGCCGCATCGAGCTTTCGGAGGCGATTTCGTCGCATTCCGCCGCGATGGGCGACTGTGTTTCGGCGTTTTACCAGGGTCAGCGGGCGGAGGCGACGCTCTTCGCCAAGATCGGCCGCTATCCCGTCTATCAAGAGGAAAAGGTTGAGGAGGAAATACCGTGAAGGGTTGTCAGACAGTGAAGTGGCTCAAGTTTCTGGCGGTCGCCGGGCTTGCGGGCGGCATCGTCGGCTGTTCGGGCGAAGGCGGGCTCGGCGGCAAGACGAAGCAACCGACCTACCGCTACGCGCCCATCACGCGGACGGACATCGTGCGCACGGTCGAGGCGACGGGTACGGTTACGCCGCGCAACTCGCCGAGCGGCATTCCCGTCGGCGCACAGGTGAACGGCAAGATCGTGAAACTCTTCGTGGACTACAATTCGCCCGTGACGAACGGACAGATCGTCGCGCTCATCGACCCGCAGGTCTACGACGCGAACTACAAGAGCGCGGTCGCCCAGTTGCACGGCAACGAGGCGAACATCAAGTTGCGCGAGGCCCAGCTCGTGCTCGCCGAGAAGACGCTCGTGCGCAAGCAGAAACTCTTCGCGAAGGGAATGTGCTCGGAATCCGACCTCGACGCGGCGGTCGAGTCGCGTGACACGACCGCCGCCCAACTCGAAAGCGCACGTGCGGCGGTCGAGCAGTCGAAGGCCTCCGTCAGCCAGGCGCGGGCGAACCTCGACTACTGCACGATCCGTTCGCCCGTCAACGGCATCGTGCTCGACCGTAAGGTGGAGGAGGGCGAGACGGTCGTCTCGTCGATGAACGCCGTCCCCGTGCTGACGATTGCGGAAGACCTGCAGACGATCTGGGTCGAGGCCACCGTGCCGGAGGCGGACGTCGGCAACATCCAGATCGGGCAGGCGGTCTCCTTTACGGCGGACGCCTACCGGCGGAAGTTCACGGGACGGGTGCGGCAGATCCGTCTCGCCGCAACGACGACGAACAACGTCGTCACCTATCCGATCATCATCGAGGCGGAGAACCCGAACGAGATGCTGTTCCCCGGCATGACGGCGACGCTCTCCATCGAGACGGCGCGGGCGGAGGACGTGCCGGCGGTGAGCGCGGCGGCGTTCCGCTTCCGTCCGAAGGCGGAAGACCAGGCGGAGGGGGAAGTGCCGCGAGGGCGCAAGATCTGGCTCGAGCGGGCGGACGGCAAGCTGGAGGCGATGACAGTTGCCGACGGCGTATCGGACGACTCGTTCACCGAACTGAAGAACGCCGACGGGCTCGTCGGGCGCAAGGCCGTGATCGGCTACGAGACGGCGCAGACCGCGAAGGCGCTGAAGGACGACGCGACAAATCCGTTCATGCCCAAGCCGCCGCAGCGCGGCACGAAGGGAACGGCCCCGGAGCCGAAGAAGTGATGGAACACCTCATCGAGATCCGCGACCTCCGCAAGACCTACGCCATCGGCGACGAGCCGGTGCACGCGCTCGACGGCGTGTCGCTTTCGATCGACAACGGCGAATTCGTCGCAATCATGGGCGCGTCGGGTTCGGGGAAGTCCACGATGCTGAACATCCTCGGCTGTCTCGACACGCCGACGGCGGGTTCGTATCTGCTGGACGGGCTTGAGGTTGCGCGGCGCTCGCGCGCGGAACTCGCCCGCATCCGCAACCGCAAGCTTGGCTTCGTCTTCCAGAACTTCAACCTTCTGCCGCGCACGAGCGCCGTCGAGCAGGTCGAGTTGCCCGACCTCTATCTCGGGCGGCTCACCCGCGCCGCCCGCCGCCGCCGCGCCGTCGAACTCCTGAACCGCGTGGGCCTGGGCGAGCGCACCCTGCACACGCCCGCCCAGCTCTCGGGCGGCCAGCAGCAGCGCGTCGCCATCGCCCGCGCCCTCATGAACCAGCCGCCCGTCCTGTTCGCCGACGAACCGACGGGCAACCTCGACACGAAGAGCTCGGTCGAGATCATGAACCTCTTCACCGACCTCTCCAAGGAGGGCATCACCATCGTCATGGTGACCCATGAGGACGACATCGCCGCGTATGCGAAGCGACATCTGCTGATGCGCGACGGCAAACTCGTAAAGGACGACCACCGCGCATGAACTTCGTGATGATCTTCAAGGTGGCGATCCTCGCCATCCTCCGCAACAAGACGCGCTCGCTTTTGACCTGCATCGGCATCATCGTGGGCATCGCGGCGGTCATTGCCGTGATGGCGATCGGCAAGGGCGCCTCGACCATGATGGTGAAGGAAATCTCGTCGATGGGCAACAACCTCGTCATGGTCTTCCCCGACCGCAACCGGCAGGGCACGGTGCGCGCGAGCCTCGGTTCGGGCGAGACGATGACGGCGGGCGACGCCGAGGCGATTCAGGACGAACTCGGCCATCTCGTCGCGGCGGTCAGCCCCACCGTGAACGTGACCAGCCAGCTGATCCGCGAGAACCGCAACTGGAACACCCGCGTGAGCGGCGTCTCGTTCGAGATGCCCGAAATCCGCAACTGGGAAGTCGGCGAAGGCCGCTTCTTCGACGAGAGCGAGCAGAAGAAGTCCGCCCGCGTCTGCGTCCTCGGCGTGACGGTGAAGAACAACCTCTTCGCCGAGGACGAGAACCCGATCGGCAAGATCGTCCGCATCGGGGCGATGCCGTTCAAGGTGGTGGGCGTCCTCGCCTCGAAGGGCGCGAACGGCTGGGGACAGGATCAGGACGACACGGTGATGGCCCCGTATACGACCGTCGGGCGCGTTCTGCAGCGCTCGAAGTTCCAGTCCATCCGAATGATGAACATCTCGCTCCGCTCGATGGACGACCTGGAGGAGGCGAAGCGCGAGATTACCGCGCTTCTGCGTCAGCGGCACAAGCTCGCGGACTACCAGGACAACGACTTCGAGACACGCGACACGACGGAAATCATGAACACCATCGGGTCGGTGACGGGGCTGATGACGGTGCTTCTGACGGCCGTCGCGGCAATTTCGCTTCTGGTCGGCGGCATCGGCATCATGAACATCATGCTCGTCTCGGTGACGGAACGCATTCGCGAAATCGGGCTTCGCATGGCGATCGGCGCGACGCCCGCGAACATCCTCTGGCAGTTCATCCTCGAGGCGGTCGTGCTTTCGACGGTCGGGGGACTGATTGGCGTGGGGCTCGGCATCGGCGCGGCGCAGGCGATTGGCGAGATTCAGAACTGGCCCATCGTCATCGAGGCGACGAGTGCGGTTTATGCGTTCCTCTTCTCGGCGTTCGTCGGTATGTTCTTCGGCTTCTACCCCGCCTATCGCGCCTCAAAACTGAACCCGATCGACTGCCTCCGCTACGAATGAGGGCTGAGGCTTTCCCGTTTTTACGGGTGAGGAAGCGTTTTATTGCGAACATCCTGATAGCCGAGGACGATGACAAGGTCGCCGAGGTCGTGCGGACGGCATGCGAACTCTACGCGCCGCTTGCGGAGGACGCGGGACTGATGCTGACGGCGGACGTCCCGTTCGTGTTCCGGCGCTTCTGGCGGGCGGATGCATCGCGGCACTTGCCGGGGAAGGGGCTTGGGCTGGCGCTCGTGAAGGCGATTGCAACCTCCTACGGCGGTGCGGTCTCGTGCGTGTCCGAAGAAGGGCGGGGCTCGACCTTCACCGTCTTTCTTCCCGTGGGAGGGGGAGAGAATTAAGAATTGAGATTGAGAGGTAAAGCGCTGCCGTCTACGCGGGAATCGTTTCAGTTTGCATCAGGTGCGAATCATGTCGAGGAAGTATCCGTGAACGGCTGGGTCTGCGTTCAACTCCGGGTGGAAGGCCGTCACGAGCATGTTCCGTTCGCGGGCGGCGACGGGAATGCCGTCCACCGTGGCGAGAACCGCAACGCCTTTCCCGACGCGGCGAATCGCCGGTGCGCGGATGAACGTTGCGGGGACTGACGCGCCTCCGGCGAACGGAATCTTCGCGGCAAAACTGCCGAGTTGCCGTCCGTAGGCGTTGCGCCCGACGGTGACATCCATCAATCCGAAGTGGACGGTCGGGTCGTCTTCCAGTTCCTTCGCGAGAAGAATCAGACCCGCGCACGTGCCGAAGGTCGGCAGACCCTTGGCAATGCGCTTTCTGAGCGGGTCGAAGAGGCCGAGTTCGTGCAGGAGTTTGCCCTGCACGGTCGATTCGCCGCCCGGCAGGATCAGTCCGTCGAAGGACTGGTCAAGGTCGGGCAGACGGCGGATTTCGAACGGCGACGCGCCAAGCGCGGCAAGTCGCCGTTCGTGTTCGATGAACGCCCCCTGAAGGGCGAGAACGCCGATTCTCATCGTCTTACTTCCCGCGCTCGGCCATCAGGATCTTGATTTCGGACTCGTTGATGCCGACCATCGCCTCACCCAAGTCCTCCGAGATTTCGGCGAGAACCTTCGGATTGTTGTAGTTCGTGACGGCCTTGACGATTGCCGCCGCGCGTTTCGCGGGATTGCCGCTTTTGAAGATGCCCGAGCCGACGAACACGCCCTCCGCGCCGAGTTGCATCATCAGTGCCGCGTCCGCCGGGGTCGCCACGCCGCCCGCCGCGAAGTTGACGACGGGGAGCTTGCCGTTCTCGTGTACGAACCTGATGAGTTCGTAGGGAACGCGCAGTTCCTTCGCCGCCTCGTAGAGTTCGTCCGCGCCGAGCGAGACGATGCGGCGAATCTCGGACTGCATCATCCTCATGTGGCGGACGGCCTGAATCACGTCGCCCGTACCCGGCTCGCCCTTCGTGCGAATCATCGACGCACCTTCGGCAATTCGCCGCAGGGCTTCGCCGAGATCCTTCGCACCGCAGACGAACGGCACGGCGAACCGGGTCTTGTCGATGTGCAGGCGGTCGTCGGCGGGGGAAAGGACTTCGCTTTCGTCGATGTAGTCGATTTCGATTGCCTGCAAAATCTGCGCCTCAGCGAAGTGGCCGATGCGGCACTTCGCCATCACGGGAATCGAGACGGCGGACTGAATGCCCTTAATCATCTTCGGGTCGCTCATGCGGGCGACGCCCCCGGCGGCGCGGATGTCGGCGGGGATGCGTTCGAGCGCCATCACCGCGCACGCCCCGGCCTCCTGCGCAATCTTCGCCTGTTCGGGCGTCGTCACATCCATAATCACGCCGCCCTTGAGCATCTGGGCGAGGTTCTTGTTCAGTTCATAACGTTCATTGTTCATTCGATTTGTCCTTTCCGTTGTTGGAATGCGCATAGAATACACTTTATGCTGACGCGGCAGAAGAACCAGTCCGCGCATTTTGCATAAGACCAGCGTAACCGTTGCGTCCAGAAGTCAAAAAAAGGGTAAACTCTAGACCCGATCCGCCGGAGCGTCCCCGTTTATGGTAAAATATGCGTTATGAACGAAAGAAAAGAGAAAAGCGTGCGCGAAGCCGCCGTCTCGGCGGCTGACCATACCCCTGCGGGGTATGGGGGGGGGGTAAGAGATCATTCTGAGCCTCTGGCATCGGGCGGTGCGTCCGATGCGGTTGGTTTCTTCGGGAGATTGCGCCGGTTTGGCGCGTGGACGCGAGCCCTGATCCGCGAGGTCTGCACGTTCGAGGTTCTCGCGTTGTGCACATTGCTGCTGCCAGCGCTGATGGCGAGCGTCGGGTTCTTCTTCGGCAAGACCGTCACGCCGCTCTACT
>CAVDWI010000069.1:0-10075 GCA_963612485.1 Barnesiella intestinihominis
GGGCTATTAGCTCAGTTGGTTAGAGCGCTTCCTTGACATGGAAGAGGTCAGTGGTTCGAATCCACTATAGCCCACCATTTGCGACCCTTGTTCGAGGTCTTTTCCCCCTCTCCACCGAAACCTTAACTTGTGATTACCCCCCTGTAGTTGCAGATTGGGAGGGGAAATGATACAATAGGCGCATGAAAAGATTGATTCTGTTTTTTGCTGTCGCGGCGTGTGCGGCGACGACGTTTGTTCAGGCGGCGACATCCGTTTCGGGTGCGCGGCCGTTCGGGTCTCTCGCCGATGGGCGCGAGACGCACGTCTGGCGGATTTGCAGTGGCAACGGGCTGATTCTCGATGTCTCGGATTACGGCGGACGCCTCGTGCGGGCGTATGCGCCGGACAGGTTCGGCAATCTCGCGGACGTGACGCTCGGCTGGAATACGGCGGCGGAATACGAGGCGAACGGCTTTTCGATGGGGACGATCATCGGGCGATACGGCAACCGCATTGCGCACGGCAAGTTCACGCTTGACGGCGTGACCTACCAGATGCCGATCAACGAGGAAAAGGCGGCGCGGCACTGCAATCTGCACAGCGGTCCGAACGGCTGGGACACGATGGTCTGGAAGGCCGCTCCGTTCTCGGATGCGGAGTCGTCGGGCGTGGCGTTCACCTATGTCTCGAAGGACGGTGAAATGGGTCTGCCCGGTACGGTGACGGCGACCGTCACCTATCGCGTCAGCGCGGACAACCGCTGGACGATCGACTATGAGGCGACCACGGACAAGCCGACGGTCATCAATCTGACTCACCACTCCTACTGGAATCTTGCGGGCGAGTCGAGCGGAACCGTGCTCGAACAGGAACTGCAGATCTTCGCCGACGAGTTCACGCAGACTGACGCGGGGCTGATTCCGACGAAGAACGCCCCCGTGAAAGGCACGGGCCTTGACTTCACGACGATGCGCAAAATCGGCGCGAAGGCACAGCTGATGGCGGAGGAGAAGGCGTTTGCGCCGATGGACAACTGGTATGACCACAACTTCGTCCTGCGCGGCAAGGTCGGGGAGTTCAAGCCCGCCGCGAGCATGCGCGACCCCGTGTCGGGGCGGACGCTCGAAATCTGGACGACCGAGCCGTGCATGCAGATGTATGGGGCGCAGAACATGACGACGGACTTCGCGGCGAAGGCGGCGGGCAAGCGGCTGTGTCCGTTTGCGGGTGTGGCGCTCGAAACCCAGCACTACCCCGACTCCCCGAACCACCCGGAATTCCCCTCGACGGTGCTGCGTCCGGGCGAGAAGTTCACCAGCCGGACGGAATACCGCTTCGGCGTGAGCCGCTAATATTTGGTATAATTTGCGTTATGCAAGTCAGAGATACGGAAATAGTTGGCGTCAAGATCGTCGAACCGAACATTTTTCGGGATGCGCGCGGGTATTTTCAGGAGACATACAACCGTCGGCGATACTTTGATGCGGGGATCGACGCCGACTTCGTGCAGGACAACGAGTCGAAGAGTTCTCGCGGCGTTTTGCGCGGACTTCACTGGCAGGCGGGCGAGTTCGCCCAGGCGAAGCTCGTGCGGGTGATTCGCGGCGCGGTGTGGGACGTGGCGGTCGACATCCGGAAGGGGAGCGCGACCTTCGGCAAGTACGTCGCCTGCGAACTCACGGCGGAAAACGGACGGCAGTTCTTCATTCCGCGCGGATTCGCCCACGGTTTCGTGGTGCTGGAAGATGATACGCTCTTCTCCTACAAGTGCGACAATTTCTATTGTCCGACGGCGGAACGCGGCCTTAAGTTCGACGATCCGGCGCTCGGAATCGACTATCCGAATCCGGGGCGGCCGTTCCTGCTGAGCGAGAAGGACTTGCATCATCCACTTCTGAAGGACATAGAGCCATGGTCGTGAAAGTTTTGGCATCCCTTCTTGTGCTGGGCGCGGCGTTCGCGGTTTCGGCGGAAACGCCGACTGAGGTCGTGGTCGAGCATGTCGTCTCCACGAACGCGACGAAGTCTGCCGCACGGACGGGGCGGCCGGCCCGCATCACCTCCGCGACGACCTACTACGACCGCAAGGAAGGGGTCGTCTTCTTCGACAGAAACGTTCACGTGGACGACGAGCAATATCAGCTTCACGCCGACCGCGCCTACGTCTTCACGGAGGGGACGAACGACCTGCGGCGAATTGTCGCCATTGGGCATGTTGCGCTGACGAATGAACTGCGCCGCGCCTATGGCACGAAAATCTCCTACTACAAGAAGGAGGGGATGGTCGTCCTCTACGGGAACGCGGCGCGTCCGGCGGAAGTGCGCGATGAATCCAAGGGCGAACCGCAGGTCGTGAAGGGCAGCAAGATCAAGTTTTGGATTGATTCCGAGCAGGTCGAGGTAATCGACGCGGATATTTCAGCGCCTATTTCGGGTGCGAGTGGCGATTTGAAACAGGTAATAAGGAGGTCAAACTGATGACGGTCAAGGGTTATGCGAAGTTCCTGCTGATTATGGCGGGATTGGGTGGACTTCTCTACGGGGTTGACGTCGGCGTGATTGCTGCCGCGCTCCCGTACATCGAGCGAACATCGACATTCACACGCGACGAAATCGGGTGGATTGTCGGCATGGCGCTCTGGGGTTCGTTGCCTTCGTCGCTCGTCGCGGGCATTCTCGCCGAGTGGTTCGGGCGCAAGAAGATGATTATCGCCTCGGCACTTCTCTTCCTCGTCTCGATTCCGATCATCTGCGCATCGGGCTTCTTCGAGGGCGGGAACTTCTGGATGATGGTCGGCGGCCGCGCCCTGCAGGGTGCGGCGGCGGGACTCTTTGGCGTTATCGTGCCGATGTATCTCGCCGAGTGTCTTGACGCGGATTCACGCGGCAAGGGCACGGGGATGTTCCAGCTCTTGCTGACAATCGGTCTCGTTTTCGTCGCGGTCATCGGGGTTGGCGTAACCCGTTTCGTCGGCAGTGCGAAGGATCTCGTGGACGCAGAGGCGGTCAGGAACGGCGTCGAGGCGGCGTCCGTCACCTTCGCGCAGGTCAAGGCGTGGTTCTCCGCCGAGCAGGTCACCGAGTGGGTGCGCGCCTGGCAGATGATCTTCCTCTTCTCGTGCATCCCAGGCTTCATCCTCTTTTTGGGCGCGTTCAAGCTGAAGGAGTCCTCGCGCTGGCTCTACCGCAAGGGGCGCAAGGAGGAGGCTCTCGCCTCGCTCGCCGCGAACAACGGAGAGGAGAAGGCGAAGGAGATTCTCGCTGAGATGATTGCGGCGGATGAGGCCGCCGCCGCCGAGAAGGCGAAGAACGCCGCCGCGACGGATTCGCTTCTCCAGAAGAAATACGTCATCCCGTTCGTCCTTGCCGTCGTCATCCTCGCCTGCAACCAGACGACCGGCATCAACTCCGTCCTCAACTACACCGTCACGATTTTCCAGAAGACGGGCATGCATGGCGATACCGCCAACTGGGCGGACGCGGCGATTAAGATCATGAACTGTGTGATGACTGTCGTCGCCTGTGCGCTCGTGGACAGGAAGGGACGCAAGTTCCTGCTGAAGCTCGGCACGTCGGGCATCATCGTCGGCCTTTGCGGCGTCGGGTCGATCTTCCTCGCCATCTCGAAGGGCTGGGTCGCCGCGTCAATGACGACGGGCGTTCTCGCGACGGTGTTCTTCTTCATGTTCATCGGCTTCTACGCCGTCGGTCCCGGCGTATGCGTGTGGCTCGCGCTGACCGAGCTCATGCCGACGCGCATCCGTGCGACGGGTATGTCGATTGCGATGATCATCAACCAGGGCGTCTCCGCCGGCATCGCGACGGTGTTCCCGAAGTGGTGCGCGGCGACGAACGACAACGGCACCGTCTTCTTCGTGCTCGCGGGCTTCACGGTCATCTACTTCATCACGGCGGCGTTCTTCCTGCCGGAGACGAAGGGACGGACGCTTGAGGAAGTCGAGCAGTATTTCACGACCGGCAAGATGCCGGAAAAGAAGGCGTGAGTTTCACCTTTCGATTCCTGGGGACGGGGACATCCGTCGGCGTACCGCAGATCGGGTGCAAGTGCCCGGTCTGCACGTCGTCCGACCCCCGCGACAGGCGTCGCCGCTGTGGAGCATACGTGCGAACGGATCGCGTCGGCTTTCTGATCGACACGCCCCCCGAAATGCGAATCGCGGCGATTGAATACGGCATCGACAAGGTGGATGCAGTCCTTCTCACCCACTCCCACATGGATCACATTGCGGGCTTCGACGACGTGCGGCGGTTCAATACGATCAATGGGACGACCGTTCCCTGTGCGCCCGACGCGCCGGGGGCGAACGGGCGCACCTTCCGTATCGTCGGCGCGACGATGCGCTGTTTCGCCATGCGCGAGACAATTGAGCAGATGCACCACATCTTCCCCTACATCGGCGAGACGGCGAATGCAATCGGGCTGTTCCGTCCGATGATTCATTTCGTGGACAACGCCGAGCCGTTCTGCGTCGGCGGCTTGGCGGTCGAGCGGCTCGTCGTGGAACACGGCTTTCCCTGCTGCGGCTACTTGCTTGGCGGCAAATTCGCCTACATCAGCGACTGCCACACAATCCCCGAGGCGACACTGGAGAAGATGAAGGGCGTGGAGACACTTGTGCTCAACTGTCTGCGCGAGCGGCCGCACCCGACCCACCTGAACCTTGAGGCGGCGCTCGGCTACATTTCGCGCATCCGCCCGAAGCGGGCGTATCTCACGCATATGTGCCACGACCTCTCCCACGTGGAGTGGCTGAGGAAACTGCCGCACGGGGTCGAACCGGCCTATGACGGCCTTGAACTGAAAGTGGAGAATTGAAGATGAGGAAGTCCTGTTTCTGTGCGTTCGCCCTGCTGGTCGCGGGCTTCGTCCCGTTCGCGGCGTTTTCAGCCGAGACGAGCGAAATCAACGTCACCCTGCGGCTCGACTTCGGCGACAATGTCGTCGGCGAGCGCATTCGCGGCGTTGTGGACGTGGTGAACCTTTCGCCGGGGGTTGTGGATGTCGGGCGGGCGGATTCGCCGGACAGGTTCTTCATCGAGGTGTTCCGCGCAGACCGAAGCCAGTTGCAGAAGATTTCCGACTCGCCGCAGGTTTCACCGTTTTCCCTCAAGTCGAACGAGGGGCAGAAACTCGAGACGTTCCTCGCCGACCATTACGGCTTGCGTTCGCCGGGGCGCTATCTCGCGAAGCCCGTACTCGTGCACGGCGGCGTGCGGTTCGAGGGGCAGATTCGGGCGTTCGACGTCGTGCCGGGGATGCGCATCGGCGGGGCGTTGCAGATGTTCTCCAACCATGAGGGACTTCGCCGCGAGTTCGACCTTCTCACGTGGAGTCGCGGCGGACGCGAGCACCTCTTCCTCGCCGCGAAGGATTCCGGTACGAGCGACAGGAAGTGGATGACTGTTGATCTCGGCGAATTGATGAAGATTACGAAACCGACGATTTCCATCATGCCGACGGGCGAAGTCGTCGTCCTGCACCGCATCGATCCCGACAATTTCATCCGAAGCGAGTTCTGGTCGGTGCCGGACGGCATCGAGTTCCACCGCCGCGAACTCGTGCAGGATCCCGAAACGGCGGGGACGAACCGAATTCGCGAACTTTATCGCGGGTCGGGCGGCGTGAAGCCGAAGGAACACCCCTGGTGGAAGTTCTGGGAATAGGAAATGAACGTTCTAGGCATTGAGACGAGTTGCGACGAGACGGCCGCCGCCGTGGTCAGGGACGGGCGAACCGTTCTTTCAAACGTGGTTTACACGCAGATTCCCCTGCACGTGCCCTACGGCGGGGTAGTGCCCGAGATTGCCTCGCGGGCGCACGTCGAGAAGATAAGTGAAGTCATCCGCACCGCGCTCGACAAGTTCTATGAAGTCTCGGCGGAGAAAATCGACGCGGTCGCCGTCACCTACGGCCCCGGTCTTTCCCCGGCGCTGACGGTCGGGCTGAACGCGGCGAAGGGGCTTGCCCTCTCGATGGACGTCCCCCTGATTGGCATCAACCACATCGAGGCACACCTTCATACGCCGTTTCTCGTGGACGCGGCGGAGGCGGCGGAAACCGCCGCGCTCGACCCGCACGACGTCATGCCCGCGCTCGGTCTTGCCATTTCGGGCGGACACACCACGTGGCTCGACCTGCCCGAATACGGGAAGTATGCGATTGTCGGGCAGACGCTCGACGATGCGGCGGGCGAGGCGTTCGACAAGGCGGCGAAGTTGCTCGGTCTCGGCTATCCGGGAGGGCCGAAGGTTGACAGGATTGCGAAGGAATACGGGCTTGCCGACCTTCTGCCGTTCCCGAAGGGGCGTCCGCGTGAGGGCGTGACCGCGCTCGCCGGACTGGACGCGGATCTCTGCGTTTCGTTTTCGGGGCTGAAGACGGCGTTGCTTCGCTACGTTCAGCAGCGCGGCGGTGCGGAGAAGCTGGCGGAAGAGGGTGAGATTCCGCGCATCGTCGCCTCCTACCAGGAGGCCATCGTGCAGGTCGTCGCTGACCGCACGGCACATGCGCTTCGGCGGCGGAACTACCGTGCGCTGATTGTCGGGGGCGGTGTTTCGCTCAATTCGCGCCTGCGCGCGGTGCTCGCCGAGACGGCGAAGCGCGCGGGCGTGAGCCTGCTGATGGCGAAGCCGAAATATTGCGGCGACAACGGCGCGATGATTGCGGGACTCGCGTATTACCGCCGGAACAAGACGGGTGCGGCGGCATTCGACCTGGATGTTGCGCCGTCGCTTGATTTCGAGGAATGAACGAGTCCGGCAGTCGCTTGCGTGGAATCGCCTGTATTCTGGTGAGTTCCTTCGGTTTTGCTCTGATGGCGTTCTTCGTGCGCCTGTGCGATGACTATGGACTCGCGCTGTCGAGTTTCCAGAAGAGTTTCTTCCGCAACGCAATCGCCCTCCTGATTGCCGCGGCGGTCTTTCTGCGAACCCGCCGCGCAAGCGGCGCGGAGGCGGAAGGTGCGCGGCGGTTCACGCCGCAGCAGTGGCTTTACCTCTTCCTGCGCAGTCTCACCGGAACGGTTGGTATTTTCGCGAACTTCTACGCCCTCTCGCGCATTCCCCTCGGCGAGGCGATGACGCTCAACAAGACCGCTCCGTTCTTCACCGTCCTCTTCGCCTGGCTTCTGCTGGGCGAGCGCGTGTCGTGGCGGCAGGGGCTGTGGCTGATCCTCGCCTTTTTCGGTGCGGTTCTGGTGATGAAGCCGATGGAGCTTCACGCGCCGTCCGTCTGGGCGCTCATCGGCGGCATCGGGGCGGGCTTCGCCTACGCCTGCGTCCACAAGCTCGGACAGTTGAAGACGCCGGGCGCGGCAATCGTCCTCTTCTTCAGTGCATTCTCGTGTCTGGCGGCGCTGCCGTTCGTCGCGTTCGACTATACGCCGATGACGGGAGCGCAGCTTCTCATCCTGCTGGGTGCGGGCGCGGGCGCGGCAATCGGACAGTTCGGCGTGACGGCGGCCTACCGCTGGGCGGAGCCGCGCTCGATTGCCGTCTTCGACTACTCGAATGTCCTCTTCACTTCCGCGCTCGGCTTCATCTTTTTCGCGCAAGTTCCCGACCACTTCGCCATCCTTGGCTTCGCGGCAATCCTGCTGGCGGCCTTCGGCATGCGCAAGTAGGGGAATCTGGTTTTGATTGCTAAATTTCGCACTTGCGCGGAAGCCGCGGGATTTGGTAAAATACGCGCATCATAAACCAAATAAAAGAGGTCAGTTATCGCACAGTTCACTCGTGTCAACTTCAAGATTCGCGTGCCGCAGGTTCGCGTTCTTGATGCTCAGGGAAAAATGCTCGGCGTGATGCCGACGCGGGATGCGCAGCGTCTCGCGGATCAACAGGGGCTTGATTTGGTGGAAATCACACCAAACGCCGTGCCTCCTGTCTGTAAAATAATGGACTACGGCAAGTTCAAGTACGAGGAGTCCATTCGGGCGAAGCAGGCGCGCAAGTCGCAGAAGGTGCAGAAGGTGAAGGAAATCAAGTTCCATCCCGGCACTGATACGAACGACTTCGACTACAAGCTGAAGCAGATTCGCGGCTTCCTGAACGAGGGGTGCAAGGTGAAGCTGACGCTCCAGTATCGCGGGCGTGAGAACGCCCACCGCGAACTGGGTGAGGACGTCATCAACCGCGTTCTGGAGACGCTGTCGGGCGAGTGCTTCGTCGAGCAGGCCCCGAAGACGCTCGGGCGTGTGCTCGGTGCGCTGATCGGGCCGCCGCGCAAGAACGGGCCGAAACCGCCGCGTCCACCCGCCGAGGCGACTCCCCCGCAGTCGATTACGATTTCCGTATCATGAACGAACCGAAACCTGATTTCTCGAACAGTGCGTACCTCTTCCCCCGCATCAACCGCGAGGGGATGAAGTTCGGGGCGATTGCGCTCGCCATCGCCGTGCTGTTCGCCGTCCTTTCATCATCGTTTGCTCCGGTTCTGTCGTTCCTGTCAATCCCGCTGTTCCTGCTGGCGTATGGCGTCTTCCTCTTCTTCCGTGACCCGGATCGCTATCCGCCGGAAGACGAGAAGGCGATTCTCTCGCCGGCGGACGGGCGGATCTGCCTCATCAGCGAGGAGGAACTGCCGGACGGCCTTGCGGACGGGACGAAGCACTGGCGCGTCTCGGTTTTCATGAGCGTCTTCAACGTTCACGTGAACCGACTGCCGACGGCTGGGACGGTCGAGAAGAAGGAATACATCGCGGCGGGCAAGTTCTTCAACGCCTCCCTCGACAAGGCGTCGAAGGAAAACGAGCGGTGCAACTACCTCGTCAGGGCGGAGAACGGGCAGGTCTACGGCGTCACGCAGATTGCCGGGCTGGTGGCGCGGCGGATTGTCCCGCAGGTTGCGGAAGGCGACAAACTTGAACGAGCCGAGCGGTTCGGGCTGATTCGCTTCGGTTCGCGGCTCGACGTGTATCTGCCGGAGGGCGTGAAGCCCGAAGTCCGCGTCGGTCAGACCATGGTCGCCGGCGAAACGGTTCTCGCGCATCTGTCATGAAAGAAGAACTCCAGCAGCAGATTCCCCTTCGGGCGATTTTCCCGAACCTGATTACGTCGCTCGCCGCCTGCGCGGGCATCACGTCCATTTCGCTTTCGAGCGAGGGGCGGTTCATGTCCGCCCTGTGGGCGCTGCTCGTCGCCTGCATCTGCGACGGCATCGACGGGCGCGTGGCGCGTCTGCTGAACGCGAGTTCGAAACTGGGAGCGGAACTCGATTCGCTGGCGGACTTCGTCAACTTCGGCGTTGCTCCCGCGATGTTCATGTATTATTGGATGACGGGAGGTCCCGCCCACGTCCTCGTGGACGGTTCGAGCGTTTCGCCGCTCCAGATCCGCATCGTGCTCTGCTGTGCGCTCTACTACGCGATGTGCGACTGCTTCCGCCTGGCGCGGTTCAACACGATGCTCGAACAGCCCGCCCTCCCCTACTGGAAGCATTTCTTCACCGGCGTCCCCGCGCCGGGCGGGTGCTGGATGGTGCTGACGCCCGCGATCCTCTCCTTCGCCCTGGAGGCGAAGGAACTCTCGCCGAAGTTCGCGGTCTTCCTTCAGAATCCGCTGACGGGCATCTTCATGCTGCTGTTCGTCGGGACGCTGATGGCCTCGCGGCTGCCGACGATTTCGCTGAAGGCGATCCACATCTCGCGGCAGTATCTGCTGCCCGTGATGGCGTGTTTCCTTCTGCTGATTGCCGTGCTCGTCTCGAACTTCTGGCTGACGATGGGCTTTCTCGGCTTCCTCTACATCCTGACGATCCCCCTCACGTGCTGGTGGTTCGTCCGAACCCGTTCGGCGTGGGAGCGCACCGCCCATAGACGATAGGTCACTGACTAAACTGCTGAAAACGTGCAGAGTCAGAAGTTCGGTGATGCTTAAAAACGTGCAGTTTTGTTTGTGCTGAGATGCTTAAAAGCGTGACTCCGCAGTTGATTTCGCGCCCTCATGTTTGCTATACTATTGCACCGTAAGGAGCGAAATATGACCGAAAGCATCTACAGACGGAAGATCTACGACCAGCTTCTCGAATGGAAGAACCGCGCGAAGGGAACGACGGCTCTTCTCATCGAGGGCG
>CAVDWI010000070.1:0-9918 GCA_963612485.1 Barnesiella intestinihominis
ATCCCCGCCCCGAAATACTGGAAGGACTGGCGGGAGTGCCTCGCGGAGCGGCCGGAGGCGGACTTCGTGATGATCACAATGCCGGACGCCCTGCACTACGAGCCGGCGCTGATGGCGTTGGAGGAGGGCTACCACCTCCTTCTCGAGAAGCCGATTTCGCCGACCGAGGCGGAGTGCCGCGAGGTGATTGCCAAGGCGCTTGAGAAGAAGCGGCTCGTGATCGTCGGTCACGTCCTTCGCTACACGCCCTATTTCGCGCACATCAAGGCGCTGATCGACTCGGGCGAAATCGGCGAAGTCGTCTCGATTGCGCATCAGGAGTCGGCCGGCTTCTACAAGGTCGCGCATTCGTATTGCCGGGGAAACTGGGCGAACTCGAAGAAGTCCTCGCCCATCATCCTCGCGAAATGCTCGCACGACCTCGACCTCTTCGCCTGGTGGATTGGCAAGAAGTGCAGGCGCGTGTCGAGCTTCGGGTCCATCAAGCTCTTCCGCAAGGAGAACAAGCCCGTCGGCGCGGCGGATCGCTGTCTCGAATGTCCGGCGGAAATCGAGCGCAGGTGCATCTGGAGCGCGAAGAAGATGTATCTCAAGTATGACGAGTTAAAGTATCTCTTCGCCGACCAGTCCGACGAGGCGATGATGAAACTCATCCGCGAGACGGAATACGGCAAGTGCGTCTACTGCTGCGACAACGACGTGCCCGACCACCAGTGCGTGAACATGGAGTTCGAGGGCGGTGCGACGGTCGCCCACATGATGACCGGGTTCACCGAGAAGAACATCCGCACGACGCGCATTTCCTGCACGCGCGGCGAAATCATCGGCGATGGGACTTCGCTTCACATCTGCCGCTTCGACGGCGGCGACGTCGAGACGGGCGTGCCGCTTTCGCTTCGTGTGGAGAACCACTCGCGGCACGGCGGCGGCGACTTCAACCTCGTGGCGGAACTGATCCGGATCCTCTGGCGGAACGATGCGGACGAGATTCGCGAGACGACGGCGCAGGCGCTCGAAAGCCACGTCATCGCGTTCGCGGCGGAAAAGTCGCGCCTGAACGGCGGCAAGGTCGTTGAACTGGACTGACGGAAACACCCGATTTACGAAAGGAACGTTATGAAATACGATAAGAACCATGCGCTGCTGGAATGCGATATTCCGGGTCTGCCGCGAAAGAGCGGCAAGGTTCGCGACGTCTTCGACCTCGGCGACAGGCTGCTGATGGTCGTGACCGACCGCATCAGCGCGTTTGACGTAATCCTGCCCTGCGGCGTGCCGGACAAGGGCAAGGTGCTGAACCGCCTCTCCCTCTTCTGGATGGGCTTTCTCGGCATGAAGAACCACCTCGTCACCGCCGACGTCAACGAATATCCGGAGGCGTTACGTCCGTATGCGGACGACCTGCGCGGGCGTTCGATGCTCGTGCGCAAGGTGAACATGGTGGAAATTGAGTGCATTGCTCGCGGCTACCTGACGGGGTCGGGCTGGAAGGAGTACCAGAAGTCCCGCACGGTGAACGGCGAGAAGTTGCGCGAAGGCTACGAGAACGCCTCGCGGTTGGACGAAGTGCTCTTCACGCCAACCACGAAAGCGGCGATTGGCAGCCACGACGAGGCGATTGACTATGCCGCGACCGAGAAACTCGTCGGCGCGGATCTCGCGAAGGAACTGAAGGAGGCGACCGTCGGTCTTTATACGAAGGCGGCGGAACACGCCCGCAAGCACGGCATTATCATCGCCGACACGAAGTTCGAGTTCGGTCGCGATGCGGATGGTTCGCTGATTCTGGCGGACGAGGTGCTGACGCCCGACTCGTCCCGCTTCTGGCCCGAGGCCAGCTACAGGGTGGGATCGAATCCGCCGTCGCTCGACAAGCAGTTCGTGCGCGACTGGCTCGATTCGGTGCATTTCAACCACCAGCCGCCGGGGCCGGTTCTGCCGGACGAGGTCATCGCGAAGACGCGCGAGATCTACGTCAAGGCGTTTGAGGAACTCTCGGGCGAGAAGTTCGCCTGAACGGCCGTGCGCGGCAAATTGAAACAAAAAGAAGAAGTATAAAAGCAAAAGAAGAAAGAGGTCTAACCATGGGTATGTTCGATCAGGTTCGCGAGGCGATGAAGATGCGTTCGGAGGCGAAGCGCATCGAGGCCGAGATTAAGAAGATTACCGCCGAGTATGCGAACGGCGGCATTACGGTCGTCGCGAAGGGCGACATGTCAATTGACAAGATTATCATCGAGCCTTCCGCCTACGACGAGGTGAAGGCCGGCAAGCCCGCTCGCTTCGAGACGATGCTCTTCAACGTGGTGAACGGGGCGCTCAAGAAGGCTCGCGAGGCCACCCAGCGCGAAATGGCCAAGATGATGCAGGCCGGCGGCATGGGCGGACTCTTCGGCAAGTAAGCGGAAAGGGTCTCGCGTGGCTCATGCTGAAGCCGATTGACGAGCTTGAGAAGTGCCTTGCGCGGCTGCCGGGGTTCGGTCGCCGTTCCGCCGCACGGGCGGCGCTTGCGCTCGTGCGCGAGCAGGGTCGACTTCTTGACCCGCTTGTCGCGGCGCTTTCGGACGCGAAACGCCGCGTCCGCTGCTGTTCGCGTTGCGGGGCGTTCACGACGGTCGAATGCGACCCGTGCGCGTTCTGCACGGACGCGACACGCGAGAGCCGCGTCCTCTGCGTCGTGGAGGAGCCGGCGGACATCCTGCCCATCGAGGCTTCGGGGGCGTTTCGCGGTCGCTATCACGCGCTTGGCGGAAAGCTTTCGCCGGCGCGGCGGATGGGGCCCGAGAAACTGCGTCTGCGCGAACTCGTCGAGCGCGTGAAGGTGGAGGGCATTCGCGAGGTTCTGCTCGCGCTCTCGACGGATATGGACGGCGACGCCACCGCCGGATACGTGGCGGAACTGCTCAAGGGGACGGACGTTTCGCTGACGCGGCTCGCCTTCGGCCTTCCGGTCGATTCGGGCATCGCCTATTCCGACCCCCTGACGCTCAAGCGGGCGATTGCCAACCGCGTGGCGCAATGACGCGGAAGGGGAGTAAAGATGAAAGCGAAGACATTCATTGACCAGATTGAAGTGCAGGTGCGTTCGGGACGCGGCGGCGACGGCGCGATGTCGATGCGCCGCGAGGCGCTCGTCGAGTTTGGCGGACCCGACGGCGGCGACGGCGGGCGCGGCGGCGACGTCGTCTTCAAGGCCTCCGAACACGTCAACTCCCTCCTTTCCCTCTATTACGACCCGCGGTGCTTCGCCCAGAACGGTGCGCCGGGGCAGGGGCAGAAGATGTATGGCAAGCGCGGCAAGGATCTAGTCGTCCCCGTGCCGCTCGGGACGGAAGTCTACGACGTCGAGACGGGCGTGCTGATTGCCGACATAACCGAACCCGGCCAGAGCGTGATTGTCGCGAAGGGCGGCGCGGGCGGCTTCGGGAACGTTCACTTCAAGTCGTCCGTCAACCAGGCTCCGACAGAACACACGCCCGGCGGCGAACCGGAGGAGAAGCGGCTTCGCCTCGAACTGAAGACCATCGCCGACGCGGGGCTGCTCGGCTTCCCGAACGCGGGGAAGAGTTCGCTCCTTTCCGTGCTTTCCGCCGCGACCCCGAAGATCGCGAACTATCCGTTCACCACGCTGAACCCGATGGTCGGGACGGTTGTCTACGACGACTGGGCGAAGATTCGCATGGCGGACGTGCCCGGCATCATCGAGGGCGCGGCAAAGGGCGTGGGGCTCGGGCTTGCGTTCCTGAAGCATCTCGAACGCTCGAAGGTGCTCGTCTACGTGATCGACATGGCGGGGACGGATGCGCGCGAGCCGTGGACGGACTATCGGGTTCTCAAGAAGGAAATCGACGAATATTCCGCCGAACTGGCGGCGCGGCCGGCGATCGTCGTCGCGAACAAGATGGATGCGGAAGTCGCGAAGGAGAATCTCGCGCGCTTCGTGGAGGAGACGGGCGTCACGCCGATTGCCGTCTCGTGCGAAACGCGGGAAGGGCTTGAGGACTTCAAGGCCGCGCTTCGAGAGGTCGTGCGCCCGAAGACGAAGTTCCACCACACCCACGCGGAAACGCCCGACCTGAAGGACATGCCCGACACGACGGGCGATGAGATTCCGGCCGAGGCGCTCAAGTTCGCGACCTTCCTCAAGCTCGAGAAGCCGAAGGCGAAGAGTCATCCGAGCCGGGGCAACATCCACTGAGGGGGAAGCGCATGGCGAATCTGACGCAACTGAAGATGCTGGAGGATCTCGACGGGTTTCTGCTCGTCGACAAGCCGGCGGGCATCGCGTTTTCGTCCGTTGTGAAGGCGGTGAAGCGCAAGTTCAATCTCGTGAAGGTGGGGCACGGCGGTTCGCTTGACGCGGCGGCGACGGGGCTGCTCGTGCTGCTCATCAACGGCGCGAACCGTTACGTCGGGGACGTGATGGGGGCCGACCGCTCCTATGCGGGCACGATGCGCCTCGGGCTGAAGACGAACACCCACGACATCCAGGGCGAGAAGATTGCCGAGGCGGATTCCGCCGCGTTGCCGGACGAGGCGACGGTTCGCGCCGCGCTGCCCGACTTCAGGGGTGACGTCTTCCAGACGGAGAGCCAGTTCTGCAGCGTCCGCCGCGAAGGCTCCGCCCTTTACGAGATTGCCGACACGGGGGCGCACAAGCCCTTTATGGCGCACGTCTACAAGTTCGACGTCACGGCGTTCAATCCGCCGTCCGTCGGGTTTGAGGTTCGCTCGACGAAGGGGCTTCTCGTGAAGACGCTCGTGAACGACTTCGGCGAGGCGCTCGGCTGCGGAGCGGCGCTTGAAACGCTCCGCCGGACGAGCGTCGGACGCTTCGACGTCGCCGAGGCGATTGGCTTCGACCGCCTGCTTGAGACGGACATCAAGGATTTCGCATCATGCGTGAAGCCCCTCGCGACGGCCTTGCGGTAGGCTTCTTTGACGGCGTTCATCGGGGGCATCAGGCGATTCTCGCCCGTGCCGCGAGCGTCCTTACCTTTCGGAATCACCCGCTTTCGGTGCTCGCGCCCGAACGCGCGCCGCGTCTCGTCATGTCCGTCGAAGATCGCCTCGCGGCGATTGCCGCGTGCGGCGTGGGCGAAGTCCGTGCGCTCGACTTCACGCCCGCCCTTGCCGCGCTATCTCCCGACGACTTCATTTCGCGGTATGTCTCCCGCGCCCGCGTCTTCTGCGGCGAAAACTGGCACTTCGGGCGCGGTGGCGTCGGGAACGCCGCCTATCTGCGGGCGCGTGGAATCGACGCGATGGTCGTCCCCTATGCGGATTACGAGGGGCTGCCCGTCTCCTCGACGCGCATTCGCGCCGCGATTGCCGAGGGACGGATCGATGCCGCGACGGCGATGCTCGGCCATGCGTGGACGATGCGCGGCGAAGTCGTCGCGGGCAAGGGCGTCGGGCGGCAAATCGGCTTTCCGACAATCAACCTGGAACCCGTTGAAGGGCTGGTCGCGCCGCCCTGCGGCGTTTACGAAGTGCGTCTCGCGGGTGCGAAGGGGGTCGCCAACTTCGGCTGCGCACCGACGATGGGCGAGCGGGCGTGGCGGCGTCCGACCCTCGAAGTCCACCTGCTCGCGCCCCCGAATGTCGCGCCGACGGCGGGCGAAAGCCTCGCTGTCGAGATCCGCCGCTTCATTCGTCCGGAAAGGAAATTTGCGAAAGTTGAAGATTTGCAGAGACAAATCGCCCTCGATTGTGATACAATAGTGGCATGAAAACGAAAAACTCAATTGTCGTCGGTATCGTGCTCGTCGTCCTTGTTGCGGGAGCTATCATTGGTCATCGCAAGTATGCGGACTACGTTCGTGACCAGGCGGATAAGCAGGCGTCGAAATGCCTGAGCACGTATTTTCGCACGGCGGGCGATGGTTCGCTGAATGCGGCGGCGTGCGAAGAGCTCAAGAAGGTGATGGCGGAAATGGAAGTCGTCTCGAAGAAGTGCAGTCCCGAGATGGCGAAGCTTCTCTTCGAGCGTCGCCTCGACGGCGCGTATCTCGTCGGCGACTATGCGAGGGCCGAGGCGATGATGGACGAGTTGACGGGCTATACGGAGAACTGGAAGGCGGGTGCGAAGGCGAAGATCCGCGCCCATGCCGCGCAGGATGCGGGCGACAAGGCGACCGCCCTCAAGGAATTCGGCATCTTCGTCGAAACGCTGGTCAAGGATGATTCGATGAAGGAGGAAATCGACCCCTGCACGGGCGTGGCGTGGACGAAGGAAGGTCTGCTGGGTCGCAACAAGAAGCGCATGGCCGAACTCGCCGCCGACATCGGGCAGAAGGCGGAAGCCGTCAAGCTTCGCGACGAGGCGAAGGCGCACTATCGCGCCGCGATTGCCGAAGCCGTCGAAAACAATGATGGCGAGGCGAAGGCCGAACTCGAGAAGGACGCGGGCGATTTGCTCAAGTAAGTAAAGGAAGTTTGTTTCATGGGTTTCTTCAAGGCCTATGACATGCGCGGAACGTTCGGGGTCGATTTCGACCCCGAAACCGTTTATGGCGTCGGGCGGGCTTTGCCGCGCGTCGTCGGCGGTTCGCGCTGGCTCGTCGGGCGCGACTGCCGCGAAAGTTCGCCGACGGTGCACGATGCGCTCGTGCGGGGACTTTCTGACGCGGGGGCGAGGGTGTCGGATCTCGGTCTTTGCACGACCCCGATGGTCTACTTCTACACCGCGCAAGACGGCTTCGATGGGTCGGTGATGATCACGGCCTCGCACAATCCGCCGACGGATAACGGGCTGAAGGTCTCGAAGAAGACCGCGCTTCCCGTCGGCTATGCGGACGGGCTGAACGAGGTCGAACGGCTGATTGCCGCCGCGCCGAAGACCGCGCTCCCGACGGACGAATTGCCGCACGTCGAGAAACTGGACGGTTTGCCGCGCTACGTCGCCTGGCAGCGCGAGCACGGTCCCGTTCTGTCGGCGGCTTCCCCGCTTCGGTATGCGGTGGACTGCTCGAACGGGATGGCCTCCCTCTTCGTGCGCGAACTCTTCCCCGCCGCGGAAGTCATCAACGACACGCTCGACGGACGCTTCCCCTGTCATTCGCCGAATCCGCTGAAGGCGGAGGCGCGGGAGCAAATCGCCGCGTTCGTCCGGGAGAAGGGGCTTGACTGCGGCGTCATCTTCGACGGCGACGCCGACCGCTGCATGTTCGTTGACGAACGCGGCGAGTTCGTCCAGCCGGACTACCTGATTCCGATTGTCGCCCGTGCGACCTTGGCGCAACCGGGCGCGGTGACGGGCGCGGAAAAGCCGAAGGTCATTCACGACGTGCGCACGTCACGCGGGGCGATCGAGGCGATTCGTGCGCTCGGCTGCGAGCCGGTGATGGTGCCCGTGGGGCACGCATTCGCGAAGCCCGCCCTCCGACGGCTTGGCGCGGTGTGCGGCGGTGAACTCGCGGGACACTACTACTTCGGCGAGTTCTTCGGCTGCGATTCCGGCGTGCTCGCCGCGCTCCGCATCCTGAACGAGGTCGCGAAGGTGAAGGCGGCGGGGCGGACGTTCTCGCAGATGATGAACCCGATTTGCGCGAAATACGCCAATTCGGGCGAACTGAACTTCAGGGTCGAGGACAAGGATGCCGCGATTGCGCGCGTTCTCGCGGTGGCGCGGCGGAATCTGCCGCCGGAAGTCTCGCGAAGCGAAATGGACGGCGTTCGCATCGACTGCGCCGAGGGCTGGTTCAGCGTGCGGAAGTCCAATACCGAGCCGTACCTGCGTCTGCTCGTCGAATGCGATTCGCCGGCGCGTCTGAAGGCGTGGGTTGAGTTGCTGGCGGAGGCCGTCCGTGCTGGTTGACTTCCACGTCCACTCCACGGCGAGCGACGGCACGGTTCGTCCGTCCGAACTCGCCGAACGCGGACGGGACTTCGCCGCCGTGGCGATCACCGACCACGACAACTGCGACGGCGTGGCGGAGTTCCTTTCCGCGCCGCTTGAGGGGGCTTCCGTGCGGCGCGTCGCGGGGATTGAACTTTCCATTGAGCCGGGCGAGGGTTTCCACAAGTTCCATCTGCTCGGACTCGGCGTCGATCCGGCGAACGGGGAATTGCGCACCTTTCTGCGGCGCGTCCTGGAGGGACGGAACGAGCGAAACCGGAAGATTCTCGCGAACTTCGCACGGCTGGGGATTGAGATTCCGACGGATGAGATCGCTGTGTATGCGCACGGGGAGGTTCTGGCACGTCCCCATTTCGCGCAGTGGCTGGTCGATCACGGCCATGCGCCCGACGTGAAGGTCGCCTTCGAGCGGTATCTCGCACCGACGTCGCCCGCCGCGACATCCTGCTATGAAGACCGCTGGCATCCCTCGCAGGAGGACGCCTTCCGCACGGTTCACGCGGCGGGCGGACTCGCCATCATGGCGCACCCGAAATACTGGGAGAAGCACTGGAAGTTCTTCGGCGTGGACTTCGCTCGGGCGGAACGCGGGCTTGCCCGGCTCAAAGAGGTCGGGTTGGACGGCGTGGAGGCGGTCTATCAGGCGAATTCCAAGCAGGAGAACGTGGAGTTCACGCGCATCGCCCTCAAACTCGGCTACCTGATCTCGGCGGGCAGCGATTTCCATGGCGGCAACAAGCCGGGCGTTCGCTTCGGCATGGAAGTCGCGGAATCGTTCATCCGCCCGCTCCTTGACCGCCTACACCTGAAAACAGGCTGATCGCCACACGGGTAATGCCCGGCGACCGATCCCCGAGAGTCTCGTCTGCCTTGGCGGACAGAATTTTCTCGTGGCAGTTTCCTGCTTATGATGGCAGTTTTCTTTCGCTTTCGCGGCGAATTGCCCTGCTTGTCTGAACGGACGCAGATGCCCATCCGGACGGACATCCCTGCGCACCAAAATGGGTTAGGATGCGTGTCAGAATGGGTTGAGATGCCCATCCGAACGGGCGACGATGCGCAGGGGAACGGGCAGAGATGCGCATCGGGACGGGAAACCACCGCACTGCTTTCCCGTTTTGCTTACGAGCCAAGCCCGTCATCACTGTCGCCTTTGCCCGTTCCGCTCGGATTGTCTTCCCGTTCCGCTCGGATTGTCTTCCCGTGTCCGCCCGCTTTGTTGGTGCTGTTCCGCCGCGCCCTTGCGCACCCCGTTTGCCGCGACTGTGGCTTGCTTCTCGGCAAAAAGGCGGTGTCCCGTCCGCGAGTTCTGCCGGACATCGCTCCGTCGATGCCCCTTGGAATTCAACCGACGATCAATTGAAAGCAGGGCGGCACGGGGAACGATTCGCCGGCTTCGTAGAGTTATCAACATGTTTCTGCCATGGGGTCAGACCCCATGGCAGAGGCGGACTCAAGCGGGCGAGGTTTGAGAAGCGGAGGTTCTACGACCTGACGAAGATAAAGGAAGAACCCCTGGGCCAACTCCTTGGGAGTGCGCAGCAGGGGCGTTCTGCCGCCGCGGGTGAATCCGCTCGCGAGGTTTTGCAGGGGCGGAATCCCGATGCGGGATCTTCGATGCCCGATATGATAGCACGGGACGGCGCGGCGCGTCAAGTGGCCTCTGCTGAAGTCCCTCGCAGAGGTCGTGTCGCAGGCGTATGGCAGGGGCGCATTACTCACCGACGACGGTGATACTATAGCAAATTCGGCTGGGATGCGCCAAGGTGCGCGGTTCGGGCGTGGCGGGGTGACGGGGAGCGTGTTCCGGTATGCGCCGACGAAGGGCGCGGAGGCGCTTGGCGAGACGGACTCTCACTTTTAATTAAAAGTGAGGGGCCGGTGTCACTACTTCTCTCCTTTTTTTGGTAGCACGTACTTGTTCTTCACCTCGTGCCAGCGCGGCAGATTGATTTCCTTGCCATAGAACGACTTGTAGGCTTCAAGGAAGCGATTCCGCCATTCCGCCGCGTGGTCGTGCGTATCGATGTTCTGGTAGACCGTCTCCTCAACGGCGG
>CAVDWI010000071.1:0-9876 GCA_963612485.1 Barnesiella intestinihominis
TGTGCATGCTCCTCGCGGCGCAGGGCTTCCGCTACGACCCCGAGGCCGTGCAGACCTTGGGGCGGAGCGACCTCATCGCGGAGCACCCGTGCGGAATCTACATCTTCGAGTTGAAGGTCGATGGGTCTGCGGACGAGGGGCTGAAGCAGATTCGCGAGAAGGGCTACGCCGAGCCGTTCAAGGCGCGGGGGCTGCCGATCTACGCCTTCGGGCTCGCCTTCGACTCCGCAACGCGGCAGTTCGTCGACGGCAAGGTCGAGAGGCTTTGATCGCCCGTAGAAAGGACAAGGGACATGAAAAACATGACGAAGACGATGAAAGCGGTCGCGTTAAGCGCGTTTGGAACGATTCTGGCGGGGCTTCCGCTCGCGGCAGAGGCTGGCGGAGGTTGCGACCCCGCGTCGTTCGTCGATCCGTTCATCGGCACATCGGCGACGGGTCACACGTCGCCGGCGGCGTGCGTACCGTTCGGCCTTGTGCAGGCCGGACCGGACACGGGGGCCGATGGATGGAACTACTGCAGCGGCTACCGCTACGGGGACAAGACGGTCATTGGCTTCTCGCAGACGCACCTGAACGGCACGGGTTGCCCTGATCTGGGCGATGTGCTGATTCAGCCGTTCGCTGCGAAAGACCTCGCGTCCGTCGTGAAGACGTCCGAGAAGGGGCGGCTCGTCATCCCGAGTGTCCAGGAGAAGTCCGCCGAGGTCGCTGAGCCAGGATACTATGCGACGATGCTGGCGGACGCGGGGGTGCGCGTTGAGGTGACGGCGACGGCGCATGTGGCGTTCTACCGCCTGACCTACGGCGGCGAGGGGCCGGCGCGGCTTCTGGTCGATCTTCAGTACGGCATTGGCGGCAATGCTGCGACGCAGATCCTCGAAAGCGATGTACGCCTGACGGGAAAGAACGGCCTGTGCGGCACGAACCGCCGCCGCGCCTGGGTCGATCGCCGCTACTCCTTCGCGGTCGTCTTCGACCGTCCGTGCGCGGCGGTCGCGGAACTGCCGAAGCGGCCGGGCGAGGCCGCGCCGCGCTACGTCTTCGACTTCGGGCTCAAGCGCGGCGAGGCCTTGCTGGTGAAGGTCGCCCTCTCGGCCGAGGGCGGCGTCGCCGGTGCGCAGAAGAACCTCGCGTCGGAGATTTCGGGCTGGGACTTCGATGTAGTCCGTATGTCCGCGCGCACCGCCTGGAACCGGGTGCTCGGCGCGGCGCTTGCCGAAGGAACCGACGCGCAGAAGAAGAGCTGGTACACGTCGCTCTATCACCTGTTCGTCCAACCGAACAATATCGCCGACGCGGGCGAAACGCCCTTCCTCTCGACATTCTCGTGCTGGGATACGTTCCGCGCCGCAGGACCTCTGTACACGATCCTCTGCCCCGACCGCACGGTCGCGTTCGTCGACTCGATGCTGGAGCAGGGGCGGCGGACGGGATTCCTGCCGGTCTGGACGCTTTGGGGGAAGGAGAACCAGTGCATGATCGGCAAGCATTCCGTCCCGATGATCGTGGACGCCTACCTGAAGGGCGTGTGGCGCGGCGACGCGGAGGCGGCCTTTGCGCAGATTAAGGACACGCTGACGCAACGGCATCCCGGCAGCGAGAAGGAGGACTGGGACCTCTACGACCGCTACGGCTACTATCCGTTCGACTTGATCAAGGGCGAGTCCGTCTCGCGGACGCTGGAAATCGCCTACGACGACTGGTGCGCCGCGCAGATGGCGAAGGCCCTCGGTAAGGACGCGGATGCCGCGTTTTTCGTGAAGCGCGCCGGGAACTGGCGGAACATCTATGACGCATCCACAGGGTTCGTGCGCGGCAAGGACACGAAGGGTAACTGGCGTACGCCATTCGACCCGTATGCGCTTGGGCACGGCGCGGGGCTAGCGAACGATTTCACCGAGGGAAACGCCTTCCAGTATTCCTGGCACGTCATGCAGGATGTTCCCGGTCTCGTCGCCGCGATGGGCGGACGCGAGGCGTTCGCGAAGAAGCTCGACGCGCTCTTCGTCGCGCCAGACAAGGTTGATGGCAAGGGGAGCGTACTGGACATCACGGGGCTCATCGGTCAGTACGTGCACGGCAACGAGCCGAGCCACCATGTCATCTACTTCTATCCGCAGGTCGGCCATCCCGAGAAGGCGGCGGAGCGGATCCGCGAGGTCTTTGACCGGTTCTACCTGCCGAAGCCGGACGGCCTGTGTGGCAACGACGACTGCGGGCAGATGAGCGCATGGTACGTGTTCTCGGCGATGGGCTTCTACCCGTTCAACCCGTGCGGAGGGGAATACGTGATTGGGGCTCCGCAGTTGTCGCGCGTGACGTTGCGCCTCGCGGACGGCAAGGTGTTCACCGTCGTCGCGAAAGGGCTCTCACGCGAAAACAGGTACGTGAAGGCGGTCACACTCAACGGTCGGCCGGTCACGGACTGGAAGATCCGCCACGCCGATATCGTGACGGGCGGCGAACTCGTCTTCGAGATGGGTGCGGCGAAGTGAGGCTCTGAGACCATGGCGGCGGCGTTCCTTTGCGCCGCGTCTGTGCTTATTGCCGCGACTGCTTGCGCAGGACGAAGGCGCGGACGGTGACGTTCAGCGCGAGAATTGCCGCCGCGACGACGAGTGCCGCGCCCCAACCGATGCGGTGCATCTCCTCGAAGGGTGAGTCCATCGTGTAACTCGTGATGAGGACGGGGGCGGAGGCGGTCGGCCCCGTGAAGTAGTTGGTGGGCCAGGCATCCGCGAAAAGGGCGGTGAAGAGAAGAGGAGCGGTTTCGCCCGAAACGCGGGCGACGGCGAGGAGGATGCCCGTCAGCATGCCGCCCTTGGCGGCGCGGCAGATGACGCCGAGCGTCACCCGCGCACGGGTTGCGCCGAGGGCGAGTCCCGATTCGCGCAGGGTATCGGGCACGCCCGTGAGTTGGTCTTCGGTCGTCCGCACGACGACGGGGAACATGAGGATGGCGAGCGCGACCGAACCGGCGAAGCCGGAGAAATGTCCCGTCGTGGCGACGAGAATGCCGTAGACGAAGAGACCGACGATGACGCTCGGCACACCCATCATCATGTTCACGGTGAACCGTGCGAGCGCGGCGAAGCGTCCCTCGCGGCCGAACTCGGCGAGCCAGATTCCGGCGGCGAAGGCGGGCGGAATCGCGAGAAGTGCCGCGCCGCCCGTGATGAGCGCCGTGCCGAGAAGGGCGTTGGCGATTCCTCCCGCCGCCTCGCCGTAGGGCTTCGAGGCGTTGGTGAGGAGTTCGGCGGAAAGCGCGGGCGCACCGTTCCGTACGATTGTCCAGAGAATCCACGCCATCAGCGCGAGCGCGAGAAGCGTGGCGAACGCGGCGAATCCGCGCATGACGAGGTTCGTCGCCTTGCGGAATGTTGTCGGTCGCATCTGCATTGTCTTACTTCCTTTCACGAATGAGCCGTTGGGTGATGACCTGAATGCCGAGTTCGAGGGCGAGCAGGACGGCACCGAGCCCGAAGAGTGCGCTTCGGTGCAGTCCGTCCGCCTCGGCAAAGTCGTTGGCGAGCGTCGCGGCGATTGTCGTGCAGCCGTCGAAGATGCTTGTCGGGATTGCATTCACGCCGCCGCAGACGAAGAGGACGGCCATCGTCTCGCCGAGCGCACGGCCGAGACCAATCAGGATGCCGCCGATGATGCCGCGCCGCTGGGAGCGCACGATGACGTGCCAGACGGCTTCCCAGCGGGTGCAGCCGACCCCCATCGCCGACTCGGCGAGCGACACCGGGGCTTGCGCGAGTACGTCGCGCATCACGGCGGAGACGTAGGGGAGCACCATCAGCGCGAGGACGAGCGCGGCGGGCAGAAGCCCGAAGCCCGTCGTCTCGACGTTGAGCGCGGCGAGTCCTTCCTGAAGAAGGGGACAGAGCACGAACAGCCCCCACATGCCGTAGATGACGCTCGGAATCGCCGCGAGAAGGTCGAGCGCGTGGGCGAGGGGACGCTTCGCCCACGGCGGCGCGTCGTTCACGAAGAGTGCAGCGGCGAAGGCGAGCGGCACGGCGAGCGCGAGTGCGAGCGCCGTCGTCGCAAGCGTGCCGACGATTGCCCCGCCCGCACCGAACGAGCCGCCCGACGGATCCCAGTCGGACGAGAAGATGAACTTCAGCCCGTCCGTCTTCCAGATGTCCGCCGACGCGAAGCCCAGCACGACAATCAGGGCGACCGCGAGCACCAGCCCGGCGGTCACCCCGATGAAGCAGGTGGACTTGAACAGCGTATCGGTTGTGAGTTTCACTGCCTTTCGCCGTCCTTATTTGCCGACGGGGATGTAGTGCAGTTCCTCGGCCGTCGCCCCGCCCTTCTCGAAGCACCAGTCGAAGTAGGCCTTCATCGCGGTCTGCTTGTCGGCGGGCGCGTCCTTGCGCGTCAGGATGTAGGTCTTGCCGAGAATCGGCCACGCGGCGGAAGTCGGCTCTTCAGCCTTTCCGTTCGCCGCGATTTTCGCGACGTTCAACTTGGATTCGAGCGCGAAGGTGTATTCGGTGTAGCCGATTGCACCCTTGATTCGGCGGACGTTGTTGCACACGCCGGGGTTCTTCTGTCCCGCAATTCCGCAGGGCCACTTGAGCTGTGTCGCCGCGCCGTAGCGTTCCTTCCACTCGTTCGAGACCTTTGTCAGGTAGGAGGTGAAGATGTGCGTCGTTCCCGAACCGTCGCCGCGATGCACGACCGTAATCTTGAGGTCGGGCAGGGCGAGGCCGGGATTGAGCGCGGCGATTCGCCCGTCGTTCCAACGCGTGATCTTGCCGAGGTAGATGTCGGCAAGCGTCGCGCCATCGAGCGTCAGTGCGCCGCTGGCGACGCCGGGCAAGTTGACGGCGGGGACGACCGCACCCGAAACCATGTGGAACTGCACGAGCCCCGCCTTTTCGCACTCCTCGGCCGTGAGCGGCGCATCAGTTCCGGCGAAGTCGATTGTGCCGGACTTGATCTGGCTGATGCCGGCGGAAGAGCCGACGGACTGGTAGTTGACCTTCGCCCCAAGCCCCGTCTGGGTGTAGGCGTAGCACCACTTCTGGTAGAGCGGGGCGGGGAAACTGCCGCCCGCGCCGTTGAGTTCGATCCGATCCGCCGCGAATCCCGTGGCGGTCGCCGCTGTCGCGCCGAGCGCGAGGAGGATTGACTTGATGTTCGTATTCATTTCGTTATTCCTTTTTCTTCTTTGTTTTCTGGCGCATAGTATGCGCTTTTCGTGTCAGGGTTGTATGTCCGTTTCGTGAGAAATCGGTTAGAAGTTCCAGGCGACTTCGACGCGCCCGAAGAACGCCGCGTTGTCCGAGCCATCCTTGAAGTAGTCGCCCTTGCCGAAGTATTCGCCCTGCAGGGCGATCTTCCCGCCGCGCAGGAGGTCGACGCCGAACAGCTTGGCGGGCTTGATTTCATACTTGATCTGTGCGTAAGTGCCGCGGAACGACCCCGCGTCCTCCTCCTTCACGGCGGTGAACATCGGGCCGACCTGTGCCTTGAGCGAGGAGAAGTCGCCGATGTTGCAGCCGAACGCGAGGTGGGGGTAGATGAGATTGGTGTAGTCGTATTTCGTATACATCGGGGCGATGGATTCGCCGAGTCCCGTCTCGCGGTTGAAGACGGCGTGCCAGGCGTGATCGCCGCGCTCGCCCTCCGAATCGCCGGAGAGAACCCAGACCGCACCCGTGAACTTGGGCTTCGCGGCGACTTTCGGCGCGAAGGTCAGTCCGCCGTAGACCTGCCCGGCGAGAAGTCCGTATGAGCCGGCCTGTCCCGCGAGCTCGAGTTCGCCGCTCAGCGTCTCGGTGAAGCGCGGCAGAAGGCGAACGCCCAGCGTGTGCGTGTCGGCGCGCTCGCCTTCCTTGCGGTATTTCGAGTTCCGGTTCCGGTTCTCGGACTTCACCACGTAGTAGGCGTCGTAGCCGAAGTCCTTCGACGCCCTGTCCTGCCAGTAAAGCCCTGCGCCGAACTCGTCCTGCCAGTAGCCCGTTGTGTCGTAGGCCTGGGGCTCCTTGCCGTTCGCGTGTTCCTTTCCGAGCGTCGGCATCCAATCCTTCTTTGACTGGTAAAGGACGAACGCGTCGAGCGTCCGCGCCTCGTCCGCGTGCCAGGTGAGGCGCACCGCGTCGAAGTAGGCGGAGCGCGAACCGTCGCCGCCCGTGCCGTCCGAGATGATGCGCTTCGAGCCGAACGCCATGTCCTGACGGCCGATCTTCAGGTCAAGCGCGTCCCAGAGGTTGTTTGCCGTGAAGTAGAGGTTGTCGATGAAGAGCACATCGGGCCAGCGCTGCTTGGACGAGTTTGATTCAGGCTTACGGTAGTGGCGGAACTCGTCGGCGACGCGGGCGTAGATGCCGTAGTCGCCGCTGTTGACGGAAATCCACGGACGGACGCGGACGCGGGCGTAGTCGGAGTAGCCGGATTCGCCGCGTGAGGTCGTCGGCAGGTTGCCCGTGCTGTCGTAGCGCAGACGCACGTCCGCCCCGGCCTTGACGATGACGTTGGTCGGCTCGGCGAGCGCAATCGGTGCGGCGAACACGGCCATGAGAGTGAGTTTGTTCATTTCTTCTTTTCCTTGTTTCTTTTCTTTGTCGTTGTGACGGTGCATAGTATGCGCTTTCAGTGTCAGGGATGAACGAGCGTTCGGTTAGAAGTTGGTGAGATGTGATTTAACCGAGATGCGGCAGTTGAAGGGGCGGGGTCTTGGTCCCGCCCCTTCAACTGCCGCATTTATAACTGCCGCCCGATTTTGCGGGGCGTTCAGTCGAAGTCTCGGATTGCCGACAGAATCGCCTCCGGCGTGATGGGCTTTCCCTTCACCCGAAGGACGATGATGCGCCCGATGAGCGCACTCTCGAAGTCGGAAAGACGCACCCCGTCCTTCCTGTCGTTCAGGATGCGAATCAGGTCTGCCGAGGTGAGTTTTTCCTTCGCTTCCTTGTTCGGAATGAAGAAGTTCGTGAGGGCAACGCCCAGCCGCGCGAGCGGACGCAGCACGATTTCCACAACGCGGTAGATGTCGGCAAGCGCGAGAATCCGCCGCAGGGGACGCGCCGCGCAGAGGAGTTTCGGCATGAATTCCGAAACGTAGAGGACGAGAAGCGCCGCGAAGAAACTGGCGATTGTCCGCGCCACCGACCCGGAGCAGAGTTCGAGTATGAGCGCGGCGGACGCCGCCGAATAGGTGACGTTCGCGAGATTGTTCCCGATGAGCAGCAGGGTCGTCGTGCCCGACATGTCCGAGATCGCCTTCTGCACGATCTTCGCCTTGCGCCCGCCCTCCCGCGTGAGATGCAGGATGCGCCCGCGGCTCACGGAGAGGAAGCCCGTCTCCGACGCCGAGAAGAACGCCGAGGCCGAGAGGGCGAAGATGATGACGACAATCAAGATGAATACGCTCATTCGTCATCCTCCTCGGTGCGCTCGATGGCCTCGTCCGTCTCGTGAATAATCGCCTCGTCGCTGGCGGCGGCGGGGTGCTTCAGAACTTCGAGACGCACGAGCGTGACGCGGCGATGCCGCCGCTTCAGCACGGTGGCGCGGCATCCGTCCGCCTCGATTTCCTGCCCGACGTGGGGGATGCGCTCGGCGTGGAACTGCACCCACCCCGACAGGCGGTCGGCATCCTCCGCTTCCAGCTCGACATCCAGTTCGCGGTTGATTTCGTCGAGGCTCGCCCGCGCATCAATCTCCCACACGTTTCCGCCCTTGTGGACGATTGCCGGCTCCTGATTCGGATTGTCGAAGACGCCCGGCCCGACAATCAGTTCCAGCACGTCGTTCGGTGAGATGATGCCCGCCGTGCCACCGTATTCGTCGAGGACGATGGCAAGGGGCTTGCCGCTCTTCGCGAACGTCAGCAGAAGATCATCCAACGTCACCGTCTCGGGCACGAAGAGCGCGTCTTCTATCTTTCCCGTGTCCCTGTCCACGACACCCTCGATGGCATCCGGCGTGCGCCGGTAGACGGGAAGGTAGCGGTGCTTCGCGGCGGCGAGTGCCTTCGCCCGCGTCGCCTCGTCGTAGTCGATGTCGTAGCCCTCGATGTCCACACGAGGCGTCATCTCGTCGTTCGCGCACAGTTCCGAGAGTCGGAGGACGCCCTCCACCATCTCGGCATCCGCCGCCGACACGTCGCCGCGCTCCGCCGCCGACTCCAGCACGGAGACGAATTCGTCATCGGAGAGTGCGCGGCGTTCGCGTTCGAGTGCGGGGGCGAACGCCCGTGAGGTGAAACGCAGGATGTAGTTGAACGGGGTGAGGATGCCGCGCCAGAAGAGAAGCAGACGCGCACAGGCGGGGGCGATCTCCTCCGCATAGCGCAACGCAAGCCGCTTCGGCGTCACTTCGCCGAAAATGAGCAGGAGAACCGTCATCACGGGGACGGCCAGCCAGGCGGCGCAGGGGATGTACATATGGAAAAGGCGGTAGCCGATTGTCGAAATCGCGAAGTTGACGAACGTGTTGCCGACGAGCAGGGTCGAGAAGAGAACCGCCTTGTCGTCAAGGCACCTGCCGATTCGCTCGTCGGCGCGACCGCCCTTCGCCCGAATGCGGGCGCGCTGCGCCCCCGTTAACGAGAGTAGCACGGTTTCGGAGCCCGAGAAAAAGGCCGACAGGGAGAATAGAACAGCAAGGACGACCATCAGGAATACCACAGTCATCGCATCCCCCCCCGAATGTCGTCCATCGCCCTCGGAAGATTCCGGTCAATCATCCTGGCAAGTTTTTCGCGTGTCATCAATCAGTCCTTCGTTCGCCATGTGCGGTTATTATACCAAATTGAAGAACCCGTGTGTTCCCAATGCACGGCAAGGAAAAGAAGAGAGGCGCGGATTTGATTCCACGCCTCCTCTCACCTTGGAAAAGTTCAGCGACCTTACCAGGCGTAATGCGCGAACGCCTTGTTGGCCTGGGCCATCTTGTGCACGTCGTCACGCTTCTTGATGACATTGCCCTGACCCTGAAACGCATCGATGATCTCGGCGGCGACGGCGGCCGGCATGCCCATGCCGTGACGCGCACCCGCATACTGGGTCGTCCAGCGCAGGGCGAGCGAAAGCTGACGCTTCGCGGCAATCGGCACCGGGACCGGATAAGTCGTGCCACCCACGCGGCGGGTCTTCACCTCGACCTGGGGCTTCATGTTGTCAATCGACGCGGAAACGACTTCCAGCGGATCGGTGAAGGTCTTCTCGTCCTTCACGAACTTCGCCGGTTCCTTCTCCATCGCCTCGCGAACCTTGTCGATGGCACCGTAGACAATCTTCTCGGCGACGGTCTTCTTGCCGTCCTTCATGATCACGCGGATCATGTGGGCGACGAGTTCCGAATTGTACTTCGGGTCGAGACTGACGCGCTTTTCAATCTTCTTGGCTCTACGTGACATGGCTTACTTCCCTTCTTCCTTCTTCTGGCGCTTCATACCGTACTTCGAACGGCTGCGGTTGCGACCGTTCACGCCGAGGGAGTCGAGCTTGCCGCGGATGATATGGTAGCGAACGCCGGGGAGGTCTTTCACACGGCCGCCGCGAACCAGCACGACGCTGTGTTCCTGAAGGTTGTGACCTTCGCCGGGAATGTAGGCCGTCACTTCAACGCCGGTCGTCAGGCGCACACGGGCAACCTTGCGAAGGGCGGAGTTCGGCTTCTTGGGGGTCATCGTCTTCACGACGAGACACACGCCGCGACGCTGCGGGCACGCCTTCAGCGCCGGCGACTTCGAATACGAGGCGAGGGGACGACGCCCCTTGCGAATCAACTGATTGATAGTCGGCATTTGATGTTTTATCCTTACTTTTCCAATGTGAGCGGATATTATACCAATTTATCTCACCTCTTGACAAGGGGGGGGGTGGGGGCGTCATTTTTACGGTTGAG
>CAVDWI010000072.1:0-9540 GCA_963612485.1 Barnesiella intestinihominis
CGTATGCGCGTCCGCTCTGCATGCTCCTCGCGGCGCAGGGCTTCCGCTACGACCCCGAGGCGGTGCAGACGCAGGGGCGGAGCGACCTCATCGCCGAGCATCCGTGCGGAATCTACATCTTCGAGTTGAAGATCGACAAGTCGGCTGACGAGGGGTTGGCGCAGATTCGCGAGAAGGGCTACGCCGAGCCGTTCAAGGCGCGGGGACTGCCGATCTACGCCTTCGGGCTCGCCTTCGACTCCGCGACGCGGCAGTTCGTCGACGGCAAGGTTGAGAAGATTCAGTAGGCATCGCGGGCGGGGCTGGTTTTTAGTCGTCAATAGGTAAACGAAAGGGCGCAAGTAATGAGGAAAGAGTATTCGGAGAAGTATACGACTTTGAAGAAGGCGGTCTGCGCGGCATTTTCGCTTGCGGCGTTCGCCTGTGTGGCGGCGGATTCCGCTGTGGTGAGGGAATGGGAGCGGACGCGGCGCGCGGAGACGCTCCGCTGGTTTGAGGAGAACCAGTTCGGGCGAACGCCCGTCGGACGGTTGCCCGACCAGCGGATAGATGAGTCGTCCGTCACGTTCACGAACGCGGGCATCCGCATCGACATCACGTGCCGACTGCCGAAGGGTGCGGACGCGGCGCATCCCGCGCCCGTGTTCCTCTTCGGCGACCATTTCGGCGGCGATACCCCGCCCGACTTCCCTCAGGGCGAATACGGCGGAATCCCGACGAACGCAATCACGGCGCGGGGTTACGCCTACGTGAGATGGAACTTCAACGACGTCTGCCCCAACTCGAGCCGCTACGAGGATACGCTCTACCGCTGGCCCCTCGGCATCATCGCCTACCTTGCGACGGGCGACCGCACGGCGACGAACGTCGTGCGTCAGGCGAACTCGTGGGGCACAATCGGTGCCTGGGCGTGGGGAAACTCGCGCGTGATGGACTGGATTGAGTCGCGTCCCGAACTGGATGCGAAGCGGGTCGCCGTCGTCGGGCACAGCCGGGGCGGCAAGACGGCGCTTTGGACGGGCGCACAGGATGTGCGCTTCGCGATGACCGTCTCGAACGGCTCCGGCTGCGGCGGGGCGCGTCTCGGGCGGGCGAACGACCCAAAGGCGGAGTCGTTCGAGAAGATCCTGTATAACTTCCCGAACTGGTTCTGTCCGGCGATGACGGCGTGGATTGGGCGCGATGCCGAAGTCCCGCACGATGCGGACGACCTCATTCGCCTGATTGCGCCGCGTCTCGTCTACGTGGCGAGCGGCAGTGAGGACGCCTGGGCGGGCCCTGCGGCGGAGAAAGCGGCGTGGGAGGCGGCGCACGACATCTGGCGCGCCTACGGGCACGAGGAGCGCATGGGCTACCACTGCCACCCCGGCCCGCACAAGTTGCTGCCGTTCGACTGGGAGCGGTTCATGGACTTCGCCGACCGACACCTGAACCCAAAATAGGGGGTCGGCATGTTCCGTTTCCGTAGTGGAAAACAGACGGCGGCAGAAAGATTCCCCTCTAAAGCCCCTGTAAAATAAGGGGATTTGGTGTTCAACTTGCTTTTGAAGGACGGTGAAAACGGTGCTGAAAGCCGGTTCAGGAATTGTAATAAATCGATTAAAAAATTGCAATATACAACCGAACCGAAAATTTGATATAATAGTGACGCAGGGCGATGAGCAGGGGTCTGCACCGAGTCCGAACTAACCAAAGAACTAACAAATAAAGGAGTCCAGGTATGAATGCAAAACTAATCGCGACAGTGGTCGCGCTCGCGACGGGTGCGCCCGCGTTCGCGCAAACCTACTGGCTGAATAAGGCAGATGACATCGCATCACCGCCTAAGTGCTTCAAGTTCTACTCCGACGAGGCGTGCACGACGGAAGTCTCCGGCATCAAGCCGGCCGCGAACGACGGCAACACGTATGTCGTCCTCGGCTCGCAGAAGATGGGCGGCGGCTACACCGCGCCGGAGGGGACGACCTGGTTCTTCGGGACGGACGGCGAAACGGTCGGCACGAAGAAGGTCGCCCCGTGGTTTCATACAAACGGCGGCATCACCCTTGGCTTCGGGAACTGCACGATCTATGGGATTACGGCGTGTTGCAACGGGGACGGCACTCTCACCTGGGGCGGCGTGAACACCCTCGTCAACTGCGGGCAGACTTTTGAGTTCAGGGCGTGGAACATGACCAGCAAGCCGCGCGGTGTCGTGATGTCCGGAACGTTTAGCGCGGCGGAAGACGTCACAATCAAGATGACGCGCGTTAGCGCCGGTGGTGCTGGTGTAGTCCCCTCGCACAAGATTTCGGGTGACTTCACCGCCTATAAGGGCAAGATCGCGCTGGAGGCGGGCGATTCCGCGACGAAACTCAACGGTATAGAGTTGACCTCCGCCTCGGCGTTCGGAGACGCGACCGTCGAGCGGGCGGACTACCTGACGGTCGGGAACTGGACGCGCTGGACAATCGGAAGCGGCGTTACGCAGTTGGCGACAAAAGGCATTCAGCTCAGCCTGTCGGGAGATGGCACGAGCGCGATGTACGCGGCGGATGGCGCGTCGTGGACGCTCTCCGCGCCCGTGACGACGAAAACGGGGGGGGGGGGGCTCCAAAAGACCGGCGCGGGCAGCGTGACGCTCGCGGGTAGCCTTTCCGTTCCGAGCCTTGACGTGGTGGAGGGAACGCTCGTCATCGACTCCGCGGCGACGTTCGAGCAGACGACGACGCTGACGATTCGCTCGGGGGCGACGGTCATCACGCGGCAGGGGACGACAATCCCGAATGTCACGTTCGTCACGGAGGATGGGGGAATCCTCTCGCTCGACTACACGGTGCCGTATGAGAATGGCACAACGACCGCGCTCGACTACTCCACCCTGACGAGTGAGGGCTGGGCGGAGATGCGCAAGCCGATTCCGCTGAAACTTTCCGAACCGATTGCGCATCCTGTCAACGCGGCACTGCGCCTTGCGATGTTCAAGTTGCCGTCCTCGCTCGGTGCGACGGCGGGGGACTTCTCGGATACGACGGCGAAGACCTACGACCTGCCCGTGACGTCGTTCGAGATCGAGCCCGACGGCAACGGCTGCGACATTGTCTATATGAACGTGCGCCCCGTCGTCTATCTCAACGTCCATGAGAGCACGGTCGGTCACTACATCTACCTGCTGGCCGCGACGCAGAAGGATTCCTCCGGCACGGAATACGCGACCTGGACGGACGGACAGGCGGCACACGCGGGCGCGGACTACGTCGTCGAGAGCAGTGGACGGGTCGGGACGACGGAGGGATGGTATTCGGGCGAATGGAAGTTCCCCGGCGACTCGCTCGTCCTCGCGAACTTCGCGAACAGCCATTTCGTCGTGAAGGCGCAGCGCAACGTCTTCAACAGGCTCGCCGTTTACGGCGGCGCGACAATCAACGCGACGGGATACAGCAGTGGGGATAGCGTCCACGTCATTGAAGGCCCCTGCCACATCGCCTCGGGTGCGCTCAACGCCACCGTCACGACGGAAGGCGCGAACCGTCGCGTCTTCGACTTCGCGGGACCGCTGACGGGTTCGGGGCTTTTGAAGTTCGTGGGCTCGCCGAGTGGGCTCAACTCGCGCATTTCGGGTGATGCCTCGGGGTTCGCGGGGACGATTCAGAACAGCGCGTCGGGGTCTTCCGCCGCGCCGGCGCTCATCGAGTGCGCCGACCTGAACGCGCTTCTTGCGCCCCGCACCGCCATCGACAACTTTGCGCTCAATGCGGAGAAGGACTACAGCGGCTTCCACGTCACGGAGGACTGCACGTTCGCGGATAAGGGCTTCGCCCTGAGGCTCACCGGTTGGCAGTCGGCGATTTCCGTCGCGGAGGGGAAGACGCTGACGGTGACGGGGAATATTATTCTGAATGCGGGGCAGACGAGCAAGCGCGGCGGAGGCACGCTGGCTCTCGCCGGCAAGACGCTCTACAGTTATGATGCACTGTCCTATCTGAATGATGGGGCTGCTTACTTCGTCTATCTGTACGGCGGCTGGGTGAAGCCCGTGGCGTGGAACAATAGTCAGTCCTATTACCTCACGCGCTTCGTGGCCGCCGCGTCCGACGCGGGCTTCGCCTTCGATGCTGAGCCGACCGACGAGCATATAAAGAAGTATGGCCTCTGCCTTTCGTTCGACAACTCGATTACGTTCGGCTCGGGCGTCACGGCACTGCCGATCAAGATTGAGATGGGTGCGGACGCAACTCGCGTGAAGAATCGCATCACTGTCCCCGTGCTGACCGTCACCGACACGCTCGCGGCAACGCTGGAGGGCAAGCTCACGGTCGTGGAGAACTTCGAGGGCGGGACTGCCGAGATTACCAGCGCGGCGGCGACGGATATGGAGGGCTTCACGACGTTCAGCGTCACGATCAAGCCCAAGGGCTTCGCAATCAGAATCAGGTAAATGAGATAAGAAAAGGGATCAGATACAATGCTTGGGAAAATCAGTATCGTTGCATTTGCCGTTGCGGGGCTCGCGTGGGCGGGTCGCGGTGAGCGGCTGCCGGAGGGCGTGATGCCGCCGGACGCGATTCGCGCCGACCACCCGCGCCTCTTCTTCAACGCCGACACGTGGCCGGCGGTCGTTGAGCGGGCGAACGGGCCCGCCCGCGCCCAGCGCGACGCGCTCCTCGCCCGCTGCGACTCGTATCCCGACAACCCGAAGTGTCGGAACACGGGTCCCGTCGAGCGGCGCACCGTGACGACCGCCGACGGGAAGACGGCGACGACGTCGCTCGCCCACACGGGCATCCCGAACGTCGTCGAGTTCGGCAAACAGGCCGCCGAGTGCGCGTTCGCGTGGCGGCTCACGGGCGAGCGCAAGTATCTCGACAAGTGCCTCGCGCTGCTGCGGGAGAGCATTCGCGGCTACCAGGAGGCCTACCGCAACAAGCGGGCGGTCAACTGGTACTCGAACACGCGCATCCACGCGCTCTGTGCCTACGACTGGATCTACAACGACATCCCGGGGGAGACGCGGCGCGAACTCATCGTGCCGCTCGTTCAGCACGTGGAGGACACGGTGACCGTGCCGGGCATCATCCGCCGCAACGACGGCAACGCGGCGGGGAATACGGGCTTCTACGGAGTCGAGTCGCTGCTCTGGTATTCGGGTCTTGCGGCGTGGGGCGACGGGTTCTGCGACGAACTCGCGAAGCGCCACCTGACGGTCGGCTACGCGATGCACCGAACGATGGTCGACTACCGTGCGAAGACGGCGGGCGACGACGGTGCGCTCTCCTCCGCAACGCCCGGCTACGCCATGGGCTGGTATCCGTTCGCGCACTTCAACTTCTTCCACACCTACCTGTCGGCGTTCGGGCGGAACGTCGCGGCGGACTACCCGGCGATGGCCTACTATCCGAACTGGGTCTACTGGACGTGGATACCGACGCGGACACCCGGCGGCGCGGTCTACAGCGGCGTTGGCGACGATTCGCACACCTCGAACGGACTGGGGCTCGGGTGGATGTACGAGCACCTGACGCAGTACATGCACTTCTACCGCGACGCCGACCCGGCGGCGGCGCGGCTCGCGGCGGCTCTGCGTCTGCGCTGCCCGAACCGCACCGTCGGCTCGAATTGGCCGATCTACCCGTTCATCATGGACGATACGGCGGGGGCGGTCGAGCCGCTGGACTTCGCGCTTCTCGAGAACCCGCCGCTCAAGACGCGGCACTTCGAGACGCTCGGCCAGTTCGTGATGCGCACGGGCTGGAAGCCCGACTCGACCTACGCCTTCTTCTTCGCGGGCGCGACGATGCGCAACCACAAGCACCACGACGAGAACTCGTTCGTCATCTACAAGAACGACTTCCTCGCGCTCGACACGGGGACACGCGCCGACCAGACGGACTACAACCTCCGCTACTACTACGCGCAGACGGTGGCGCACAACGCGATGCTCATCCTGCGCGACGGCGAGCCGATGCCGGGCTACTGGGGTCCCGAATACGACGGCCCGGAGGGCAAGGTCAACCACGGCGGCCAGTATGATGCGCCCGCGAAGGTGCTGGCGTTCGGCACGGACGGGCACGTCTCCTACGTCGCCTCGGACGCGGCAGCCTGCTACAACCGCCCCGGTGCGAAGCCGAAGTGCGACGAGTGCGTCCGCCAGTTCGTGCACGTCCTGCCCGATGCGTTCGTCGTCTACGACCGCGTTGGCACGCAGCTGCCGACGGACGCGAAGCGGTGGCTTCTGCACATGAAGGACGAGCCCGTGGTGTCGAACGGCCTCGCCCGCATTTCGAGCGGGAAGGGGAGGCTCTTCTGCCGGACGCTCCTGCCGGAGAAGGCCGTTGTCGAGACGGTGGGCGGCCCCGGCAAGGAGTTCTGGGCGAGCGGACGCAACTGGGATCTCGAGGAGGCGTTCAAGAAGCGCGAACTTGAGAACGCGGCGAAGCGCGGCACGGGCCCCTACTGGGGGAGTTGGCGGATCGAGGTCGCCGCGGCGAACGCGGCGAAGGAAGAGCGCTTCCTGCACGTTCTGAACGTCGGCGACGAGACGGCGGAGCCGGTCGAGACCGTGCGCGTTCAGGAACCCGGCAAGGACGGGGCGCGGCTGACGTTCCCCGGCCAGTCGTATGCGGGTCAGGCGGGTTCGCTCGAGGTGACGGTTCTCTTCAACCGCACGGGCGCGGTCGGCGGGGAAGTCCGCTACCGCTTCCTCGCGGCGGATGGTGCGGTCGTGGCGGAGACGAAGCGTCCGCTCGCGGACGGCATCCAGTCGCAGAAGGGCGTGTTTTTCGGCAATGAGGAAAAGGAAGGGGCGACGCGATGAGGAACTTTCTTGTCCTGGCGTGTGTTGGGCTTCTGCCGTGGGCGGCGGTGCGGGCGGATACGCCCGCGCCGAAGGACTGTCCGCCGCGCAAGGTGATCGTCGGCACGGTGTGCGCCCGCTTCAAGGGGACGCCGGAAGCGCGTGCCGAGCGAGCGGCGCGACTCGTGGACGAACTCGCCGCGAAAGCGCGGCGCACGTATCCCGGCCGTCGGCTCGACCTCGTCGTATTGCCGGAGCACTGTGTCATGCGCGAGGCGGCGCGGGCGGCGGATAAGACCGTGACGCGGGCGTTCGCCGAGCGGACGCTCGGCGAGACGTCGCGGCGGAACGGCTGCTACGTCGCGGCGGGGCTTTTCCTCGCGGAGAAGGTGGGCGAAAAGGTTTATCCGCGCAACTGCTGTGCGCTCTTCGACCGCGAGGGACGGATGGTCGGGGTCTACAACAAGGTTCATACGGCGCTCGACTGGGGCGACGTGGAATCGACCGATTCGGAGGACGGACTCGCCCCCGGCGGCGACTTCCGCGTCTTCGAGACGGACTTCGGGAAGATCGGCTTCCTGGTCTGCTTCGACATGTCGTACGAGGACGGCTGGGCCGCGCTCAAGCGTCAGGGGGCGGAAATCGTCGCGGTGTCGTCGATGTCGCCGCAGGCGTTCCGTCCCGCGCTTTTCGCGCACCGCTACCAGTATTGGGTCGTCACCGCCACGCCCCGCGCACAGGCCGCCGTCCTCACGCCCCTGGGGCTTCCGCGGGCGAAGGTCGGTGACGAGGAAACGCTCCTCACGGAGATTGACCTCTCGTTCGCCATCTGCCACTGGTCGCCGGAACTGCGCGACGGGCGGGCGCTGAAGGCCGCATTCGGCGCGGATGCCGTGGGCGGGATCTACGCACCCGAGGAGGATAACGGCATCTTCTGGAGCAATCGCCCCGACAAGACCATCGGCGAGATGATCAAGGCGGTGAACGTGCGGACGCGAGACGGGGAGGCAGCCCGCGCCGACCGCGCCGCGAAACTGAACCGCGTCCCCCAGCGCGGCGACTACCTCTGACCACCGTCCGAGGCTTTGGTGCGCACCAGAGGATGCTTTGGTGCGCACCATTTGTACTTTTACTGCGCACCAAAAGTTGCTTTGGTGCGCACCATTTGTACTTTTACTGCGCACCAAATCGGGCGGAGATGATTTGAGAACTTTAGCCGACGGGGCGGCAGGGGGACTGAAAAATGGTATAATGGGGGGTGTTATGAAACTAAAGACGCTTTTTCTTGCCTTTCTGCCCTGTCTTGCGGGTTGCCTCGGCCCTGCGCCGATGAGTCCCGAGAACTGGATGATTGATTGCGCCGAACTGCCGCGCTCGGCGGTCGCGTCCGGCGACGAAACCGCACGGCTTGCGCAGGTCAGCGTCCGTGCGCCGTTCGACGGGCGGCAGTTCGTGGTGTTGCGCCCCGACGGGTCGCTTGCGTTCGACGCCTTCAACGGATTCGCCGCGCCGCCCGCCGCGCTGATTCGCAGTGCGGCGGAAGACGCGCTCGCCGCGTCGGGTGCGTTTTCGCGTGTCGTCGCGGCGAATTCCGCCGCGTCCGCACGATTCACGCTTGAACTCTGCGTCACGCGCCTTGCGCTCGACTGCCGCGAGGAAGGGCAACGGAAGGCGGTTGTCGCGCTTTCGCTCACGGTGCTCGACGGGCGCACGGTGCACTCGGTGCATCGCGGCGAAGCCGCGTCCCCGACTGACGACGGCAACTATTCCGCCGCGTTCTCCCGTGCCCTTGCCGATGCACTCGCGGCGGCTGGTTTGCCAATTCTTCACGCCGCCAGATGATGTTTCCCGCTGAATTGCCGTGAAAACGGTGATGAAGTTGGTTTAATTGCAGTAGAGTCAAATTTTGTAACTTTGCCCCTTTGTCCTTCGTAACCAGGTAGTACATAATGTTCACGTAAACCAAGGATCAACCACATGAATACGACACCCGCAAAAAGATGCCGCGTTCTGCGGCTGGCAATGATGGCGACACTCGCCATCGGCGCGTGGAGCGCAAAAGCCAAGACAGTCCAAGTCTGGGCGAAAGGCGTGACGGCCGAGAGCGGCTGGCAGAACACCTTTCAGTTCAGCAATGGATGCTGGGCCGGGTGCTCCACCGACATGATCGACTGGTGGCAGAAGCGCATCGCCGAGAAATACGATTATTCCGGCGTCAAGGTTTGGGATCGCGAGGAGCTGATCCAGCAATACGATGTGAATCCCTATTTCGGGGATGGTGGCGATTATGTTTGGCGGGCGTTGGAGTGGGTCTTCACGAACACGGTCAAAAAAGTCTCGCTCTATAACCCAGGCTACCAATATGTCACCTATAAGAAATACAGCGAGTTCCAGGACAAGAAGCCCATTTTCTACACGCTCACTTGCTACAATCAGGATACCGCTGACGTGCAGAAGTGCCTTGAGGAGTTCGTGGACGCGAACGGAAATTGCATCGCCTCCGTCCGAGGGCCATCGCACGCCTACACGCTTTACGGTGTTGAATACGAAGTTAACGAGCAGGGCGAAAAGAAGTTTCTTTACATGTATATAACCGACCCGACGCCTATTGAGTATGAGGATTCGTCCTCGCCCTACTACAAGAAGCCGATGCTGCATCGGGTGGAACTTTATTACAACCCCAATTATCAGGGGCGGCCATGCATTTTCGGGTGGTATTCGATTACAAAAGACCAAGATGGGGCCCAAACATCCTCGCAGTGTCCCGT
>CAVDWI010000073.1:0-9345 GCA_963612485.1 Barnesiella intestinihominis
GTCCATCACGGTGGCGCTTTCGGACCCGATGGCGTACGATGCGATTGATTCGCTGCGCTACGTGCTGCACGGGCGCGACGTGGAGGCGGTCATCTCGCCGCGTGCGGAAGTGGCGGCGGCGATGGCGAAACTCTACTCGGATGGCGAGGCCGCCGACGTGCAGACCCGCGACGAGATTCTCGGTGGGGCCGAGGATGCGACGGGCGACGACGCGCCGGTCATCAAACTCGCGACGATGCTGATTACGACGGCCATCAAGATGAAGGCCTCCGATATCCACATCGAGCCGATGGAGAAGGAGTTCCGCGTGCGCTACCGCATCGACGGGGCCTTGCGCAAGATGGATTCGCCCCCGAAGCGCCTGCAGAGCGCCATCATCTCGCGAATCAAGATCATGTCGAAGATGAAGATTTCCGAAAAGCGCATCCCGCAGGACGGGCGCATTCAGATTACCGTGAACGGCAAGGATCTCGACCTCCGCGTCAGTTCCGTGCCGACGAACCACGGCGAGTCGATTGTCATGCGTATTCTCGACAAGTCGAACCTTTCGCTCGGTCTGCCGCAGCTCGGCTTCCTGACCGACGACCAGTCGACGTTCGAGCGGCTCATCAAGTTGCCGGACGGCGTGGTGCTCGTGACGGGTCCGACGGGTTCGGGCAAGACGACGACGCTCTACGCCTGCCTCGGCCAGATCAACACGCCCGACAAGAAACTCATCACGGTCGAAGACCCCGTCGAATACCAGATGAGCGGCATCAACCAGGTGCAGGTGAACAAGGATGTCGGGCTGGACTTCTCCGCCGCGCTCCGCTCGATTCTGCGTCAGGCCCCGAACATCGTGATGATCGGCGAAATCCGCGACGCCGAGACTGCGGATATTGCGATGGAGGCCGCACTGACGGGTCACCTCGTGTTCTCGACCCTGCACACGAACGACGCGCCTTCCGCCGTGACGCGACTGCTCGACATCGGCGTGAAGCCGTTCCTCGTCGCGTCCGCGCTGCGGGCGGCGATGGCGCAGCGTCTCGTCCGCGCCATCTGTGAGAACTGCAAGGAGGCGTATGCGCCGAGCGAGCGCGAAATCAAGATGCTCGGGCAGATCGCCAAGACGATGCCGGAGAAGATGTTCCACGGCGCGGGCTGCGACCGGTGCGGCCACAGCGGCTACAAGGGGCGAAAGGGCATCTTCGAGATCTTCAAGGTCGATGACACGATTCAGCGGCTGATTTTCGACCACGCCCCCGCAACGCTCCTTCGCCAGCGCGCCCGCGAAATGGGCATGCGCACCCTGCGCGAGGACGGCATGCTGAAGGTCGCGAGCGGCATGACGAGCCTTGCCGAAGTCCTTCGCGTGACGATGGGCGACGCCGACTGAAAAAAGACACTCACAGGAAACAAAGAGAGGAAGAGACGATTATGGAAATTACGATGCCGGAACTGCTGCAGGCGACGATTGACGAGGGAGGCTCCGACCTCCACATCCGCGCCTACATGCCGCCTGAACTGCGCGTGAACGGCGAATTGCTTCCGCTTTCCGAGGAAACGCTGACGGAGGAGGACTCCTATCGCCTCGTCAAGGAAATCTCGAGCGATGCTCAGATGGCCGAAGTCGAGAAGAACGGCGGCGCGGACTTCGCGCTCGCCCACCCGGACGGCACGCGCTTCCGTGTGTCGATTTTCAAGGAGCGCAAGCGGTATGGCGCGGTTCTGCGTCAGATTCCCTCGAGACTGATGACGCTCGAGCAGCTCGGTCTGCCGCCCGTGGCGAAGGAACTCCTCTTCAAGCCGCGCGGACTGATTCTCGTGACGGGCCCCACGGGCTCCGGCAAATCGACGACGCTCGCCTCGATGCTGGACGTAATCAACCAGGAGCGCGGCGTCCACATCATCACGATTGAAGACCCGATTGAGTTCTACCACACGTCGGCGAAGTCGCTCGTCACCCAGCGCGAGGTCGGCGACGACGTGCCGAGTTTCGCGGAGGCGATTCGCCGCGCCCTGCGTCAGGACCCGGATGTGATTCTCGTCGGCGAAATGCGCGACCTCGAGACAATCGGCGCGGCGATTACTGCGGCGGAAACGGGCCACCTCGTGTTCGGCACCCTGCACACGACTGGCGCGGCGGAGACAATCGACCGTATCGTCGATGCGTTCCCGACCAACCAGCAGGCACAGATCCGCACCCAGCTCGCGGCGGGGCTTCAGGCCGTCATCTCGCAGATCCTCCTGCCGAAACTCGATGCGAACGGCGAGGTGCACGGGCGCGTCGCCGCGTTCGAGATCATGACCTCGACGGACGCCATCCGCTCGCGCATCCGCGACAACAAGACGAATATGATCAAGAGCGATCTCCAGACGGGCGCGAAGTTCGGCATGATGACGCTCGACTCCTCGCTCATGAATCTCTACCGACAGGGTCTCATCTCCTACGAAGACCTCATCACGAAGTCTCAGGACCCGGATTCGGTCGTGCAGAAACTCAAAGAGGAAGGGTACGGACGGTAAGCCATGCTTGACCCGATTCTCCAGATTCTCATCCAGAACGGCTACATCGACGAGGACACCGCAAAGGATTTGCAGGAACTCTCGAAGACGGAGTCGAAGCCCGTCCGACAGCTCGTCATCGACCAGGGCATCCTAACCGAGGACGACCTGCTCGCGGCAATGGCGGCCTATCAGGACACGGAGGCCATCGACCTTGGCGCAATGACGCTCGACACGGACGTGACGACGGCGATTCCCGCCTCGACCGCCCGCATGTACAACGTCTTCCCCGTTGCGTCGGACGATTCGTCCGTCACGCTCGCGACGTTCGATCTTGTCGATCCGCGCATTTCCGACGAAATGCTCTTCACCCTCTCAAAGGAGGTGAAATTCGTCTTCGCCCGTGAGAAGGACGTGATGGACCGCATCGCCCAGTATTACGGCGACTCGAACGAATCCGTCGCGGACATGATCAAGTCCCTCGGCGAGGGAATGTCGGACGACGAGGGGCTGACGGCCAACGTGAACGACATCGCCTCGGTCGAGAACGCGGCGAATTCGTCGGCGATCATCCGCTTCGTGAACCTCGTCCTCTACCAGGGCGTCGTCGATCGTGCATCGGACATTCACATCGAGCCGTTCGAGAAGGACTTCAAGATTCGTTACCGCGTGGACGGTGCGCTCTATGAGATGAAGGCCCCCGACGTAAAGATGGCCCCGGCCATCATCTCGCGCATCAAGATTCTCTCGAACCTGAACATCGCCGAGCGGCGCATTCCGCAGGACGGGCGCATCGCGCTGACCGTCGCGGGCAAGCCCGTCGATCTCCGCGTGTCGTGCCTGCCGACGGCGCACGGCGAGTCGGTCGTCATGCGTATCCTCGACCAGTCGGCGACTTCGCTCGACCTTGAGAACGTCGGTCTGCCCGAAGACGTCTACGAGCAGATTACGATGGACATCGAGAAACCGAACGGCATCTTCATCGTGACCGGCCCGACCGGTTCGGGCAAGACGACGACGCTCTACTCGATCCTGCGCCGCATCAACCAGATTGACACGAAGTTGCTGACGGCCGAAGAGCCTGTTGAATACAACGTGGACGGCATCGTGCAGGTCCCGATTGACGCGCAGGCGGGCAACACGTTCGCGAAGGTGCTGCGCGCCTTCCTGCGTCAGGACCCGGACGTGATGATGATTGGCGAAATCCGCGACCTGGAGACGGCCGAGATCGCCGTTCAGGCGGCGCTGACGGGTCACTTCGTCTTCTCCACCCTGCACACGAACGACGCGGCGGGCGCGGTGATGCGTCTCGTCGATATGAACGTCGCACCGTATTTGCTTTCGTCCACGCTGGAAGGCGTTCTCGGTCAGCGACTCGTGCGCACCTGCTGCCGCGAGTGCAAGCAGTCGTATGAGCCGGATGACGAGACGCTGGAGCGCATTGAAATGACTCGCGACCAGATCGGGGGACGCCCGTTCTACTACGGCAAGGGCTGCAAAACCTGCAACGGCACGGGCTACAAGGGGCGTAAGGGCGTCTTCGAGTATCTGCGGATGTCGAATCCGCTTCGCGAACTCGTCAACAACCGTGCGCCGACGCTCGTCATCCGCGAAAAGGCGCGTGAACTCGGCATGCGGACGATGCGCGAGGACGGCATTCGCTCGATCCTCGACGGCTATACCACGGTGGACGAAGTCTTGCGCTACACGTAAGACTAAGAAGGGAGTTTTGATGGTGAAAACGGCATACCGCACCTTGTCCGAAGACGAGGTTGCGCGGTTGGAGGCGGCGGGTTGCACGGCGGAAGACTGGTCTTCCGTGCGGGTGAAGGATGGCTTTGACGCGAGCCGTTTACGGGATGTGGCCTTTTCGGGCGATTGTCGGCTAGGGGTCTTCGTCGAGTCCTTCGAGCAGGCGGGCGGCGTCCGTAAGCCGTCGGGCATCTACCACGCCACGCTTCACGCCGTCACGGTCGGCGACAATGTGCGCATCTCGAATGTCAGGAGTTACATCGCGAACTACGACATCGGCGAGCGGACGCACATCGGCAACGTGGATAGGATTTATGTGGAAGGGGAGACCTCCTTCGGAAACGGCGTCGAGGTCTCGGTCTTGAACGAGACGGGCGGGCGCGAAGTCACCATTCACGATGCGCTGACGGCGCAGGAAGCCTATTTGGAGGCCATGTATCGGCATCGTCCGAATCTGATTGCGAACCTGAAGCGGATGGCACGCAATCGCGTTGAACGTCGGGCAGCCTCACGCGGCATCATCGGTTCGGGCGTGACGATTGTCGATACCGGGCTGATGCGGAACGTCTACGTCGGGAACGCGGCGGTTGTCGCAGGGGCGGCGAGGCTGTCGAACGGTTCGCTGATGAGCCGCGTCGATTCGCCCGTCCATATCGGATGTGGGGTGATTGCCGATGACTTCATCGTGCAGGACGGCTCGTCGATTGAGGATGGCACGCACATTACGCGGTGCTACGTCGGGCAGTCGTGCGACCTCGGTCACGGCTATTCGGCCTCTGATTCGCTCTTCTTCTGCAACTGCCAGGAGGAGAACGGCGAGGCCTGTGCCGTCTTCGCGGGTCCGTTCACCGTCACGCACCACAAGTCCACGCTCCTGATTGCGGGGATGTTCAGTTTCATGAACGCCGGGTCGGGGTCGAACCAGTCGAACCACATGTATAAGCTCGGGCCCATCCACCAGGGTGCGTTGGAACGCGGGTCAAAGACATCGTCGGATTCCTACATTCTCTGGCCGGCGCGAATAGGGGCGTTCTCGCTGGTGATGGGGCGGCATACGACGAATCCGGACACCTCGAGTCTCCCGTTTTCCTATCTGATAGAGTCAAAGGGCGTGACCTATCTCGTGCCGGGCGTGAACTTGCGGAGCGTCGGCACGATTCGCGACGTGAAGAAGTGGCCGAAGCGCGACCGTCGTGCGAAAGAGGGACGGCTCGACCAGGTCAACTTCAACCTTCTTTCGCCCTACACGATTGACAAGATGGTGCGGGGCGTGGACGTGCTGGAGAAACTGAAGACCCTTTCGGGCGCGACGAGCGATACCTACGCCTACCAGAGTGCGCGAATCACGAACTCCGCGCTTGAGAAGGGGTTGCGGTTCTACCGCCTGGCAATCGACAAATTCCTCGGCAATTCCCTCATCTCCCGCCTCGAAACCTGTCCCGACGGCGATTTCGTCGCCCACCTGAAACCGAAGACCGATACGGGCCTCGGCGACTGGATTGACGTTGCGGGGCTGATCGCCCCCCATGCGGGCGTGAGCGAAATCTTGAACGACGTGGAGTCGCGGGTCATCGATTCATGTGACGAACTGAATCGACGCTTCGCCGACTTGCACGCGCATTACTATGAATACGAATGGACGTGGGCCTATCGGCTCATGCTGACCTATTTCGGACTGAAAGAAGGGGAGATTACGACGGATTCGCTTGCCGCAATCATTCGGCGTTGGCTTGATTCCGTGCTCACGCTCGACCGTATGCTGTATGAGGATGCCCGCAAGGAGTTCTCCCTCTCGGCGAAGACGGGCTTTGGCTTTGACGGGCTCGGCGCGACGACGGAAGCCGACTTCGAGGGCGTTCGCGGCGTTTTCGAGACGAATCCGTTTGTCGCGGAAGTCCTCGGCCACATGAAGCGCAAGGAGGCTCTCGGAAGGTCGTGGCTCAATCGTCTTGAAGCCCCGCCTCTTTCCTAATGGGTTGGCTGAAATAAACATCACTGATGTTTGGGGTAAACATCAGTGCACTTTGACCCAAACATCAGTGCACTTTGGGTCAAACATCAGTGATGTTTTAGAGGGGGGTCAGCGGTGTTGCGGCAGATTTGGAGCAAAGTTTGTGTTTTGACTTGTTTTCGCGTTGTTTTTGTAAGAAATCGAAGTGAAAGGGTTCTCGACTTGTGGCACGCCTGATTTTCAACGCAAAGAACACCAAAATCAGGCCTAAATCAGAACAACCGGCTCCACCCTTCACAACCCGTCGGGGGGGGGGGTTGACGGCAAAGGGGCAGAAAGTGTATAATACACGACCAATCCGTCTGGATCGGGCTAAACAACCGACTGCCCGACCGGTAAGGATGAAAAAGGAACAAGAAAATGCCTAAAATGAAAACAAAGAAGTGCGCCACGAAGCGCATGAAAATGTCGGCCAACGGCAAGGTTATGCGTTCGCAGGGCGGCAAGGCCCACCTGAACAACGGGAAGAAGCGTTCCCGCAAGCGTAATCTGCGTGGCACGACCACGACCGACCAGACTATGACCAAGACCTACGCACGTGCGTTGCAGGGTCGCTAATTAAAGGAGTAAAAGACAATGCGTGTTACCAATGCTCCCGCTTCCCGCGAACGCCGCCGTCGCCGCCTTGCGCTGGCCAAGGGCTTCTATGGGGCTCGTTCCAAACTCTTCCGCACGGCCACCGAGGCCGTCGATCGCGCGATGCGCCTTGCGACTGAACACCGCAAGCTGAAGAAACGTGACTTCCGTCAGCTTTGGATTGCCCGCATCAATGCGGCGGTTCGCGCCGAGGGCATCAGCTACTCGAAGTTCATCGCCGGGCTGACCCGTGCGGGCATCGTCATCAATCGCAAGATGCTGAGCGAAATCGCCATTCAGGATCCGGTCGGCTTCAAGACGATTGTTGAAATTGCGAAGAAGGCGTAAGCCTCCCGAAAAGATCTCTCATCAAGTGCCGCAGGATTAACTGCGGCACTTTTTTGTATTCCCGTTTCTTCCCCTGCCGCGTTTTACGCCGTGTGCGGCAGATTGCGCGGGCGGACTCTCGCAAGGAAGCGGAGGTGGAGGAGAAGGGGTGTGAGCGTGGCGCACTGGCAGAGGACATCCGAAATCGGCAGCGCGAGCCAGACGGCGAGCGAATGGTTCTGCATGAAGTGCGGCAGGATCCAGATGCAGGGCAGCAGGCAGACGCCCTGCCGGAGCAGAGAGAGGAAGACGGCGGCGGCGGGGCGACCGATGGACTGGAAGTAGGTTGTGGAAACCACGTTGATTGAGATGCACCAGATCATGCAGTTGGCGACGGCGAGGTCGTGCGCGGCAAGTCCGATGAGTTCAGGGTGGTCGGACGAGATGAAGCACCGCGCAAGCCACGTCGGGAAGGGAGGAACGCACTGGACGACGCACGCGAGAACGCACATCGCCGTCGTCACCCAGAACCCCGTCTTCACCGTGCTGAGAACGCGGCGGAAGTTCCGCGCCCCCCAGTTGTAGCCGAGAATGGGCTGAAGCCCCTGCTGTGCACCGAGAATGGGCGTGAAGACGAGGATGAGGACGCTCTGGAAGACGCCGAGCGAGGCGAGTTGGGCGGTGGCGTTTGCCTCCGTGTCGGCCCACTTGGTGAGGGCGAGCGAAAGCGAGACGCCTATCAGCGAACTGAGGACGGTGGTGAAGAATGGGGAAAAGCCGATGGCGAGCGGTTTCCAGAGCAGTCCCGGATAAAAGCCGATGCGCCTGACGCGGAAGGGGATGACGGTCTTGCCGCCGAGATAGCACCAGAGGGCGAAGGCGCAGCTGGCGAACATGGCGATGTTCGTCGCCCACGCCGCGCCCGCGATGCCCATTCCGAACCCGAAAATGAGGACGGGGTCGAGGACGAGGTTCGTGCCGAAGCCGATGACCATGCAGACCATCGACCGCACGGCCAAACCTTCGGCACGCATCATGGCGGAGAGACCGAACGCGAGATGTGCGAAGAGGTGGGGGAAGAGGACGATCCGGAGGTAGTCCTTTGCCGCGTCACAGGCGGCGGGCGTTACCTTGTCGGCCCCGCACCAGCCGAGCACGGTGTCGAGGTTGGCGAAGACGAGCGGCGGAAGCGTGATGAAGAAGAGGAGTTTGAAGGCGACGAGCTGTCCGAGCAGTTTCTCACAGGCGGACTGGTCGTTCGCGCCGAGTTTGATGGAGAGGATGGTGGAGTGCCCCGCGCCGATCAGCACGCCGAACGCGGAGAAGAGGAGCATGACGGGGTAGGTGAGCGTCAGCCCTGCCATCGCATCCGTGCCGCAGCCCTGACCGATGTAGAATCGATCGACAACGCAGTAGAGCGCGTTGAGCGTCATGGCGACGAGCGCGGGCCACGAATACTTGAGGAGCAGGCGACCGATGCCGCCCGTGGCAAGTTCGTCGAGATTTCTCTTGAGTTCCTTCTTGTTCCTGGACATAACGGCGGGGTATTATACCAAACTTCCTTCGCAAAACCTCGCCCGATGGCGAAAAACCTCGCCCGGTGACAAGGAACAGCATTGAGATGAATAGAGAGCATCTACTGGCATAGCCCGCCAGCCAATTTCCAGCGCAACACCGTTGCGAAGGGCTGTCTGACAAGGACCTTCCTGTGATTGGTTGGTAGTATAGCAGATTTCGGTTGGGTCTGTAAAGCGGGCTTCAGCCGCAGACATCGCCTTTCGGCGGGATGCGGACAGGTGCGCCGAAAATCAGGGGCTCGGCGGTCAGGCCGCGGCCTTGAGCAAGTGACGGCGGACGAGGTCCGCCGGCCGCTTCTCCTTCTTCGCGCGGCCGGAGATTACCTCGAACGTCCAGCCCTCCGCGAGGCGCGCCTTCGCGTCCTCCCAGATCTCGGGCGTAATCTTGCGCCTCCGCTCGGCCTTCGCATGCGAGCGGTTGATGGTTGTGTTGAGCGCACGTTTCATAGTTTGCGATGCATATTATACCAAAGTCGGCAGGCGGAATTTGGGAACGGTGTCATTCCGGAATCGCTGGGCACAGGAGCGCAAGCAAAACGGCGACAACGGGCATTGCCACGAAAAACACGTTTCGCCAGAAAGACATCTTCATGAGATTGCCGTTCAGGGCGTGGCGGC
>CAVDWI010000074.1:0-9291 GCA_963612485.1 Barnesiella intestinihominis
GCGGACAGACAGCCGTATTCGGCTATCTGCCCGCAAGGGGTAATCTGTTGCACTCCCAATTGTCAAAGAACAATCCCTTCCGACAAGCCTGGTAAGGGCTTAAAGGAAATTGTTCTCATTATACCTGTCATAAAAGACCGCGCCGCGACGGATCGGGCAACTCACGCATAAGCCGCCGAAGCGGCTTCTTTTTTGGTATAATGTCCGCGTCCGAAGGGGCATTCAATCCGCCGGCCGCAGGCGCGGCGCTTGGCGGGGAGAATCCGTCGAAAACAAAGCGAAAGAAAGGAAGAGACAAGATGGAACTCAAGGGATCGAAGACAGAGGCGAATCTCGCCGCCGCGTTCGCGGGCGAATCGCAGGCGCGGAACAAATACGACTATTTCGCCTCGCGGGCGAAGAAGGACGGCTACGAGCAGATTGCCGCCCTCTTTCAGGAGACGGCCCTGAACGAGAAGGAGCACGCGAAGATGTGGTTCAAGGCCCTGAACGGCATCGGCGACACCGAGGCGAATCTCGCCGCCGCCGCCGCCGGCGAGCATGAGGAATGGACGGAGATGTACCGCAAGTTCGCCGAGGAGGCGCGTGCCGAGGGCTTTGAGGAGATTGCGCGGCAGTTCGAGGGCGTGGCGAAGGTCGAGGCGCACCACGAGGCGCGCTACCGCAAGTTGCTCGCGAACGTCGAGAGCGGCGAGACGTGGGTGCGCGTCGGGGTGAACCGCTGGCAGTGCCGGAACTGCGGCGCAATCGTCGAGAGCGACAAGGCGCCCGAGAAGTGTCCCGTCTGCGCCCATCCGAAGGCCTACTTCCAGTTGCTCGCCGAAAACTACTGAGGAACATCCATGGCGGCGAAGATGAATATGGTGATCGCCCAGTCGGGCGGCCCGTCGATGGTCATCAACCAGTCGCTCGTCGGCGCGGTGATGGAGGCGCGGAAGTCCGCGAAAATCGGGCGCATCCTCGGTGCGCGGCACGGCATTCTCGGCATTCTCGGCAACGACTACGTCGATTTGCGGAAGGTCTCGGTGCGCAAGCTCGAGGCGATTGCCGAAACGCCGTCCTCCGCGCTGGGGAGCTGCCGGAAGAAGCCCGACGCGGCGGACTGTCGCCGGATATTCGAGGCGTTCCGCAAGCTGAACGTCGGGTACTTCTTCTATATTGGCGGCAACGATTCGGCGGACGCGGCGCGGATTGTCGCGGAGGAGGCGGAGAAGGAGGGCTACCCGCTCGTCGTCTACCACATCCCGAAGACGATTGACAACGACCTTCGCAGTTGCGACCACACGCCGGGCTTCGGTTCGGCGGCGCGGTTCGTGGCGTGTGCGCTTCGGGGCGACGACCTCGACAACCGCGCACTCGGCGGCGTGAAGATCGACGTGATCATGGGACGCGACGCGGGCTTCCTGACGGCGGCATCGGCATTGGCTCGCGAAAACGAGGGGGATGGCCCTCACCTCATCTATCTGCCCGAAGTGCCGTTCTCGCTGGAGAAGTTCGAGAAGGACGTGCTCGCGGCGATGAAGAAGTTCGGGCGGTGCGTCGTCGCCGTGTCGGAAGGCATCCGCGACGCGAAGGGCGAGTCCATCGGCGCACGGTTCGCGGGCGGCGAGAAGGATTCGCACGGCAACGTGCAGATGAGCGGCACGGGTGCGCTCGGCGACCATCTCGCGAAATACCTGAAGTCCACGGGCAAGGTGAAGCGGGTGAGGGCCGATACGTTCGGCTACCTGCAGCGGAGTTTCCCCGGCATCGCGTCGAAGGTCGACCAGTCCGAGGCGCGGGCGGCGGGGATGGCGGCGGTGAAGGCCGCGCTGAAGGGTGAACTCACGAAGGGGACGATTGCAATCCTCCGTGCGAAGGGCAGGAAGTATCAGGCGGCGTTCGCGCCCCAGCCGATTGCGAACGCGGCGAAGTTCACGCGCAGCGTCCCGAAGGAGTTCATCGCCCGAAACGGACACGACGTGACGCAGGCGTTCCTCGACTATGCGCGGCCGCTCGTCGGCGAACTGCCGCGTTGCGAAATCTTCTAGCGAAGTATGCTCGAACTGACCCAGCGACAGAAACAGACCCTTGCACTGGCCCCGCGCCAGATGCAGGGGCTGAAGTTGCTGGCGAAGTCCCTGCCCGAACTCCGCGCCGAAATCGCGGCGGAAATGGAGCGCAACCCTGCGATTGAGGACGTGGCGCATCCGCTCGAGACCTCGCTTTCGGAGGTGGAGCGTCAGCACGATGCCGTGGAATCCGCGCCGGACTACCCGGAGGACGACTTCACGCCCGGGCAGAACTACGACGAGGAGGCGGCGGAGCGGCGGCAGAGTTTCTTCGACAACCAGGTGAAGTCCGAGACACTGCAGGAACATCTGCTCGCCCAACTCCCCGTCTCGGACATTCCACGCGGCGACTGGCCGCTGGCGGAAGTGCTGATAGGCGACCTCGACGAGAAGGGCTACTACAAGGGTTCCCTCGCCGATGCCGAGATGGCGTTCGGCAAGACGGAGGCGCAGGTTCTCGCGGTACTCGCGAAGATCATGGAGTTCGACCCGCCGGGGTGCGGGGCGCGGAATGCGCGGGAATGTCTGCTCGCCCAGGTCGAGACGCTGGACGATTCGCCCTACGAGGACGACGTGCGAAAAATCATATCAGACCATCTGGAAGACGTCGCCGCCGGACGAACCGACCTCGTCGAAAAGGCTCTCGGTCTGACGCACGAGCAATTCCAAGAGGCGATGAAGGTCTTGCGCTCGTTGGACGGTCGCCCTGGGCGGCAGTATCCGAGCGAACGCGAGCGTGTCGAATACGTGAATCCGGAAATCCACGCGGTGAAGCGCGAAGGGCGGTGGATCGCCGAGACGGACGAACGTTCCCTTCCGGAAATCCACCTTTCGCGCAGTTTCGCCGCGTTGCTGGAAGACAAGAAGCAGACACCCGAGACGAGGGCGTATATCCGCGAGCGCATCGCCGCCGCGCAGGCGTTTCGCGACTCCATCGCCAAGCGCCAGCGAACGGTGCAGGCGATTGCCCAGGCGATTTTCGACCGGCAGCAGGACTTCTTCGAGAAGGGATTCGGCGCACTGAAGCCGCTGACGGAACTTGAGATCGCCGAGAAGGTGGGCGTTCACGGCACGACTGTCTCGCGGACGGTGCGCGACAAGTATGCCGCGACGCCACGCGGCACAATCGAACTGCGGCGGTTTTTCGCGTCGGGGGTGCAGAATGCGGAGGGCGAATCGGTTTCGCAAATGGCGGTTCTCGCCAAGTTGCGCGAAATTGTCGCGGACGAAGACGAGTCCGCGCCCCTGTCGGACGAGAAGATTGCCGCCGCACTGAAGGAGGCGGGTTTCCCGATTGCGCGGCGGACCGTGGCGAAATACCGCGACAAGTTGGGCATTCCGGGCGCAACCGACCGCCGGAATATGGTATAATGCGCATATGATTGAGTTTTCGGAAAGACAGAAGAGGACGATTACGCGCGGACTGACGGTGCTGTCGTTTGCGGTGGTCGCCACTTTCGTCGCGCTTCTCGCGTGGCTGGGGCTGAAGGTTCTCGCCTTTGCGAGCCCGGCGCTCGTGCCGGTGATTCTCGGCTTTTTTCTCTCCCTTTTCTTCAAGCCGTATTACACGTGGTGGAAGCGGATTGTTCCGAACGCGAGCCTCGCGCTGGCGGCGATGCTTCTGACGATTCTCGTTCCGCTCGGGCTTTTCCTGTGGTATGCGGGTGCGGTGATGGTCGATCAGATCTCCAACCTTGTGCGGCAGGGACCGACGCTCGTCGGTCAGGTCGTGAACTGGTTCAACACCACCTTTCCGAAGATGAGGGCGCTTCTTGAGCAGTTCGGCATCGACTACACGGATGTCGGCAGTCTTTACACGAACTACGCGCCGACGGCGATTCGTGCGGGAACGGGGGCGTTGAAATGCCTCGGCGGCGTCCTTTCGGTGCTCGTTGCGCTCATCTTCTTCGTCTACTTCCTGACGACGCGGGAGCGGCGCGGCAGTGAGATCGTGGCGCAGATGCCGTTTCTGAAGGACGACACGAAGACCTTCGTCGCCCAGCAGATTGACAGTTTCGTGGACATTCTCGTGAGTTTCTTCCAGCGGCAGACGGTCATCTGCCTGATTGAGGGCGTGTTCTACGGCGCGGGATTTGCGCTTGTCGGTCTGCCTTACGGCTTCATGATCGGCTTTGCGCTCGGCGTACTGAACCTGATTCCGCTGTTCGGGTCGGTGGTGTGCCTGCCGATTGTGCTGCCGCTCGCCTATTTCGCGCACGGCGGTTCGGGGCTGCGGCTCGTGCTCGTGCTCTGCGTGTGGGCGGCGGGGCAGTTCCTCGACAACTACTTCATCACGCCGCGCATCCAGGGCAACAAGACGGGTCTTGGCTATGCGGGTGTCATCTTCTCCTTTTTCTTCTGGGCGACGTTACTCGGACCTATGCTCGGCATGCTCCTTGCGATTCCGCTCTCCGCCTTCTGCGTCGTACTCTGGCGCGCACTGAAGTCGAAGTACATCAAGCCGGTAGTATGAGTGGGCAACAGCAAAATCATGTTTGAGAACACAGTATTCGGTCGTCTTGACCAAAGCATTCAGCACGCCATCAAGGACGCGGGCTACGAGAAGCCGACCCCGATTCAGGAACAGGCGATTCCCTATCTCCTTGACGGACGCGACCTCATCGGCTGCGCCCAGACGGGCACAGGCAAGACGGCGGCGTTCATGCTGCCGATCCTGAACCACCTCGTCAAGGTGCGCAAGCCGCGCCACGTCGGTCATCCCCGCGCCCTCATCCTTTCACCGACGCGCGAACTCGCCGCGCAGACGGCGGAGAACGTCCGCCTGTATACGAAGCACGCGAGTATTCCGTTCGCCTGTGTGTTCGGCGGCGTTTCGCAGTTCGGGCAGGTGAAGGACGTGAAGCGCGGTGCGGAAATCGTCGTGGCCTGCCCCGGGCGTCTCATCGACCTGATGACGCAGGGCATCCTCTATCTCGACAACGTGGAGTGCTTCGTGCTGGACGAAGCGGACCGCATGCTCGACATGGGCTTTCTGCCCGACATCAAGCGCATCATCTCGAAGTTGCCGAAGGCGCGGCAGTCGCTCTTCTTTTCCGCGACGCTTTCGCCCCAGATTAAGAAACTTGCGGGCGAACTCGTGCAGGATCCCGCGCAGGTGACGATTTCGCCCGAAACGCCGACGGTGGAGCGCATCAACCAGAAGGTGATGTTCGTCGACAAGCCGCAGAAGGATTCCCTGCTCGTCCATCTTCTTCAGACCCACCCCGAATGGACGAAGGTCATCGTCTTCACGAAGATGCGCCACGGGGCCGATCGCGTGGTGAAGAAACTCATCCGCGCCGAAATCCCGTGCGCGGCGATTCACTCCGACAAGACGCAGGGACAGCGCACCCGTGCGCTCGAGGGCTTCCGCAGTGGTCGGAATCGCGTTCTGGTGGCGACGGACATCGCGAGTCGCGGCATTGACGTGCCGGACGTTTCATGCGTGATCAACATGGAACTGCCGCTGGAGACCGAGAGTTACGTTCACCGCATCGGGCGAACGGCCCGTGCGGGCGAGTCGGGCGCGGCAATCAGTTTCGTCACGGCGGAGGAGCGCGGACAGCTGAAGGCGGTCGAACGCTTCATCAAGAAGTCGATTCCCGTCGATCGCGACCAGCCCTTCCATTCCGAAGTCGCCGACCAGCGCAACGGGAAGAGCGGCGAAGGCCTGCCGCAGGCCCCGTGGATGCAGGCGGGCGGCGGCAGACGTGGCGGCCATGGCGGAAGCAATGACCGTGGTGAACGCGGCGGTCACGGCGGCTTCCGCCACGGCGGTGGCAAGCGCGGCGGTTTCCACCCCAAGGGCAAAGGCCCCTTCCACGGGAACGGACGCAAGCCGAACGGCCGCCGTCAGCCCGACTTCAGCCAGACTTACTGAGGAGGCTTCAATACCATGTTCCAGACGGATTCCTTTGCCCTGCTCGCCATCCTGATCGGCATGTCGCTTCTGCCGTTCGCGGCGATGATTGCGACGAGCTACCTGAAGATTGTCGTCGTCATGCAGCTCATCCGCAATGCGCTCGGCATCCAGTCCATCCCCCCGAACATGGTCATCAACGCGCTCGCCCTGATGCTGAGCTTCTACATCATGGCCCCCGTCGTCAACTCCAGTTGGAATCTCCTGCGCGACGGGATGAAGGATAACAAGCCCGAAGTCATCTATCAGACCGACCTCGCCGTTCGCGCCGCAGAGCCGTTCCGCGAATTCCTCGTCAAGCAGACCGACGAGCGGCAGGTCGCGTTCTTCACGCGCACCGCCGAGCGTCTTTGGGCGACGACGGACGCGACGACGGGCGAGGAGATTCCCGCCGTCGTCGATCACAAGAGTTTCTTCGTTCTTGTGCCGGCGTTTTGCGTCTCGGAACTCACCCGCGCCTTCCAGATTGGATTTCTCGTCTATCTGCCGTTTATTGCCATTGACATCATCATTTCAAACATCTTGCTCGCAATGGGCATGATGATGGTCTCGCCCGTCACGATTTCACTGCCGTTCAAGTTACTTTTGTTCGTGCTGGTCAACGGGTGGACGCTCCTCATACAGGGGCTCGTCCAGAGTTACATCAGGTAAGGGGAGGATCGTCACCATGGGACAGGCTCAACTCCTCGATTACGCGCAGAAGTGCCTCATTTTGGTGCTTAAACTCTCGCTTATCCCGATTTGCGTGGCGACGGTGATTGGCGTTCTCGTCTCGCTTCTGCAGGCGCTCACGCAGATTCAGGAGCAGACGCTCGGCTTCGCGGTAAAACTCATCGCCATTGCGATTGCCATTATGGCCGCCGCCTCGTGGATGGGCGGCGAGATGCTCCTCTACACTCAGGACATCTTCACCCACTTCCCAATCATCACGCGGTAATCGACATCGCCTTACGGCGATTGTTCGTGGCTCTTGGCAATCCAAGCGCTTCCGGTAAAAGAAACGGCCAGCCCGAAATGGGCTGGCCGCACCTTCATTCATCACCCGTTTTGCCTTACCGCTTGACGAGCTTGCGCACCGCCTTGTGCGAGCAGAACGTGCGCTCGGTGTAGAGTTTCGCGCGCCGGCTCGGGCTCGACTTGACGACCTTGATTGCCTGAATCCAGGGCGAGTGGAACGGGAAGAGCTTCTCGACGCGAACGCCGTAGCTCTCGCGGCTCACCGTGAAGTTGCCGGAGATGTTCTTGCGCCCGTTGTCAATCGCGAGAACCTTGCCCTCGAAGTCCTGAACGCGGAACTTGTCGCCTTCCTTGATCTTGATCGAGACGCGGACGACATCCCCCGTGTGGAACTCGGGGAAGTTCTTCTCGCCCGACTTCGCCGTCTGCTCGGCGTTGATCTTATCGAGAATCTTGATACCCATGATTAGGCCTCCTTCTTCGGCTCTGCCTTGGGCTGGGCCTTGCGGGCGTGATGCGGCTTGATGGCCGGGTTCTTCGCACGGCGAATCAGGCTCGCGACCGTGGTCGAGGGCTTCGCACCCTTGGAGAGCCAGTAATCGACACGCGGCAAATCGAGTTTGAAGTTGTCTTCCTTGATCTGGGTATCGTACCACCCGAGAATCTCAAGGAACTTGCCATCGCGCGGGCTGCGCTGATCCGCAGCGACAATACGATAGGTCGCATGGTTTGTGCAACCCGTACGACGCATTCTAATCTTTACCATCTACTTCTATATCCTTTCGGTTGATGAATTTGGCGCGTATTATACCATACCGCCTGAGTTCGCGCAAGAGGGTATCAGATAAGCGAAAGTCGTCGATTACCTGCCGATGACCTGACCGTCTGCCAGCAGGCGGGCGCGGAGTTTCGCGTAATCGACATCCTGAACGGCGACTTTCTCCTGCGTGGCGATGGCGGCGGCGGTGCCCGCAACCTGTCCGAGCGCGAAGAAGACCGGCTCCATGCGAATCGAGCCGAACGCCATGTGGGACGAGGAGACGCAGACCGGCACGAAGAGATTCGTGCATTCGCCGCGCTTCGGAATCAGGCAGCCGTAGTCGAGCGGATAGGGCTTGCCCTTCGTGCGCCAGTCTTCGATGTTGCCCTCGTTGCGGACGAAGCCGTTCTTGTCGACATACCGCCGCGCATTGTGCGAGTCCATTCCGTAGGCGGCCATCGCCACGGGGCGCGTCGGCTTGCGCTCCTGCGTCACGTCGTGTTCGGTTTCGACGTAGTCGCCGATCATCCGCCGCGCTTCGCGCACGTAGAGCTGGCTCTGCCAGCCGTTGCCGAGGCCGTCCGTGAACTCGTCGCGGCAGGTGCCCCACCGGGCAATCTCATTGCGAATCGGGTCGGGCACGCGCGGATTGTTCGCGAGCGTCCACATCAGACCCATCTGATAGTCGAGATGCGCCTTCAGGATTTCCTCGCGCTCTGCGTAGCTCGCCTCCGGCCACGCCCAGTTCTGCCCGACGAAGTCCGTCGAGAAGCCCGTGCGGTTGTTCGTGTCGGTCTTGCGGTTCGGCATCTTCGAGTTGATCCACGGCATGTAGAACCAGGGCGTCTTCGCGTTCTTCGCAAAGGTGTCGGCGGGGATTGCCTCCAGGTTGCGGAGGAGGAGCTCGTAGTTCTTCTCGTCGTAGTTCGCCGGCTTGACGAACGGGATGCGGTTCTCCGGCACGTCCGTCAGGCACATGCGGAAGCAGTAGGCCTGAACGCGCTTGTCGCCCGCGCCGTCCGGCTCGTCCGTATCCTTCTCCACCCACGGGAGCAGTCCGCTCGACGGGTCGCCCGGCTTCACGTAGGCCGAGACGCCCTTGTTGAACTGATGGCGCGTCGAGCGTTTGCGCTGGACGCCGCTGATCGTCTCGCCATAGACCGAGTTCGCCTCGCGGCCGACGAAATAACTCACGCCCGCCGCCGCCATGAGGTCGCCCTCGTAGGTGGCGTCGATGAAGCAGTCGCCCGCGTAGACCTTGCCCGAGAGCGTCCTGAACGAGACGATTCGCCCGTTCTCGACCGTCACGCCGCCCTTGCCCCGGTCAAGCCATTCGCCGCGCACGATTTCCAGTCCGTCGCGTTCTTCCCAGCCTTCGAGGATCTTCAGCGCGGCGGAAGGCTCGAACGTCCACATCGCGTCGCTGCCCTTCGTGCCGAAGCACTGACCGTCGGGCGAGTAGTCGGTGAGCTTCTGGTATTTCCAGTTCGCCTCGTTGTGGTAATAGGCCGCGACGGCCTTGTAGAACTCAAGGGCGATGCCGCCGAACGCGGACTTGTTGCCGATGTCGGTCTGGCCGAGGCCGCCGGTCGTGAGGCCGCCGA
>CAVDWI010000075.1:0-9262 GCA_963612485.1 Barnesiella intestinihominis
TGATGTTTGACCCAAACATCAGTGATGTTTACCCCAAACATCAGTGATGTTTGTTTTGACCATCAGTGACGGCCTAAATGCCCGCCCCTCTCCTGACCGCCCGTGCTGCCGCGAGGAACTCGTCCACGCGACGGGCGAGTTTCGCAAGTTGCCACGCACGAGCCCAGCGCGGCGAATCCGCCCAATAGGCGACAAGCTCCTTCAGCCGTCCGAGAACCGGAGCATCGCCCGAGAGTTCCGCCTTGGACGCTTCCGCATACCGCGTCAGCAAATCGACGATGTCGGGGCGCTCGCCGAGCGAACGGATGAACGCGCGCCCGACCATCACGGGCGCATCGCCGTGCGTCTCGCCCAGCCGAATGTCGCCGTTCCTGACAAGCGGCACTTTGCAGACGCGTTTCACCGCCTCATACGCCGCCCAGTCGCAGTCCCCTTCATACATCTGACTCGCCGTGCGGGCGTGAAGCGTCATAAAACGAAGCGGAAAGAGGTTGATGAGCGGCATCAGGGCGAGAAGTTCGTCCGGACGCTCGATGCCGAGCCGCGTCTTGATCGAGAAGTTGCCCGCGCCCATCACCTCGCACCCGACCTCCAGCATCTGACGCAGGACGTCGGGCGTCCGCAAGAGGCCACTGCCGCGTCCCTTTCGGCGAATCATCGGGAAGGGACACCCGCAATTCAAGTCCGCCGTCGAATACCCGGCGGACTTGACGCGCGCAAGGCAAACGCGCAGGGCGGACGGGCTCTTGCCGATGAACTGTGGCGTGAGGCGGAGCGGTTCCGCCGCGCCGTCGCGCCGCAGTTCGCGGTCTTTCAGGGGGTCAAGCCCCTCGTTCGCCGCGATGAACGGCGTGATCGCCTCGATGAACCCCGCTCCGACCAGCGCGTCCGCGAAGACGCGGCGAAAGCATCGAATCGTCACGCCGCGAAGCGGGGCAAGGATGAGGTCGGCCATGGGCGCGGCGTTCAGATGTGGCGCGGCGTTTCGATGCCGAGAAGACCGAGTCCCGTCTTCAGCACCTCACCAAAGAGCGCACAGAGTTTCAGCCGGGCGTTCTTTACCGCATCCTCGCTCTTGAGGATGGGCGAGTTCTGGTAGAAACTCGAATACAACTGCGCCGTCTGGAAGAGATAGTCCGCCAGTACGCTCGGCTTATACGCCTCCGCCGCACGAACGACCGCACCGGGGAACTCCAGCAACTGCAACGCGAGACGCTTCTCGGACGGCGTATCGACCCGGAAGGCGAACGTCGACAGCGCGGCGGAATCAACCCCCGCCTTGTCGAGCAGCGAACAGACGCGGGCGTAGGCGTACTGAAGGTAGGGACCTGAATTGCCCTCGAGCGCGAGCGCCTTATCCCAATTGAAGTCAATCGCCGTCGCGGGGTCGTGCGAAAGGTCGGCGTATTTCACCGCGCCGTAGCCAATCTGCTCGGCGAGTTTCTCGTCTCCGCCGCGCTCCTTCACAATTTCAAGTGCACGGCGCTTCGCCTCCGCCAGCAGGTCATCGAGCCGAATCAGGTTGCCCTCTCGCGTCGAGATCGCCTTGCCCTGATAACTCATCAGCCCGAACGGCACGTGGACGAGTTTCGCCGTGAAGCCCATCTTCGCGGAAATGGAGAAGAACTGGCGGAAGTGCAGTTGCTGGCGGTCGTCCGTGACGTAGATAATGCGTTCGGGGGCGTAGTCGGCGATTCGGCTTTCCACACAGGCGAGGTCGCTCGTCGTGTAGTTGTAGCCGCCGTCCGACTTGCGGACGATGGCAACGCCCAGCCCCTCCTCCGACAAGTCAACGATCAGTGCGCCTTCCGACTCCTTTGCAAGCCCCATCCGAAGAAGACGCTCGACAATGCCCGGCATCATCGCGTTGTAGTAGGATTCGCCGCGATAGGTGTCGAACTTCACGCCGAGTCTCGCATACATCCGCTCGAACTCGGCGATTGAAATCTCGATGAACTTCTTCCAGAGCGCGAGATTCGCCGCGTCGCCCTGCTGGAGTTTCACGAGTTCCTCGCGGCAGCGATTCTTCCAGTCCTCGCCCTCCTTCGCCTTCGCGGCGGAAAGCACGTAGCACTTCTCAAGGTTCGCCACGGTCAGGTCGTCGCGCTCCGTCTGGGTCAGGCATTCGCGGTAGCCCATGATGAGGATGCCGAACTGCGTACCCCAGTCGCCGAGGTGGTTGTCGGCAATCACCTCGTAGCCGAGCGAACGAAAGATGCGGTCGATGGCGTTGCCGATGACGGTCGAGCGGATGTGTCCGATGTGCATCTGCTTTGCCGCGTTCGGCGAGGAATAGTCGATTACGATGCGCTTACCCGCACCCGACTGGGGAATGCCACAGACGGGTTTCGCCGCGAGTTCAGTCAGTTGTCCGCCCAGCCATTCGGGTGAGACGGTCAGGTTCAGGAACCCCGGACCCGCCACCTCGACCTTCAGTTCGCTGCCGATGTTCTCCGCCACTTTCTGCGCGGCATCACGGGGCTTCAGCCCCACCTTCTTCGCCACCTTCAGCGCGTCATTGCACTGGTAATCGCCAAAGCGCGGATCGGTCGTCGGGACGACCTTCACGGACGTGAAATCCTCGCCGGGGAAAGCCTTCTCGAAACCCTTACGGACAATGTCTGTCAATTCCATATCTTTCTCTTCTCTTGTTTGCGAGTATTATACCAAACTTTGTGCCTCTCGTGCTATTTGGCAAGATTTCACGGTAATGGGGGTGACACCCGACCGAGTCCGCATAATATGGTATAATGGGAGCATGATGACCGAACGAGAGAAGATGACCGCTGGCGAATGGTATGACGCCAACTTCGATCCGGAACTGATTGCCCTGCGCGAACGCGCCGAGGAACTCTGCTTCGCCTTCAATCACACGCCGCCCGGCGACAAGACCGCGCGTGCGGCGGCACTGAAAACGCTCTTTCCGAATATGGGGAAGAACGTCACCATCCTCGCGCCGTGCCAGACCGACTACGGAACGAACTGTTTCATCGGCGACGGCACATTCGTCAACCACGGCGCCTACCTGATGGACGGTGCGCGAATCACGATTGGCGCTCACTGCTTCATCGGCCCGAACCTCGGCTGCTATACGGCGGAACACGCACTTGACGTCGAACGACGCAATCGGGGACTGGAACGCGCACGTCCAATCACAATCGGCGACAACTGCTGGCTCGGCGGCGACGTGAAGATTCTACCGGGTGTGACGATTGGCGAAGGAACCGTAATCGGCGCGGGGAGCATCGTCACGAAAGACGTTCCACCCTTCGTCATCGCCGTCGGCAATCCCTGCCGCGTCATCGGGCATACAGGATGTCGGGGGGAGGCGCGGCGGCAAAACGCAGACGCCTGCCCGTGACGGGGTGGGCGAACTCCAGTTCAACCGCGTGAAGGAGCGGACGCGACGGACGCGAGGCGAGGTGCGAATCCGCCGACGGGTTGCCGTAAAGGTCGTCGCCGACGACGGGATGACCGAGATGGGCGGCGTGGACGCGAATCTGGTGCATTCGCCCCGTCTCAATGACGAACTCGACGAGCGCGAGCGGCCCGTGCTTCGAGAGAACAGTCCAGTGCGTGACGGCTCGTTTGCCGTCCGGCACACCGACCGCCATGCGCTTCGCGTCCCACGGCTTGCGCCCGATCGGTGCGTCAACCGTCCCCGTGCGTTCCTTCGGCGCACCCCGCAGGACGGCGAGATAGGTCTTGCGGACGCCGCGATGCGATTCAAACGCCTCCCTCAACTTCAAGTAGGCTTGGCGCGTCTTGGCGAAGACCATCACCCCGCTCGTGCCGACGTCAAGGCGATGGACGACGCCGGGGCGTTCGCGACTGCCAATCGCCGCCATCTGCGGACAGTGCGCGACCAGCGCATCCGTCAGCGTTCCCGTCTCGTGCCCGGGTGCGGGGTGAACGATCATCCCCGCCGGCTTGTTGACGACGAGAATATCCGCGTCCTCATACAGAATCTCAATCGAGACCTTCAAGCGGAAGCCCCCGTGCGCGTCCACGCGACGACGTGATCCCTGCCATCCGCAGAAGCGACGCGATGGCAGGTGCGCCCCTTCTCCCAGTCCGTGCCGACTTCAACGACGACCTTCTCGCCCGCGAACGTCTCGGAGCGGAAGACGATTTCCACCTCGTTCGGACACGCGGCGGACGGGCCTTTCGCGAAGCACGGCTCCAGCATCCACTCGATGTAGTGGACGTTGTTGACGTGTCCGTTGAGGTCGATGTCGGAATGCTGCGCCACGAACTCACACCGTCCGTCCGGCGCAACGTCCGCCGGGAAGCGCAGACGCGGCGTAAACGGGTCGAGACCGAGAACGGCCTCCTTCACCTGCCCGGAAATCTCGAAGACCGAATCGGGGATGGAGACGATACGCCGCGTAGCGAGGTCGATGATCATCCATTCGCTCGTCGCCACGCCGAGAACCTCCCCTTCCGCCGTGCGCACCGTAAAATCGCGCCAGGCGACAATCTTCCGTCCGCCGCGAGGGAAGGTGACGACCTCGACTTTCTCGTTCCAGCGCGGATAGCGGCTCATCTTCACCCGAAGCCGCGTCAGCACCCACGAGATGTTCTCGCCGGCGGACGCGAAGTTCGTCCGTGAAAAGGCGAGGGCTTCCGCATGAAGCGACGCGGCCTCCTGCAGGTAGTTGCACACCGTCGGGAGCGTCGAGCGCCCGTCGCTCCCGCACTCGTAGGAGCGCACCTGAAACCAATAACTGCCAAAGACGTTCACCCTCCGCCTCCTTTCGCTCGTTCTTCGTCAAAGGACGACGTGGGCTTCGCCCGCAAAGACGCTCGCGCCGCCCACGCGAATCGTGCCGTCCGGCTGAATGCCCTCGCAAAGCCCTGCGAGCGGTTCGGGGTCGGCGTCGGTCTGGTAGACCGAAATCGTCCGTCCCTTCAAGTAGTCAATCGCGGCGAAATCGGGATGAAGCGCGGCAAATCCCTCCTTCATCCACTGGCGGTGGCGCACCTCAAGCGCGGCAAGAACCGTCGAAAGCACGGTTTCGCGGTCGAACGGCCGCCCCGCCGAAAGGAACAGGGAGGTCGCCCGCACGGCAATCTCGGACGGAAAATCGACCTGATTGACGTTGATTCCGACCCCGGCTATCACGCTGTCCCCGTTCCGTTCGCAGAGAATGCCGCAGAGTTTGCGCCCGTTGAAGAAGACGTCGTTCGGCCACTTGAGCGCGATTGCGTCCGCCCCGTCCTTACCCAGAAGCGTCTTGACCGCATCGACGATGGAAAGCCCCACGACGAGTGGAAGCGTCGCGACTTCCGCCGGGGCCGCATCGCCGACATCCATCACGACGGAGAACGTCAGGTTCGCGCCCTTCGGAGACTGCCACCGATGATCCAGCCGTCCGCGTCCGCCCGTCTGGAATTCGGCGAGGAAAACATCGCCCGCCCGCCCCGACCGTGCGTCAAGGTTTGTCGAGACCGTCACTTCCTTGCGAAAGACTCTCATGTCGGCAACGCCCGCACCCTTACTTCTTCGCGGAAAGGAACGCGGTCGCATCCGCCGCCATGCGGTCGGTCAGCGCCGTCAGACACCACCGCTTGATGTATTCCGTATCCGTCCTGTCGTAGGACGCGATGCCGAAAAGCGGAATGGGGGAGAACATCGTCGCCTCATATCGCTGGTCGTAATCGTGGGTGAAGACGAGCTTGCCCGTGCGGTTGTCGTAGATCTTGAGCTTCGCGCGCCAGCCTTGCCCATAACTGTCGCAGGTGAACACCGTTCCCACCCACCAGAGCAACCGCATTGCGTCCTCGTTCGACTCGGTGAAGGGACCCGAGAACCGCGCCTCGACAATGTAGTCCGCCGGATTCGCCATGATGTTGAATCCGCTTTCCTCCAACAGGTTCTTCGCCCGTTCGAGGAAGACGTCCGTCCGCCGCGACTGAGGGACTTCCGTCGTCGTGCGCACCAACTCGTAGCCGCCGGGGTGATAATGGCGGCGGCCGTATCCACCCGGAACGTAGAACATCTCATAGCCCGTGACAAGAAGCGTCTCGGTAACCGTCGCCTCGAATCCGCGCACCGTGACCGTACAATTCGTCGCGTCCGCCGCGAGGGGCGACAGCCTGACGGACGGATATTCCGTCTCGTCAATCGTGAAACACCCCGTCAGACTGATGGCCGACAGAGCAGTGACCAACCCACAAACCGAGACCTTCATCGGGAACTCACCCTTCTTACTTGAGCGAGCGCAGTTTCTTCAGCACGGCATTGTCTTCCGTGGTCAACCCCGCCTTCACGAGTCCGCCGTAGTAGACGCAGAGACTCCACTGGCCAGCTCCCAGTGCCTCCACTTCATCACGCTTCGTGAAGTCCTTGATTGCCGCGAGATAGTCCGCCTCGAGTTTCTTGGCGCGGGCCACGCGCTCGGGCGTGGACGCATAGGCGACGATACGCCAAGCCTCGACCATCTTGCGCCCGAGCTTCTCGTTGCCCCACGTTGCGTCAAACTCGGCGTCGAGCCTGTCGGCGGTGGCGCGGCGGAGTTCCGCCACCTTGTCCTCCTTCGCGTAGTAGTTGCCGTGGGTCACGTTGGCTTCGGGCGTCGGCAGTTCGCGAATCCAGACATTGCGGTAGTGCACGGGGTTGCCGTGGTCCTGAAAGGCAATCGGCATCTTCGCCTCGCGCTTCAGCCCCGTATCGCCGGTCGCCCGTTCGTAGGTCGCACGGTTCCGATAGCCCGTCGGCCCGTCGAAGAGCCAGTGATCCTGAACGACCACGCCGTTGAAGAGCACGGTCACGGTCGCCGGACGAACGACCTCGCCCTTCTCGTCGGCAACCGGCGCGTGGAAGATGATGTCGTAGGAATTGAACTCGCCCGGTGCGCGGCTGGGGTTCACGAGCGGCGGATTCTGACCGTAGACCGCGCCCGCGATGCCGTCGGAGTAGTTCGGATTCTTGTTGCCGCCGGGCGCATCGGGATCTGTCTCATAGGAGTCGAGCACCTGAATCTCGTAATTGCCCATCAGGAACACGCCCGAATTGCCGCGCCCCTGACCCTTGCCCTCGACATGCTTGGGCGAAGCCCACTCGACATGCAGCTGGAAGTCGGAGAACTTGTCCTTCGTGAAGATGTAGCCCGCGCCGCGCACGGAAATCAGTTCGCCGTTCTCGTCAAGCGTCCATTTCGTCGGCTCGCCCTTCGAGTCGCACCAGTTGTCGGCAATCGACTTCGCCGAACCGTCGAACAGGATCTTCGCATCCGAAGGCACCTTGCCCGGCAACGCGGCGATCTTCTTCACGCCGGGACGGTTGTCGTCATGCACAGCCCACGCATGCTTCGCATCCGGCGGCGCACCGAACGGGTCTGCCAAAAGCGTCCCCGCGCACACGCCGAGAACAGTCGCCAACTCGAAACCAACTCTCTTTTTCATCGTCATTTATTCCTTTTCTTCTCCTTCGTGGAAGAACACGGTAAATTATACCATAAATCCACGGCTGCGGATTGCGCAAGACGATGGCGCACAAGCCAAACAATCAGTCCTCAGGCTCACCTTCGGTGCGGGAGGCGGACTCGACTTTGACCTTCAGGAACGTATGCGTACCGAGGGTGACGTTCAGGACGCCCTCCCCCTTCGTCGCATCCTTGAGATACGGTGTGAGGTCAAAGCCGACGGAGGACGCGCTCGACCGCCGTCAGGTCCTCGAAGAGGAACGTGAAGAACTTGCCGCTCCCGGCCGCAACCTCGCCGCCCGTCACCGTCAGCGTGACGCGACCGGACGGACTCGCCGCGCCGTCCAAGACCCCGTCCGCCCCGAGCGTCCACGTGAGTCCCTCGCCGTCCGCCCGCGACGATGCGGCGCAAAGGACACCCGCCAATAGCGAAAACAGAAATCCGATTCTTCTTCTCATATTATGCCGCCTTTCTTCTCTTGCTAACTTCCGCCCTTGCCTCGTCCGGGGAATTCGTGTATAATACACGCAAATCACCTGACAGAGAAAGGTTATTTACCATGGCAAACATGACAATCTCCGTAAGCGACAACACCAAGCGCGAGTTCACACGGTTCTGCGATGACGTGGGGCTGACAGCCTCTTCCGTCCTGAACGTCTGCATGGTGACGATTTCGCGCGAACGGCGAATCCCCTTCACCATCCAAGCACCAGCCCGTTCCGTGCGTGACGACATCGCCGAACTGGAGTCCGACATCGAGATCTCGCGCCGCGAATTCGCCGAGGGCAAGGGGATTCCGCTTGATGTCGCCTCGCGCAATATGCTGGCCGCAATCCACGAACACGCCGAACGGAGGCGTGCGCTATGACCACCAGCATTTCTCCTCACGCCCTGTCGCTTCTTCAAGACATCCTCTTGGACATTGAAGAAGTCCAGTCCGAAGAGACCGCCACGCGCTGGCACGACAAGATATTCGAAAACATCCAGCAACTCGCCGACTTTCCCCTCTCCTGCCCGGTCATTCCGCTCGTCTGCTTTCGCGAAGTCCCGCCGAACCCAGAACGGTTGCGCCAGTTGATTGTCAAGCCCTACCGCATCGTCTACGAGGCGGTAGCCGACGAAGTTCACGTTCTCTCGATCCGCCACGGACGCATGCTCGTCGCACTTGGCGACACCTACTGGAATTGACGCAACGTCGCGGACTTGTTCTAAGCCCGTGCAACGCCGCCGCCGTTCAGCTCCCCGCCTCGCGCTCATTCGCCCTACTTGTGCATGAAATATTCGATCCTCAACGGCAAGTAGCGCGGAAACCGTAGAAGCCGTAGCTGTAGTACGGCCTGCTGTCGAAGCGATACGAGAACGCACAGTGGCTGGCTCCGAAGTCGACGACCATGTAGAGACCGTTGCCTTTCTCAACCGAACGCACCACCCACTTGCCGGCGTAACCGTAGGGGGAGGTCATGCTCTCGCGCCGCGCATTGCGCACGTAATTGACAAACGTATAGACGTCATTCAACAATTGATAACCCATCGCGTTGTAAATGTGCCGTCCGACATTGAGGCGGTAATCGTTGTGGATGTTTTCGGGAACTACTGCAAATTGTAGACGGGCGGGGTCGTACGACCCCGCGCCGCCGCGTCAAGTGCGTCAAGCGGAATCTGAATGGGCGACCGACAGGTTCACCCGCCTACTCGCCGTATTCGGCCTCGATCGCGGCGACCATCTTCGCGACCCGCGTCTTGATCTGGGACACGGAATTGCGGGAGATCCCGAACGCTGCCGCGACCTCGTCGATCGGACGCTCCTCCAGCACATAGGCCCGATAGACCGCCT
>CAVDWI010000076.1:0-9212 GCA_963612485.1 Barnesiella intestinihominis
CTTGCGAAGAAGCTGAAGGCGAAGTTCGTCTTCAAGGCGAGTTTCGACAAGGCGAACCGTACGAGCGTCGATTCGTTTCGCGGTCCCGGAATCGACAAGGGCCTCGAGGTTCTGGCGGAGGTGCGTTCGACCTACGGCGTTCCCGTGCTGACGGATATTCACGAGCCGTGGCAGGCGAAGCCCGTGGCGGAAGTGTGCGACGTGCTGCAGATCCCGGCGTTCCTTGCGCGGCAAACCGACCTTGTCGTCGCGGCGGGCGAGACGGGTGCGGTTGTGAACGTGAAGAAGGGTCAGTTCATGGCTCCCGAAGATATGGCGCAGGTCGTCCGCAAGATTGAGTCGACGGGCAATCGGCGCATCGTCCTCTGCGAACGCGGCGCGTCGTTCGGCTATCGCAATCTCGTGGCGGACATGCGCTCACTGCTGATCATGCGCGAGTTGGGCTATCCCGTGGTGATGGATGCGACGCATTCGGTGCAGCGTCCGGGCGGGCTCGGCACGGGGTCGGGCGGCGACGGCAAGTACGCCCCGGCGATTGCGCGCGCGGCGGTTGCGACAGGCGTTGACGGCGTGTTCATGGAAACCCACCTGAACCCGAAGGTCGCGAAAAGCGACGCGGCGAACGCAATCAAGTTCTCGGAAATAGAAAAACTCTGGAAGGTGCTTCTTCAAATTCATGCGGCTATTCACTGAAATACTGTTCATCGGCGCGGCATTGCCGCTCTTCGCGGCATTCGACTCGTCCGCCTGGATGGGCGACCGTTCGGCTCGCCTTCAGGAGGCGGCGCGGCTTCGCACGGCCTATCTCAAGTGTGCGGCGGCCGTGCAGGACCCGGCGGAGAACGTCACCGTCCCCGTGGAGAACTATCCGGACGGATCGGTGAAGACGAGCGTCGTCGCCGAACGGGCGCAGATGTTCCTGAAGGACGGGCTTATCTGGGGTTCGGGCGTGAAGATTCGCCAGTTCCGTCCGGACGGTTCGATTGAATCGGAAATCGACGCGGCGAATTGCGTGGTGAACCGCGAGACTCGCAGCGGGTGGGCGGACGGCGCGGCGAATGCGACCTATCGCGGCGAAACGAATCTCTCCGGTGCGGACGTCTACTTCTCGGCTAAGGACGAGTACGTGATGATTGCGACGAACGTCAGCCTGACGGCGGACGGGAACGTACTCCGGGCGCGGTCGGCTGACTACGACCGTAAGGCGGGCATCGCGATGTTTGACGGCGACGTTTCGGTTCACCACGTCGAGGAGGGTCGGGTCTGCGACCTTTTCTGCGAACAGGCCTTTGCGTTCATCGAGGGCACGAACGACGTGCGGCGCATTGTTGCGCTCGGAAACGTGCGCGTGTCGAGCGAGGACAAGTCGGGCGCATGCGAGCGTGCCGTCTATGCGAAAGTGAACGGCGCGGCGCGAATTACGATGTTCGGCGGCGTGACGAACGGGTTTGCGCGGCTGTCCGCCGCAGGCGACAAGCCGGGCACGGTCGAGGGGCGGCGGATTCGCTTCTGGCTCGATTCCGAGCAGGTCGAGGTTCTCGGGTCGCGCATTTCGGTTGAGACGAACGGGCTTCAATTGCCGGGGGGTGTGAAATGACGAACGATGATCCGGTATTGGGAGCGATGAAGGCAATGGCCGACGAGAAGGCTGGCGCACGGCACGAGCCAGACCTTCGCGCAACGGGACTTGTGAAGGTCTACGGCGACCGGACGGTCGTGAACGGCATGTCGATGGAAGTCTGTTGCGGTGAGATCGTGGGACTTCTCGGTCCGAACGGTGCGGGTAAGACGACGACCTTCTACATGATTGTCGGACTCGTTCGTCCCGACGGCGGCAAGGTGGAGTTCAGGGGCAAGGATCTCACGCACATGCCGGTCTTCATGCGGGCGCGGAATGGTCTCGGCTATCTCGCGCAGGAGGCGAGCATCTTCCGCAAGTTGTCCGTCTGGGACAATGTGATGGCGATTCTTGAGACGTTGCCGCTATCGCGGAAGGAGCGTGCGGCGCGGGCGCAGGAACTGCTGGAGCCGTTCGACCTCATGAAAGTCGCGAAGCAGCCCGCGTATACGCTGTCGGGTGGCGAGCGGCGCAAACTTGAGATTGCGCGGTCGCTCGTGCGCAATCCGTCGATCCTGATGCTCGACGAACCCTTCGCGGGCGTCGACCCGTTGAGCGTGAATGAGATCCAGGATATCGTGCGGCGGCTGGCGCGGCAGGGGCTCGGCATCATCATCACGGATCACAACGTGCGTGAGACGCTTTCCGTCGTCGATCGCGCCTATATGGTCTACAACGGGCAGCTTCTCAAGACTGGGACGGCGGCGGAACTCGTTGACGACCCTGATGTGCGGGCGCGCTATCTCGGCGATGCGTTCCGCATGTAGATGTTTTCTGGCGAACAAATACACACAAAAAAAGGAGGACAAAAGATGAGCATAGAAGTAACGATGAGACATAGCGACGTGCGGATTGAGTCGCTGAAGGACTACGCGGAAAAGCGCATGGCGAAACTCGCGGAGCGTTTCCCAAAGGTGACGAAAGTATCCATCGTCATTGACGTCGACGTCAAGAAGCACATGTATATGGCCGAAGTCGTGGCGAACCGCCTCGGCGAGACGGCGGTTGGCGCAAAGGAGTTCTCCGAGAGCGCGAAGAGCGTGATTGATACGGCGGCGGCCCGTGCGGAGCGTCAGCTCCTGCGTATGCGCGTGAAGGCGCGCAAGGGCACGGTGCGCAAGCAGCGCGCGGCTTCCGTCAAGAACTGAAGGAAGGACGACTGACGCATGAAAACGGTTCCCTCCGGTAGCAATGCCAATGGCACGGACTTCACCGTGGCCGACTTCTTTGAAGACGGTCGGGAAGGTCTGTGCCTTGAGCTCGTTGCCGGAGGGAAGAACCTGAACCGCCGAATCGAGGAGCCGATTGTCAATCGCCCCGGCCTGGCGCTGACGGGTTTTCATGCTCACTTCGCCTGGAAACGCCTCCAGCTGCTGGGCAATGCCGAAGTCGCCTACCTGCACTCGCTGCCGGACGAGACGCGCCTTTCGCGCATACAGGCCTTGCTCGACCTGAAGGCGTTCTGCTTCATCATTACGAACGGCAACAGGCTTCTGCCGGACGAGATCGAACTCGCCGAGCGGGCCGGGGCCGTGATTATGGCGACCACGCTGAAGACGAAGGTCTTCTCCCATTTGTGCGCATTCGTGCTCGAACGGCTGAGTGCGCCGCGCACGTCGATTTACGGGACGATGGTCGAAGTCTGCGGTCTTGGGGTGATGTTCGAGGGCGACCCCGGTCTCGGAAAGTCCGAAACCGCCCTCGGACTGATTCGCCGCGGCTATGCGCTCGTCGCCGATGACCTGACGTGCATTCGCCGTGGGGCGGACAGCGGCATCCTTTTCGGTTCGGCCTCGGATTCGACGGTCGGCTTCATGGAGATTCGCGGCATCGGCATCCTGCATATTCCGAGCATTTTCGGGATTGGGGCTGTGCGCGGCGAAAAGCGATTGCAGCTCGTCATCACCTTCAAGCGGCTGAAGGACATCATCGGCGAAGTCGATCGCGTCGGGCAGACGCGGCGCGTGAAGACGATCCTTGGCGTGGACGTGCCGAACATCATCATTCCCGTTTCGGAGGGGCGCGACCTTGTGAACCTTGTCGAGACGGCCGCTCAGCAACAGAAACTGATTCTTTCGGGCTACGACCCCGTCGAGGATTTGTCGGAACGGCTGCGCCGCCGGGCGGACGCGGCAAAATTGAGGAAATCAAAGGAAAAGGGGTGAACGCAATGGCAGAAACGATTACGAAAACACTGACGCTTGAGAATCGGTACGGGATGCACGTCCGTCCGGCGGGGCTTTTCGCCAAGACTGCCAGCCGCTATGACGCGGATGTCGAAGTCGAGAAGGACGGCACGGTTGTCTCTGGGAAGTCGATCATGGCTCTCATGACGCTTGAGGCCGGGCATGGCGCGGTGCTGAAGGTCACGGCGTCCGGTCCGCAGGCGAAGGAAGCGCTTGACGAACTGGAAGCCCTCGTGGCGCGTAAGTTTGACATCCCGGATGAGCAATAAGCCCGCCATGACAACCGTTGCGGGGCTTGCGACGGCGCGCGGTTTTGCCGCGGGTCCCGTGTTCCTCTATCGGAGCGCAGAGGAAGTCCCCGTCCCCGAATATGTCGTGGAACTCGGGCGCGAGGAAGAGGAACTCCAGCGTCTGAAGCGGGCGGTCGCGAGCGTCAAGCGCGACCTGGAGGGCATCGTCGCCGCGTTGCGCGAACGGTCGGGGCGCGAGGACGTGCGGGTGTTCGAGTGCCACCTGATGATTCTTGAAGACCCGATGATCGCCGCCGAGAACGAGCGGCGCATCGCCATCGACCACGTGAACGCCGAGGCCGCCGTCAAGGCGACGGCGGCGCACTACCGCGAACGCTTCGCTCGGATGAACGACCCCTACTTCCGCGAACGGGTACGCGACATTGACGATGTCGAGCGGCGTATGCTGAAGGCCTTTTCGGATTCGGTGCCGAATCCGCTGGCGGAACTGAAAGCCCCCTCGATTGTCGTCGCGGACGACCTGACGCCGTCCGAAACCGTCCAACTGCCGCGTGAATACCTGCTCGGCTTTGCGACGAATGGCGGTTCGACAACGAGCCACGTGGCGCTTCTCGCCCGTGCAATGGGCGTTCCGGCCGTGACGGGGCTCGGGGACATTACCGAGCGCGTCATCCCTGGCATGACTGTGCTGCTGGACGGGACGAACGGCGCGGTGACGGTGAATCCGGACGAACAGACCGTTGCCGAGTTCAACGCCCTCATCCGTCGGCAAAAGGCCAATTCCGAATCTGTGGCGGAAGGTCCTCCGGCGGGAACGCTTGCGGACGGAAGCGACGTCCTCATCATGGCGAACGTTCACTCGGGCATTCCGATTGCGGGCGTGAAGGCGTTTGGTGCGCGGGGAGTTGGTCTTTACCGGAGCGAATACCTCTGGCTCAACGGCGAACGCGAGCCGACGGAGGATGAGCAGTTCGCGGCCTATTGTGAGGTCGTCAAGTCGGTTGCGTCCTTCATCCCGGAAGCGTCCGTCACCATTCGCACGCTTGATGTTGGCGGCGACAAGACCGTGCGTGGCATTTCGGTGAAGGAGGCGAACCCGTTTCTCGGCAACCGCTCCATTCGCTATTCGCTTTCCCACGCCGATTCATTCCGCGTCCAGTTGCGGGCGATTCTCCGGGCGTCGGCCTTCGGGCGCACGAAAATCATGTATCCGATGATTAGTTGCATTGAGGAGATTCGCGAAGCCTCTGTCCTGCTCGAGGGCGTGAAGCGCGAATTGGAGGAGGAGGGAATCCCCTACGACCGCGACATCGCCGTCGGCGCGATGATTGAAGTTCCCGCCGCCGCAATCAACGCGGAGGGAATGGCGCGGCACGTGGACTTCTTCTCGATTGGTACGAACGACCTCGTGCAGTATGTGATGGCGGCGGATCGCGGCAACGAGGCGGTGGCGAATCTCTACCAGCCGCTGAACCCGGCGATTCTCGAACTGATGCGCCGCACGATTGCCGCCGCGAAGAAGAACGGCATCCCCGTGACCGTCTGCGGCGAAAGTGCATCCGATCCCGTCGTCGGCATCCTCTGGGCGGCGATGGGCGTGGACGGGCTTTCGATGTCCGCCCCCTACATTCCCGTGATTGCGAGCATTCTGCGTCGTTTGTCGCGGGCTGACCTGGCGAATTACGCGGCCTTTGCGCTTGGGGTGGAGGCGGATCGCCCGGCGCAGGAAATCTTCGCGGACTGCCGCCGCTGGCTGACGACCCGCATTCCGGACTTTGACAGCCTCCTGATATGATATGATGATTTCGTGTCCTGAAGTTGTCGTGGAAGGAGTCTCCGCCGTCGTTGGCGAACGGACGGTGGATAATGCGGCGACGGTCAAGCCGGAGGTGATTGCGGCGACGGGCTTCCCCGTGCGCCGCGTAGTTGCGGAAGGTGCGACGCTCTTCGACCTCGCGCTTCGTGCGGCGCGGCCGTTGGCGGGTGCGGCGGATGCGTCCGCAATCGGCGGCGTAATTGCCGCGACCTTCTCGCACGAGAATCGCTTTCCGGCGTTGTCCGTGCGCCTCGCTTCAAGCCTCGGTCTTTCTCCCGAAACTGCCGCGTTCGACGTGCAGATGGCATGCAGCGCCTATCCCTACGCACTCTATCTGGCGGGGCGGCTCGCGGCGGATACGGGGAAGAAAGTCCTCGTGGTGGATGGCGACGTCCAGTCCCGTCTGTCGCAGAACGCCGCGACGGGAACGGCGGAACTCTTTTCCGATGCCGCCACGGCGACGCTCGTCTCGTCCGGCCACGGCGATTCGAGCGACTTTGCCTTCCTCTCCCGTGCGGCGCAGGCTCTCGCGTGTCCCGCCGACGGCCCGATTCAGATGGACGGCTTCAAGGTGTTCGCCTTCGTTGCCACGGAAGTGACGAAGTTCCTGAAGCCGTTTTGCGAGAAGCCGTTCGCGGCGTTCGTGCCGCATCAGGCGAATATGTATATGGTGCGGCAGTTGGCGAAGGCGTTGAACGTGGAGGATCGGCTCGTCACGTGCGGGGCGGACGTGGCGAATCCGGGTTCGTGTTCTGTTCCGCTCGCATTGGCGCGGCACGGTCAGCGCGGCGAGCGCGTCCTTGTCGCCGGCTTTGGCGCGGGACTTTCGGCATCGGCTGGCATCGTCCGCCTCTCGGACAACTTCAGCGGCATTGTAGGAGATGAATTGAAATGAAGGACTTCTTCAAGATTGCGGCGGCAACGCCGTCGCTCGAACTGGGCAATCCCGAACGGAATGCGGCGGAGGCGATTCGCCTGATTCGTGACGCAGCGAAGGACGGAGTCGCGGCGATTGTCTTTCCCGAACTGAGCCTGACGGGCTACACGTGCGGCGACCTCTTCTACCGCGACGACCTGCAGGAACGTGCGCGGGCGGCGCTCTCGCGCCTTGCATCCGAAACGGCGAACCTCCCCATCGTCTCCATCGTCGGTCTGCCGATCCGCGAGGGCGGTGCAATCTACAATGCCGCTGCCGTCGTAGGCGGGGGCGAGGTGAGGGGGTTCGTGCGGAAGCACATTCTGCCGAACTACGCGGAATACTACGAAAAGCGTCAGTTCACCCCTGCGCCGGCGGACGAAGTGGTGAAGGTGTTCGACCTGGGCGCGTTTCGCTTCGGCGTCGAGATTTGTGAGGATGCGTGGTCGCCCGTGCCGCCGAGTTCGGTGATGGCGACGGCGGGAGTGGACGTCGTCTTCAACCTCTCAGCCAGCACGGACTTTCTCGGCAAGGCGGCGCGGCGAAGCGAAATGGCGCGGCAGCAGAGCGCACGGCTCGGCTGCGTCTATGCGATGGCGTGTGCCGGCACGGGCGAATCGTGTTCGGACGCCGTCTTCGGCGGGGCTTCGCTGGTCGCCGCGAACGGACGCATCCTCGTCGAACTGCCGCGCTTCCACGGCGAATCGCGCACGGTGACGGCTGTCGTCGATTTGGCGGCGTTGCGCTATCGTCGGCTGGGCGATTCGTCCGACGGCGAAGTGCGCGGCACGGCGCGTCCGCCGGAAGTCGTTCGCTTTCCGCTCGCCGTGCCCACGGCCGAACCGTCCGCCGTTTCGCGGACGCCGTTTGAGGATGCGTATGGCGAAGATGACTGGCCGCATGGGATTCTGGCGATCCAGTCCGTCGCGCTGGCGCGGCGGATGTGCAGCGCACACGCGAAGAAACTGGTGATTGGCGTGTCGGGCGGGGCGGATTCCGCACTCGCCCTGATGGGGGCAGGCGCGGCGCTTCGCCGCCTTGCGCTCCCCGCGACGAACCTGATCGCCATCGTGATGCCAGGGTTCGGCTCGACGGAGCGGACGCAGACCGCCGCCGCTCGCCTGTCCGAAGCCGTCGGCGCAACCGTGCGCGTCATTGACATTCAGGCGGCGTGTCGCCGCCATCTCGCGGACATCGGTCATGCGGAGGACGTGCACGACATCGCCTACGAGAACGTGCAGGCGCGTGAACGGACGCAGGTGCTGATGGATGTCGCCAATATGGAGGGTGCGCTCGTCGTGGGCACGGGCGACCTTTCGGAGATTGCGCTCGGATGGAACACCTACAACGGCGACCACATGAGCATGTATCAGATCAACGCATCCGTGCCGAAGACGATGGTGCTGGGTGCGCTGCGCGGACTCGCGGCGGATGCGGAAGAGCCGCTCAAGTCGCTTCTGCTCGGCATCGCCGAATCCCCGATTACGCCCGAACTCGTCCCCGGCGCGGTGGCGAACGATTCGGAATCGCGCCTCGGCCCCTATCCGCTCCACGACTTCTTCCTCTACCACTTCCTCGCCGAAGGGGCTTCGGAGGAGAAACTGCTCGCGCTTGCCGCGACGGCCTTTAAGAGTGTCTATCCGTCGGAGGTCATCGAGCGGACGTGCAAGACCTTCATACGTCGCTTCTTCGCAGCGCAATACAAGCGCAACTGCGTGCCGGATGGGCCGAAGATCACGCTCTCGCTTTCGCCGCGTGCCGACTGGCGCATGCCCGCCGACATCCCGTATTCGGGCGCGTAAGCAAGCAAGTGTATCAATCTTGCCGGGTTAGGCGGATTCCGATGCGGTCAGGCGCGTAACGCCGCGCTGTGGGTTATGGTATAATGTGCGGCATGGAGAAGATGAAGCAGATTATGTATGGCGTGACCGACTTCGCGCGGATGCGCACGGAGAACGGCTATTTTGTCGATCGCACAGGGCTTATCCGCGAGCTCGAGAAGACGTCCTACGCGATGTTCCTGCGGCCGCGCCGCTTCGGCAAGTCGCTCCTCTGCTCGATTCTGCAGTGCTACTACGACCGTGACTACGCCCACCGCTTCGAGGAGTTTTTCGGCGGCCTCGACATCGGGAAGAATCCGACGGAGGAACGCGGCAAGTACCTTTGGCTCGACTTCAACTTCACGGGCGTCGACAAGCGTTTCGAGAACGTGCAGGCGAGTTTCGACGATCTCGTGTCGGAGCGGCTCGACGTCTTCGCCAAGCGGCATGCGGAATGCCTGTCGCAGGATGCGGTGGAGGCAATCCTCGGCAAGAGGACGTGTCACGAGAAACTCAACGCCCTCACGGCGCATCTTAAGGGCACGGGCGCCCGCCTCTACGTCTGCATCGACGAATACGACAACTTCACGAACACGATTCTCGCC
>CAVDWI010000077.1:0-9138 GCA_963612485.1 Barnesiella intestinihominis
ACCGTCTCCTTGAGCGACGGGTCGAATCCGTAGTCCGCGAAGACCTCGTCGACGTATTTCCGCACCTGCTCCCCGGTGAAGCCGACCATGCCGAGCTTGTTCTTGTCAAGGCTGATGACCGTGCCGACGTTGAAGCCGCTGGAGAGGTCGTCGAGCGTAATCGGCAGGACGCCCGTGAAGTAGGTGCGCCCGACCGTGTTGTCCGCGAGCCCCGCCTTGAAGGACTTGAAGAACGCCTTGAAGAAGGACTCCCGCGACTGCTCGTTGTCGTGTCCGCAGATCGCGTCGTAGTCGCCGTCGCGGCGCGAGACGACGAGTTCGTTCGTGAAGTTGTCGTATTCGTCGATGATGACGTAGAGCGGGGGAAGGCCGTTGTTCTTGATGACGTCACGCACGGCATCGACAGTCGCCGCCGCCGTCGGCGCGGACGCGACTTGAGACCAGTCGGCAAGGTGGGCATAGGCGGTCGTGAAGCGTGAGACGCGTCCCTTCACGTGCGCCAGGAAGTCACGCTCAATCTCCGCGACCGTCCCGACCTGAATCGTCGAGAAGTCGAATGTCAGCACAAGGAACGAGTTTGCGAGCGGAGTCGGGTTCTTGCCGATGTTGAAGCGTCCGAAGAGTTCCGCGAACCTCTCCTTTCGGTTGACATCGTAGTAGTATTCAAGCATCGAGCAGACGATGGACTTGCCGAAGCGTTTCGGCCGCAGGAACACCGGCGTCCGGCACTTCTCCAGTTCGCGGATGTAGGAGGTGTTGTCCACGACGTAGCAGTCGCGGACGAGGTTCTCCCAGTTGATTACGCCATAGGGTATCTCGCGCTTCATGCCGCACATTATACCATATTCACCGATGTGAATTAATCACCCCCTGCACTTTTCCCTTTGCACGGACGATTTCGTAGAGGTAGGAGGCTGCGCCGGGGTCGCGGGCGATGTCGGCGACGAAGGCGAGTTTCCCATCCTGGTAGGTTGAGGGGACTTCACTCCGCCGCGAACCGTCCGCTTCGAGCACGTAAACCGTGAACGCCCCCGCGTCAAGCGCGAGCGAAACCTCGGCTCTGCCGCGACGCATGAGGTGGGGCAGTCCACCCCAGTTGAGCAGGACTTTCATCGTTTCATCCGCGAAACGCGCACCCGTATTCTGCACATCCGTCAGGTGGGTGACGAGGATGCGCTTCGACTGCCTGAGCGGCGCACCATCAAGCGAACTCGCCCAAAGCGTCGTCGGTGTCTCGCCAATCGTCGCCGTGAACGCCCCCGCCGCAATCGTGCCACACGGCGCGAAGCCACCCGCCGTGCGCGGCGTGTCGAGGGTCATCGTCCCCTTCCCGCCGTCAACCTTCAGTGCGGATGCATCGCCCGCCGCGAGGTCGCCGCGCAGGAAGAGGCACATCGAGGCTCGTTCCCCCGCGAGGGAAAGCGGGTCGCCCGACATATTGAAGTAGTCCACCGCCTGTCCGCATGGGTCTTTCACGGACTCAACCGAATGCCCCCACGTAAACCGCCACAGCCCGTCCCAGTCCTCACGCGCCGCCCATGCGCCCGTCGCGATCCCCCCGACACCGCGATAGTTCCCCGGCGCGGAGAAGTTCCACTCCGTAATCGTGAACGGCTTGCCGGGAACGCGGCACTTTCCCGCCCAGTTCACACCCTGCACCTCATCCTTCACGAACGGAATCTCATTCTTGCACTCGCTCGGCAACCGCCAAACCCCTTCAAGGAAACGCGGATGGTCAACGTAAAAATGCATATCGACGTAGTCGAAGGCTCTCCGACACGAAGCCCAGCGTTCGCTTGTGCTCCAGCCGTTCAGGTCGGTGAAGAGCTGCTTTGCGCCGACTTCCTCGCGCAGGAATTTCGCCATTCGCGCATAGAAACGGTTCTCGCGCTCAACCTCGGCGGCGAACCCCGCATCATCGAGGTTGTGGCGGAAGTTGTCGGGACAGTTCTCGTTCGCGAACGAAATCCACGCAACGCCCGGTTCGTCCGCCCAGCGGCGACCCGTGAACTCGTTTACGTGCGTGAGCCAGTTCTTCGCGAAAGCGCACAGGTTCGAGAATACCGCCTCGTTCTCGCGCAAAAGCATCTTGTAGTCGTTCATACTCAAGTCGCCCGGCTTGTCCACCCCGACTTCCCTCCACGGAACGGCGCGTGAGACGTAGAGGTCGGTCGTGATGTAGATGCCGTGCCGAATGAACGCCGCCGCAAGGGCATCGAGTTCGCGCATCCGCTGGGGATTGATGACCGTCGAGCCCTTCGCCTTGTCGACGAGCATTCCGTCGTGATGATGGAATCGAATCGCGTTGTAGCCACGTCGCGCCAATTCCGACGCGAAGCGATCCGCCGACTCCGGCGACTGGAAGTAGTTCGCGCCAAAGCAGAGGTTCACGCCGTAGAACCGCCGCCGCTCGCCCGGCCTCCCCTCGAACTCGAAGTGTCCGTCGCGCACGACTACGCGGCCGTATTTACCCGCAGGGGCATCGAGTCCGCTCACCGCCGAGAAGTCGAGCGCACTCCCCTTCACGATGCCACGCTTCACGGAGAACGGCAGCCACGTCCCGTTCGCTTCCACGGTGAACGGCTTCTGTATCTCGAGCGTCAGCCCGTCGCCGCCCGCAATCGTCATACCCCATTCGACGAAGCAACCCGGTTCGAGATGCCGTTCGGGAGCGACGATACGCAGTTCGACCCCGCCGCCAAAGCGGTGGTTGTCCTGAAAAAAGATTTCAGTCGGCGTGTCGAACACGAGGCTCAGGGGGGTGCGCCCCGTTTTATCCTTCAGTACGAGGCTTCGAGCCTTCTTCTTCCAGCCGAAGTGGAAGTTCGACCCGACATCAGGGAACGCCGCCTCAACCCCGTCCACCGCATACGTGCCTCCGCTGCGGATTTCCAACGGCAGGTCAGAGCCGATGAAGAGTTGCTCCACCTTCACGGGCTTATCAACCGTCATCAGCCACCGAGCCGAGACCTTGCCGTCCGCAGTCTCGACGAACGAAGCCCGACCCGTCGCCCGCGCCTCCCCGAACTTGAAGGCAAACGGTACCAAACCGTTCTCCGTCTCGCCTCCGCTCGCGCCGATCATCCGCCAGCCCGGCAAAAAGACGCACGGTCGCAACTCGAAGCCGCTTTGCGACAGCGCAATCTTTCCGGAACGGCTCGCCCGCGCGACTTCGCCGCGTAGACCAAGCACCGCCCCGCCGAAACAAGCCAAACACGCCAGCAATGTTTTCTTCATCGTTTTACCGCCTTTTCGTTCCGTTTGTGAAGGAGACCCGACGCATCCGTTCACCGAGGTCGTAGCCGTCAGCGACCTTGAACGGCGGCAGTTTCTCCTGAAGTTCCGCTATCCGCCGCGCCGCCCTGCGGTCGGGGTGCTTCTCGAGTATCGCCCTGAGTGCCGTCAGCGCGTAGGCGAGGGACTGGAAGCGGCACGTCACGTCACCGCCGCCGAACGCCCCCGCCGCCGCAAGACCCGCCGTGAACGCCTTCGCCCCGTCCCCAACGATCGCCGTCAGGATCGGCACGCTCTTCTCGTCCGCGAAACGTCCGAGGAAATCAATCGCCTTGATGCGGTTCGGGAACGCCCCCGCGACCACGGGGTCGGTCGCCCCGCCGGGATGCGCCACGAGGTCGCGCAAGACCGGCACGGCGCGGGCGTCGCCCATCAGCGCGAGGGCGATCGCGAAGTTCCCGTCGTGGCGCGGCGTCTTGCCGAGTTCCGCCGCGAGCTTCCCGGCGAGCGCGGACTTCTCCGCCCCCGTGCCGCGAACGCCGCGTTCCCACGCCGTCCACAGCGCATAGGCCGCCCGCTCCGCACCGCTGCCCGTCGCCTTGCCGCGCTCCCCCTGCCACCACTCCCCCGTGCGGGTGACGTCCTGCCGAAGCGCCGCGACGACCTCGTCGTCCGCGAACGGCTCGAACTTCTTCCCGTGGATGGTATTCACGCGGCCGTCCCGCGCCGGCTTCAGGCAGCCCGCCTCCTCGAGGAGCGGCTTCAGCTCCGCATACGGCACGTCCTTCGCCGCGCACTTCAGCCGCAGCATGATCTCGGCGGCGAACGCGGCGGCAATCCCCGTCTTCCGCATTTCGGGCTGCATCCGCAGGCTGCCGCCGAGGTCGTGCGCAACGCCGAAGTGCTTCGACGGCGCGAGCAGGTTCTCCATTCCCTTCGCGACGATCGTCCCGTAGGGGACGGACGACGGATAGTAGAACATCGGCAGCCCGCAGTGGACCTTCCAGTTCCGGATCTCCCTCGACTCGAAGACGTGGTCGCCGTAATGGACGACGAGATCCTCCGGCTCGCAGGCGAAGAAAAGCGGATTGGGAAAGACCTTCCCCGCGATTGCGTCCGCCATCGTCGCCGTCTCCTCCGCCACCACGCGCACCTCCTCGCGCGGACCGACCATGACGGACGGACGGAGCATCCGCCCCTTCGTCTTCTGCGAGAGCCAGAACTCGTGCCGTCCCCGCGCCAGTTTCGTCACCGTCATCGAGTAGTCCTCCGCCGAGCGCGCGAGGTCGTCGGGATAGTTCCGGTAGATCGGACGCGGCACCTGCTTGCCGTTGTCCACCCAGGTCTCGCCCCGCGCACACGAGGCCATCACGCCGTCGAACGCTCGCCCCCTTCGGAGAGCGCACCCGCACATCCGCGCCACGGTCGCGTTCCCCGTCGCATCGATCACGACCGACGCGGCGACGTCGCGCACGATGCCGTTCGCGAGCGTCCGAACGCCGACGATCCGCCGCCCTTCCGTCCACACGCCGGCAATCACAGTCCCGTAGGCGACGTCCGCCGAGGACGCAATCCGCTCGTAGTCGCAGAGCCGCCTGTTCAGCCCGCCGCCGAAGCAGACGATACCGACCGTCGACAGCCCGCCCATCCCGTTCTGCCGCTCAATGCCGAATGTCTTCAGCTTCCGGGCGACGCAGTGCGCGAGGGTCTCCGCCCCCGCCGTGCCGAGCCCGACCACGGCGACGTCATACGACGCGGCGAACGCGGGCGGTCTCTTCACCTTCCGAACCGTGGGCTTCCCGTTGAGAGTCAGGCGGATTTCCATGCGATTCCCTCCTCGAATGCGTCCAGAAGCGTCGGAAACTGCGCGGACGGCACCCAGTCGTATCCGTCCTTCTGCCGGCGCACGATACGCCCCTTCCCGTAAAGGCACTTCAGTGCGTTCACTTCGGCAAGCAACTGCTCGGGCTTCCTGCCCGTCGCCTCCCACGCCCTGTAGAGTGCGAGCCGCGCCGTGTGCCAGTCCGCGTCGGCGGGCAAGTCCACGGTAAAGTAGCCGTCGGGACCAATGCCGCCGAACCGCTTGCCGACGAGCGCGTCCGCGCCGACGTTCCGAAACCCGATGTCTGTCGTGTCAATCACGTCCCCGACGGCGAACTCGGAGATTCCGTCCGCACCGCCGCCGCAGACCTTCATGCGATACCCGCGAGGCGACTTCTCGAGTGCGGCGAGTTCGGCGTTCACGAACGCCCTGCCACCGTGGTCGGCGAAGAAGACGCTCATGTAGTCCGCGAGCGGCGGCAGTTCCAGTCTGCCGTCCGCGAGGATGCCGCACTTCTCCAGCCCCTCGGCAAGTTCGCGGCCGAGCGCCATCCTCGGCTCGCCCGGCTCGAACGGCCCGCACGTGCAGGCGAAGTCCGCCGCGAGGTGGATGCCGCGCTCCAGCACGAGCGTCTCACTCGGATGGGCGAGCGCGTAGCCGAGTGCGAAAGCGCCGCCGCCGATGACGAGCGTCTTCGGGCGCGACCCGTCGGCAAGCGCCGCCGCGAACGACGGCGCATCGAAGAGCAACGCCGCGCCGCCCGCGAGCGACAGTTTCAGAAATTCACGCCTTTCCATGTCTATCTCCGCAACCTCCCTATTTCGCAAGCGTTCGGCCGTCTCCCGCCGGGCGCGTCAGCCCACGCGAAAGGCAGTCGAGCGTCTCCAACGCCCACTTGTCGAAGTTGAAAATCACGAATCCGTCAAGTCCGAGTTCCCGCACCTTCTGAATCTGTCCGGCGATGCGCGGCGTTCGCGAGGCACGGTCGATTCCGTCGGAGGAAAGTCCGAGACCGGGGTAGAGACGCACCTTCCCGACGAGTTTCTTCTGCCGCGCCACGGTCGCCCCGAAGATCCTGAGGGAATTGACGTAGTCCATCGGGCAGATGAAGTCGAGCAGTCCCTCCTCGCACCAAGTCGGCCAGTCCTGCGCCACGCCGTTCAGCGAGAGACTGGGGTTACTCATAACCGCCGCCGAGAGTTCGACCCCCGGCGTTTCAGCGCGGACGCGCCGCGAAACCTCCCGCACGAACGATGTAATCGTCTCGCAGCGGAAGGCGTTCCACTCCGCGGCCAGCGCGGCATCCGTCCGCACCGCTTGCGACCAGCCCTCCACCGTCCGTCCGATGCGCTTCTCAAAGAGGGTGCGGCAGCGGTCACAGAAGCATCGGTTTGCGTCCGGGTAGCGGATGTAGTCGAAGTGAACGCCGTCGGGACCGCGCTTCGCAAACTCCACGAAGAGGTCGGCTTCCATCTTCCGATTCGCGGGATCGTTCGGACAGAGCCAGCGTTCCCTGCGCCCGTCCGCACCGACGGCGCAACGCCCTGCTCGCTCGATGGGAGCGAGGACACTCTCCGGCCCGCCCCACCACATGTGCCAGCAGACCTTCCAGACGTGCATCTTCACGCCGTATTTGCGGCAAGCAGCCTTGATTTCGTCAAACTTGTCAAACCGCGCCCAGCCGCCCCACGCGAGATTCACGAAAAGCGCGTTGAAGCCCGAATCCTTCAGGAGTTTGACCGCCGCATCCCACGTCATGCCCGGCATCCCGTTGGGGCTGTGACACCAGAAGGCGCGAAACTCGTCCGCCGGTCCCGGCGGAAGCGCGGCGATTGCCTCGCGCTGTTGCACCGCCTTCGCCGCCGCCCGCGCCGCACGCTCGTCCGTCGAACCCTCCTCATCCAGCCGATAGGGACGCAAGTTCGAGATCGTCATCGTCGTGTTCTTCTTCCCCGCCCGCCAGCCACAGATCCTGACGGCCTCGACCTTCTCGAACCCGACGAAGTCGCCCTCCTTGCATCCCTCCGTCTTCGGGACGAACACCGACTCGCGCCGCCCCGACTCCTGCACGTCGAACTCCTTCGAGTACCAGCCGTTGCCCGCCTTGTAATAGAAACTGAAGTGGGAGAACTGGTCGAGGTCGCCGACCTTGATGTCGAAGCGCACTCCGTCGAACGCCGTCATGTCGTGACGGAACGGGAAGTCCTTCGCCGCACGGAACGCCGGCTTCTCCCCCGCGAACTGTGCCGTCACCGTCACAGGTGCGGACGGCGCCGCACCCTCCGTCGGGAGAGTGCGCAGAGCCGCCGCGAGAACAATGAGTGCCAAAGTCATCGGTCTACCTGATTGTAATGGTGAAGCCCGACTTGTCAAGCGTTTCGAACTCTTCGGGCGTCAGCGCACCGTTCGTGAGGCGGATTTCGTCCATCCACCCCTCGAAACCGCTCGTGCACTGCAGACGCGAGAAGTAGTAGCCGTACGGCAGGTCGAGCAGCCCGCTCTCGCCGACGGTCGCCGTCAGCACCGACTGGTAGTCCACGTAGAGCGTGAAGGTTCGCGTCGTCTGGTCGTACGAAAGCGCAATATGATGCCACGCGCCGTCACCGAGGTAGTCCTTCTCCGTCTCGACGGACTTGAAGTAGTCGGTGTCCGCGCTCGTATAGTCGCCGTCCTTCACCTCCGTCCATGCGAGACGGAGTTTGCCCCCGCCATTGGGGTGCTTTCGCGTCAGCATCCAGCAATACTGCGGATAGTAGTTGTTCTGATGTCCGTTCGCCGTATACTTGCCGAAGAGCAGTGCGCCGACCGCATCACTGTTGTAGGTCGGATATTCGGCGCGGACAAACGCCTCCATCGTCCAACTCGGCGGATTCTGCACCGGGTCCGAAGAACCGACGACGCAAAATTCCGTTCCCGCCCACTGGCGGTTGGCAGTGTCGGAGGAAAGGCTGTATGCGCCAAGGAATCGACATCCCGCCAGGTTCTTCCACATCTTACGAGCACCCCAGCGCACGTTGCGACTGACGCGGGATTTGGTTTTGTCGTATGTCGGGAACGCGGCGGAGTGGAGTCCGTAGACAAGTTTTGCCGAAGGAGAAAGCCCGACCTCCGAGTAAATTGTAAGGTCAAGTTCCGTGTTGAGTGCCGTTCCGATTTGCGCACCTTCCGTCGCTGTAGTTTCATTAAAGCCGATTGCGAAGACCGTCTTCCCCTTCTCGTGCACGACCTCAAAATCCTCGACGGCGAGCGCACCCGTCGAGACGCGCAGACAGGAAAGCGACGCATTGATCGATTCCGTCGCGGTCTTGACGCTCCCCGACCCGTCAAGGTAGCCCGTTCCAAGGCGGAACTTGAGCCCCTCCGTTTCGGACGCAGCGTTCGCATAATTGAGTTCGCTTATCTTCTTGTAATCCACGTAGAAGCGGAGTTTCCCCGTCTTCGCCACAGTGTCGGTCTCGTCGTAGACGGCGGCGATGTGATGCCACTCGCCGTCGCTGATGTCCAGACCATGGTTCAGCGTCCCCCCCGTGATTCCGCCGTGGTTGTAGGTCTGAAGACCGAATCCCTTCGCGTGACCCACCGCGTCGCCGGAGTTGATGACGCCCATCGGCGCAATCATCTTGAACCCGCCGGTCTTCTCCGCCGCCTGAAGGTAGAGCATCGTCTTGGAAATCTGATCGTAGTTTCCGTCGCCCTCCACCCAATACTGGTAGTTCTCATCCATCTTGGCGAAGAACTCAATCGTGAAACTCCCCTTGCCCACAAGTTCGTCCGCAAGTCCCTCAATGTCGATGAGACCGCTCTGACGGTTCGTGCGCGAGGGATAGCGGAACGCCACGGACTGTGGCGCGGCGCACAATTCCGTCGCATTGCGGCAGGAGACGATGACACGCCCCGGCGAATCGGATGAGAACGTCGGCTGTAAACCGTTCGCGCTCGACAGCGCCGCCGTCCCCGTAAACACAGTAGCCCCGACCGTACTCTTCACCTCTGAAACGACCGCACCCGACTCGCCGTCTCTGAAATCCCAGAAGCCGAGAGTGTCAGCCGCAAGGGCGTTTACCCCCCCCCCCCGCAAAAAC
>CAVDWI010000078.1:0-9125 GCA_963612485.1 Barnesiella intestinihominis
ACGCGGTGCTCGAAGGTGGCCTGGGTGACGGCGTCGACGCCGAAGACGGCGAAGAACTCCTTGAGGAAGCTCTGGGCTTGACTCTTCTCGTCGTAGGCGTCCTTCCAGCGTTTGGAGAAGGCGGTCGCGGCCTTGCGAATCTCGTTCCAGGATCGTGTCATGGTCTGTTTTCTGATGGACTTCGTCTGTGATACGTATATTATACCAAACCTTTTGCGGCAACTTTGTCGTCGCCTCTTTGCTGGCACGGATTTTGGATTTTTTGGCCGCGTAGAGGTATAGAGTTGGAGAGAGAGGGGGGGGGGACGGTCGAGGGTGGTGCGCGAGCATTTTCGTGCCTCGACGAGAGGCTCAGCGGGGTTTCGGAGGATGGACGCCGCAAAGGCAAAAACGGGGCAAAATGGGTGTTTTTACCGCCGTAGCGTCTTCTTTTTTGGTATAATACAGATGTCATGAGTTCCAGTCGCTCATCCACCCCCCGCGTGGCGATTCTACTCGAGTCGTCGCACCACGTCTCCCGAGAGATGATTCTCGGTGTGATGGACTATGTGCACGAGTCGTCCGACTGGGATATTTCGCTGATTCAGGGCGGGCCTTCCGACCTGGGGGCTGCCGTCGCGAAAGGCGCACAAGTGGACGCCGTCATCGCCCGCCTCTCGGATGTCGCCCTCGCGCGGCGGCTCGAAGCCCTCCACGTGCCGACCGTGCTGATCGACCCCGAACCGGAGACGCGCCCCGAGGGGTCGTTCCTCGCCACCTGCGACGCGATCTCGTGCGACAACGCCGCCATCGGTCGCCTCGCCGCCAACTTCTACCTCGACCGCCACTACACCTCCTTCGCATTCGCCGGGCGAAAGAAGGAGTTGGCGTGGGGCATCCAGCGGCGCACGGCCTTCGTGCAAACGGTGAAGTCCGCCGGTTTCCCGGTGAAGGAACTCGTCGCCTCCGCCCCTGACCTCGAAGTCGCCCTCGCGGAACTGCCGCGCCAGACCGCGCTCTTCGCCGTGACCGACGAGGATGCGCGGGAGGTGCTCAACCGCGCCACGGGATGCGTCATTTCCGTGCCGGACGACCTTTCCGTACTGGGCGTGGACAACGACCTCTTCGTCGTGGGGACGACGCACCCGGAACTCTCGTCAATCAGTCGCGAAGACCGCACGGCGGGGCGAATCGCGGCGGAACTCCTCGACAAGCGGTTGCGCGATTCCGCCGCGCCCCGCGTCGAGACGACCTTCGCGCCCGTCTCGGTGATGGAGCGCGGCTCGACGATGCTCGCCGCCGCGAAGAACGCGACGGTGGCGACGGCGCTCGCGACAATCGCGAAGCGCGGCGGCGACCTCGGGCTCACCGTCGCCGAAGTCGCCGCCACGCTCGGCGTGACCGCACGGACGCTCGAACGGCACTTCCACGCCGAGGGGCTGAACATCGCGACGCTTCTCCGCGACCGCCGCACCCGCGTGCTGCGGCGGCTCGTGACGGATACCGACCTCCCCTTCGCCGAAATCGCACGGCGGTGCGGCTATTCCGACCTCTCGCACTGCGCCTACACCTTCAAGAAGGCCTTCGGCGAGACGATGACGGAGGCGCGACACGGAACGCCCGTCCGGCGACGTGTCGCAACTTCGCAAGAGAGTGTCGGTCATTCGTCATTGTGAGAATCGCGGTCGGTATGGTACAATTCCGACCATGGTGAACAAATTGTTTTTTGTCGCGGCTTCCGCGACCATTCTATCGTGCGCGGCAGCAACCCCGAACGACCGCCCGTCGGCGGACGACCGGCAGCTGCTCACGCTTCCGTATCCCGCAACCTCCGCCGGACGCTTCGCCGTTCCGAGCGACCGCGTGTGGCCTGCCGCGCCCGGCGAGGCCGACGTCTGCCTCTGGCACGACGACCGCTTCGCCGCCTGCGCGATCACGATCGACGACAACTGCGCCCCCGACCACGAGTGGTGGATCAACCTCACGGGCGAGCTCGGCATCAAGGCGACGTGGTTCGTCGTCACGGGCGGCGTGAAGCCGAAGGGCGCGCCCAACGGCGGCTTCAACGGCACATGGGACAACTTCCAAAAGCTCGCGAACCTCGGCCACTCGATTCAGAGCCACACGACGAACCACCGCTCCGATCCGCCGCCGAAGAAGCGCAAGCCCGACGCCGTGCTCCTCACCGACGAACAGCTGACCGTCATGTACCGCGACTCGCTCAAGGCGATCAACGACAACGTCACGAACAACTACGCCTGCTGCCTCGCCTATCCGAGCGGCGACGCCCACACCGACATCTCGACGAAATACGCGATCGCCTCGCGCGGCGTGAAGGGCGTGCCCTCCCCCGCCAACAAGATCAGCTACGCCCACACCAACAAGGGCAGCGGCCAGCGCGGCGTCGTCGACATGGTCGCGTTCGGCGAGGCGAACGAGGGCCCGAAGTGGGTGCGCGGCATGAAGGATCTCAAGCGCGGTCTCAACGTCGTGCTCTACCACTTCGTCCACGCCGGGCGCACCCCCGAGGCGCGGAAGAAGAACGCCGAGACCGTCGAGAAGGAAGTGCGCTACATCGCCTCGCTGAAGGACGACCGCCTCTGGGTCTGCCGCTACGACGACGTGATGAAATACGGTCAGGAGCGCGACTCAGCCACCCTCTCCTCGCGAATGGAGAAGGGGCGCGTCGTCATCACGCTCACGGACAGGATGAAGGACGAGGTGTTCGACTTCCCGCTCTCCGTGAAGGTGCGCCTGCCGAACGGCTGGAAGGGCGCGAAGGCGCGGCAGAACGGCGCGGAAGTGCCGTGCCGCTTCGTGACGCACGAGGGTGCGCCGTATGCAATCGCCGAAATCGTCCCCGACCGAGGGACGGCAACAGTGGAGGAAAGGAAATGAACAGACTGACGATTCTCATAGCAGCCCTTCTCGCGGCGGCGCAGGCCTTCGCCGCCCGACCCGTCGCGCGGTGGGACGTGATCCCGAACCAGCGCTTCGATAAAGTCTTCAAGGCCGGGGTCTGCGCGTTCCACAAGTCCGGCGTAAAGGTCGAGTTCTTCGCGAACGGCGCGTTGCGCCACACCGCCGAGAAGCCGGAGTTCAACGACCGCACGGGAGTCTGGGAATACGTGATGCCCCTTGACCCCGCCGCGTTCCCCGACGGGCCCGTGACGCTCTCCGCCAAGGTGACCGCGCTCGGCTCGCCCGCCGACACCCACCAGCTTCCCGACCTCCTCCTCTACGCCAACGCGAAGGGCAGCCTCTCCGTCAAAGAGAAGGTCTTCGTCGATTCCGTCAAGGGAAATGATGCGGCAGACGGCTCGGCGAAGAAGCCGCTCAAGACGCTCGCCGCCGCGTCGAAGCGCGTCCGCAACGGCGGCACGGTCTACCTCTACAAGGGCGTCTACTCGCCCGTCGGCTTCGCCGCGCCGGGACCCTACTGGACGACGATCGCCGCCGCACCCGGCGTGGCGCGGGACGACGTCGCCGTCTCGGGCGGACGCATCGCGGACAAGCTCCACTTCAAGGGCGTCGACCTCTTCGTCGAGGCGGAAGGCAAGTATGCGGCGGTTCTCTCGGGACTGAAGCGCGGCACGGTGTGCTGGGTGGAGGACAGCCGCATGAGCAACCGCAAGGGACGCTGGGTCGGCGGCGTGAACGCCTTCGGCCACGCCATCACCGCCTACGTGACGGGCGGCGAGACGACCGAGATGAACAACGGCTGCAACGCGCAGCTCGTGCGCGGCCACAGCGTCCACAAGATCGCCTCCGACGTCTGGTCGGGCGCGGGGCTTGTCGTCAACTGCAAGGCGTGGGACATCGACCGCGGCCCGACCGCCGCGCACCCCGACTTCCACCAGTCGTACGCCCGCCCGCCGAAATGGGTGCACGACATCATCCTCTACAACGTCTCGGGGACCGACGCGGTCTGTCAGGGGCTCTTCGGCGTCCGGCTGCGCGACAGCGCGTTCGTCAACGTCTCGTTCGAACTGCGCAAGGGCGCGGTCTACCGCAGCCAGTATTCGGACGAGATGGAGAACGTCCTCTTCGCCCACGTCACGCTCGTCAACCAGGTGTGGCTCTGGCGCAAGACCTACAAGCCGAAGGACGTTGAGGTCGTGAACTGCCTCTTCCTGTCGATGGCCGACAGCGGGGTGACCTGGGAACCGGGCAAGGATCTCGACGTCCACGACAACGCCTTCTACGGCGGACCGATGTATGGTACGAATCCGCTCAAGGTGGCGCGGGCGTTCGCGGACGAGGCGAACAAGAACTTCGCCCTCGCGCCGGACTCCCCAGCCGTCCGCCACGGCATCGCGCTCCCGTGCATCCCGGCGGACATCAACGGCACTCTTTATCCGAACGGAGCGCGTCCGTGCGGAGCCTACTCAACCTCAACACCCAAGACAAGGAAAGGAAAATGAAAATGAAAACACTCGGAATCCTTCTCGCGGCGATCACCTGCGGCGCGGCACTTCGGGCGGAGACAATCGGCACGGCGGAAGCGTTCGTGACGAAACTCACGGCGAACCCGGCGGGGACATACAAACTTTCCGCCGACATCGACCTCACGGACGCGGGCTACGAGACGATTGCAAAGTTCACCGGCATTCTCGACGGACGCGGACACACGATTCGCGGACTTGGCGCAAAGTCGCTCTTCGTCACGAACGCGGGGAGCGTCGTCTCGCTCACGCTTGACGGACGGGATGCCAACGGGAACGCGACAACCTACAACGTGCAGATCGGCGGCTGCTTCGCCAGGGAATCGTTCGGGGCTTTCTACGCCGACTGCAAAATCGTCGGTTACGACCTGCACGCAAGCGCAAACACTGCATGCGCCGGCCTCTTCACCGCCTACGCCCAAAACGGAACGCACTTCGTCCGCTGCGAGACGGATGCCTCCTGCACCTTGACGCAGAACAAGAGCCGTGCGAACGTGCAACTTGGCGGGCTGGTTGGTGTCGTCAAGCGCTCGGATGACGTGACCACGGACGTGGCTTCTTTTGTCGACTGCACAAACCAGGCGAGCATCGTCCGTCTGAACGCGCAGAACAATAATTTTAACTATGGTGCGGGTGGAATAGTCGGCACAATTGCCAGCATCAGCGCGAAGACCGCGCCTTATCCGGAGGTCAACTTCGTCCGCTGCATCAATTTTGGTAGTTTCACTTCGTCGGGCGACAAGGGAGCGATGGGCGGCATTGTCGGTCTGTGCAACGGCGGTGAACCCGATATGGCATCGACCGTCCGTTTCCTTTACTGCGAAAATCGCGGCGATATGACCTCTACAGGAACAAAAGTATGGACGGACGGAATGGGCGGCATCCTCGGTGCGACGCGAGGTTCGTTTGACGGCTTTCTCGTCGGATGCGTCAATTATGGAACGATGAATGTGAGCGCAGTGAACGCAGGCGGCGGGATTGGCGGACTCGTCGGCGTTTCAGGCTACTCCCCTGGCAAAAGCGGTCTCTCGACACTCTCCGGCCGCGGCATCTGGCGGTTCGAGAACTGCGTCAACTACGGCAGCCTGACGCTCGACGCAAACGGGCACATCGGCGGTCTCTGCGGCTACAACACGGGTAGAACCGACGCAAAAACGGGTAAATTCTTCTACGAGAACTGTGCCAACTACGGCAACATCTCTGTGCCAACGGAAATTGATTTTGGTGCAATCATCGGCGAAATCAACGTCGGCAATGAAGCCGGCACACGAGCCGTCTTCTCGAACTGCTGGGTCGCGGTGGGATCGCTCTATACCAACTGCTCGACGACCGTGACGATCGAGAACTTCTTCGCGGCGAATGCCGAAGGCTACACGGCGGCGGATGCGCTCACCGCCCTGAACACGATGGCGGCGACGGATAATGAATACCTGCCGTGGACGATGGGGACGGACGATGCCGCGAAGCCCGAACTCTCCCTCTTCTCAAGTGTTGCGCTCACGAGCGACATCCCCGTCCTGTTCTACGACTACGACGGAACGCTGCTGCAGTCCAGCACCGTCGAGGCGGGTGGCACGGTGACACCGCCCTCGAAGCCCTCGCGCAGCGGCTGGTATTTCGTGGACTGGAGCGGCACCTACAAGAACGTGACCTCCACTTCCATCGTCTTCGCCGACTGGACGCGCATCAAGAAGCAATCCGGCTTCCGCCTCGTCATCCGGTAAACGGACAAAAAAATAGTCAACTATGTCAGAAAACGATATCCACACCATTCTCTCGGATGCCGACCTGCAGTCGCTCGGCTCGTTTGCGGATACGCCGAACCCCGCCTTCCCGCTCTGGCCCGACGGCAAGATTCCGCTCGCCGTCTGCAACCCGAAGCCGGAGGGCATCGCGCCGATGCGCGACGACATCATCAGGATGGAGAACGTCAGCGTTCCGCAGATCATCGTGGCGTGTCCGCCGAAGGCGGCGAAGCCGACCCCGGCCGTCGTCGTCTGTCCCGGCGGCGGCTACGCCATCCTCGCGTGGAATCACGAGGGCATCGACATCGCGCAGTGGCTCAAGGGGAAGGGAATCGCGACGGTCGTCCTCAAATACCGCGTCCCCGAATGTCGCGACGCGGCGCTCGCCGATGCGCAACGCGCCCTGCGGTGGATTCGGGCGAACGCCGCCGCGTTCAACGTCGATCCCGCGAAGGTCGGCATCATGGGCTTCTCGGCGGGGGCGAACCTCGCCGTGCGGGCGGCGACCGCCTTCCGACGCCCCATCTACGCGGCGGTCGATGAAATCGACGCGCAGTCCTGCCGCCCGGACTTCCAGATGGCAATCTATCCGTGGGACTTGCTCGAGCGCAACGACCCGAGCGACCCGTGGAAGGGTCATCACGGGCTCTCCATCCGACAGGACGATTATCCCGTCGGGAAGGATACGCCCCCCGCGTTCATCATGCAGAGCGAGGACGACCCCTGCGCCGTCGAGACGTCGCTCGGCTACTTCAAGGCGTTGAAGGACGCGGGCGTCTCGGCGCGGCTTCACGTCTTCGAGCGCGGCGGACACGGCGGGCACGGCTACGGCATCCGCACGCTCGGCTGCCCGACCGACGCTTGGCCCGCCCTCGCCGAATCCTGGCTCGAGCAGTTCAAGTAAACGCCGCGAAGCGCGGCATCGTCAAAGCGGAACATCTGCGTTTCGTGTCCACGAATGCAGTCAATCGTGAGTTCGCCAAGTGGTGCCTCGTCCAGATAAAGGAATAGCCGTTTCATAGTCGCGCATCCTGGAGGTCGCGGCCGAGGCGGTCATCCGCCGCGACGGCGGCGACGTCGTCCTAAAAACCGAGGCAGAAGATGACTGCCATATAGTTACACATCGAGACGTGAGGTGATTCGCGCTCGATGGCGCGTAGGGTCATCAGTGAAAGATTTGCTCGTTCTGCCATCATCTTCGCCGTAATTTTGCGCCGTCGCCGAGCGAGGCGCGGGTTCTCGCCGAGTGCCACGAGTGCCTTCGCCGCCTTTGGATAGAGGATGTTTTGCCGTTTCATTTGCAGTATCCGTTCAAGAATGCTATTATTATAGCACATTCATATAGCAGGTGCAATTGCACACCCAATCTAGGCCGCAGCGTGGCGAGACAGTCTCCCTTGGGATTCGTCTCTACAACCTGCCGATTGCCGAGACGGGCGACGCGGCGGCGTTCAACCCCGTGCAGATGGAGTTCCAAACCTCCGTGACGTCGACAAATACAAGCCCGACTATCCGCTCGGACAGTTCCCGACCGGCTTTGCCGAAGTTCACCTGGCAGCCGCATGGCTCGCAGTTTACCGTCACGACGACTGTGCCCGAGAATCGTCTGAAACTTCGGATTCGCCATCCGCCGCTCCTTGACCGGGATGCGGTTCTCTCACAAATCGAATTCGAGCTGACTGAATACGGCTGGTTGTCGAAGCGCGAAAGGCACTGCGAGGCCAGCGACGGAAACCGCCATACGCCAATCATCAAAGCAAGCGACCTCTTCATCGTCGCCCTCTTTTCAGTCAATCGCCCCTGCCGCCTTGAGTTCAAGGTAGTCAGTCTTGGCCTCTCCCGAAAGAATCCTGTCGGTCCATTCGACAGACTCCGACAACCCCTTCGTCGCGAAGATTGCCCTTGCCCTCAACCACAGATTGCTCACACCTGGTTGGTCATAGTTAAGCATATAGTAGTTCTCAAGCCGCGTACATGCCGCCCCCATGTATTCAACCAGTTCAAGGCTTCCGTATCCCATGGACTGTAGAGCTGATTTATCCAATGCGTTTGTCACAAAACAAGTGTAAACCTCGGGACCAGATTCTGCAAGAGCCGTTCTAAATAAGGCGCGATTGAGGTTATTCGTCGCGAGAACCTTCCAATCGTCGAAGCATCCTCCGACTTCATTCGAGATAACCGTGACAAGATTGGTAAACGAGGGCGTTTCGCGGATTCTGTCGGGAAGCCCGAATTCAAGCACCCGTCCGGTTGATTTTGGCCGTCGAAAGTAAGGCTCTTCCAAGAAGCAACTGAATGCGGACAGAACCGCATCTTCACCACACAGTGCCGACAGTGCAAGTCCACACGACATCACCGCCATAATCATGCTATTCACTTTCATTCTGACCTCCCGTATATTCCCGATAGCCGCAAGTTCCGTCAAGAAACTCCTCATAGTTTAGCGTCACACAAGCCGTACCCGCGCCAAAGCCCTCACCGTCATAGTCCACAACGCCGACATGCCCCATCCTTCGAAGATTCGGATGGGCGACGACAAATCCCGGCACGGGATAGGAATCCCGATATGTCCAACCCTCGATTTCCACATTCGCCGAAGCCCATTCATTGGCTATTGGCGGATAGTGGCGGTCGGGTCTCCAGAATCGGCTTGTCGTGTGCTGGATAGGAACAGGAAGACCAACCGAAATCGCCAAGTCGGCGACAAAAGCATTACACTTCCAAGTGCCTCCGGGAACAGCCGTGAAACCGTTTCGTTCCGGCAAATTGACATCGAGTCCATATCGCGTATTTCCCATCTGCGCGAGCGCGGCGTTCCGCAGGGCGAGCATGGCGGAGGTCGTACTGACCCCGATGTGATCCCTTCCGCCGCCGTCACTGAAAGCGTACTCGACCTCGTTTGACTGGGTGGCGCAGACCGTGCGGGCGCGGAGCGCGAACACGCCCGCCTCGTCCA
>CAVDWI010000079.1:0-9122 GCA_963612485.1 Barnesiella intestinihominis
CGCACTACGGATGGGAAGACCTCGACTTCGCGCGGCAGCGCAACGGACAGCAGCGTTTCCGCGCCATGCCCGTGCCGCGTCCGGAGGTGATGCTCAATCTTGACGTTCGCCAGACGGGTCTCGGCGGCGCGAGTTGCGGGCCGACGACGATGGGTAAATACCGCTTCCCCATTCGGGAAGAGAAGTGGACTTTGAGGATGACCCCCGTCGGGCAGAAGTGATTTGGAAGGATAAGGAATATGATAGACATCAAGAAACTGAGGGATGAATTCGATGCCACGGCCGCCGCGCTGGCGCGGCGCGGGGTCGAGAAGGAGCGCCTTGAGAAGGCGCGCGACCTGGACGAACGCCGCCGTGCGCTCGTCGGCGAGACGGAGACGCTGAAGGCGAAGCGCAACGCCGCCTCGAAGGAAATCGGCGCGGTGGCGAAGGCGGGCGGGGACATCTCGAAGGTCAAGGAGGAAATGCGCCGCGTCGGCGACCGCATCGCTGAAATCGACCGCGAACTCGCGACCGTCGAACACGACCTGCGCGAGACCCTGCTCATGATCCCGAACATCCCCGCCGCGGAAATCCCGACGGGTCCCGACAGCTCGACGAACGTCGTCGTGCGCAAGGTCGGCGAGTGGAAGGAGCCTGACTTCGTCGTGCTCGACCACATGAAGATCGGCGAGAAACTCGGCATCTTCGACTTCCCGCGCGGTGTGAAGCTGACGGGGACGGGCTTCCCGATCATCCTCGGTCAGGGCGCGAAACTCCAGCGCGCGCTCATCCAGTATATGCTCGACCTGCACTGTCGCGAGCAGGGCTATACCGAGATGCTGCCGCCGTTCGTCGTGAACAGCGACTCGATGACGGGTACGGGGCAGCTCCCGAAGTTCGCGGAAGATCTCTACCACTGCAACGTCGATGACTTCTGGCTCATTCCGACCGCCGAAGTCCCCGTGACGAACTTCTACCGCGACGACATCCTCGACGGCAAGAAACTGCCGGTCAAGTTGACGGCCTATACGCCGTGCTTCCGCCGTGAGGCGGGCAGCGCGGGCAAGATGACGCGGGGCATGCTGCGCGTCCACCAGTTCGACAAGGTCGAGATGGTGAACTTCGTCCATCCCGACACGAGTTTCCAGCAGTTGGAGACGCTCGTGAAGGAGGCCGAGGCCGTGCTGACGGGACTCGGGCTTCACTTCCGCGTCCTGATGCTCAGTTCGGGCGACATGGGCTTTTCCGCCGCGAAGTGCTACGACCTCGAACTCTGGGCGCCGGGCGAGAAGCAGTGGCTCGAGGTTTCGTCGTGCTCGTGCTTCACCGACTACCAGGCCCGCCGCCTGAACTGCCGCTTCCGCGATGCGGACGGCAAGACGCGGCTCGTCCACACGCTGAACGGGTCGGGCGTTGCCCTGCCGCGCCTGATGGTCGCGCTTCTCGAGCAGCACCAGAATGCGGACGGCTCGGTGACGATCCCGGAAGTGCTGCGTCCCTACATGGGCGGGCTTGAGAAACTTACGCCCGTGTGCTAAATCTGCAAAGGCGCAATGATTTCGCGTGAATTGCAGATTCGGGTGGCGCTGTTCGGCCTGTCGATGCTCTCCCTCCTGTGGGGATTTCATCTGCTGTTGCTGAACCACGCGCCATCCATGTTCCGAGCCGTTGAGGAAGACCTCTCTTACGGCTGGTACGTGCCGCTCTTCTCGCTCTACATCCTGTGGCGCGAGAGGAGGGAGATTGCCGCGAGCGTGGGCGAACCGAGCGTCGTCGGGCTTCTGCTCGCGATGCCGTTCTTCCTGCTCGGTCTGCTGGGTGCACGCGGACTTCAGGTGCGTTTCGAGATGCTCGCCTTCGCGGGGCTGTGCTGGACGCTGCCCTGGGCGTTCTTTGGGCGGAAGACGGCGATGCGCGTCCTTTTCCCGGCGGCATTCCTGCTCTTCTGTCTTCCGCTCGCGACGTTCCTCGACGTGATTACGGTGCACCTCCGCCTTTTCGCGACGTCGGTGGCGTATGGTGCGCTGAAGGGGTTTGGGGTGGACGTGGTGCGGCGCGGCACGATGCTGGCGTCTTCCACGGGGTCGTATGCGATCGACGTCGCCGAGCCGTGTAGCGGACTCCGTTCGATTTTCGCCCTGATGGCGCTGACGGCGGGCTACGCCTACTTCAGCCAGCGCACGTGGCTTCGGCGCGGCGTTCTCTTCGCCTGCTCGATTCCGATTGCAATCTTCGGCAACGTGATGCGGATCCTGACGATCGTGCTTGTCGCGGCGACCTGTTCGCCCGACTTCGCCACGGGATTCTACCATGACTATTCGGGCTACGTCGTCTTCTTCGTCGCCATTCTCCTGATGCTGCTCGCCAGCCGCCTGATTGCGGGGAAGGAGGCGAAATGAAGAAGAACCTGCTTCTTTCCTCTCTGATGTGCGTCCTGACGGTCGGGGTGATGTGCTATCAGGCGCGGTCGGTCGATCCTGTCCTGACGGAAGCCCCCGCCATCGCACTCGGTGAAATTGAGGGCTTCACGAGCGTGGAAATCCCGCCGTCCGAATCGGAACTGACCGTCCTGCCTTCTGACACGGTGTTCGTGAAGCGGAACTACATGGCCGCGAACGGCGACTGGTTTCTCGTTTCCGTCGTCATCGGCGGGCATAGCAAAAGTTCGATTCACCGCCCCGAACTCTGTTTGCCCTCGCAGGGTTACCAGATGATGCGCCCGCGCACGGTTCTCGTGGACGGGACGGAGTGGCGGTTCATCTCGCTTGAACGCCGCGATGCCCCGACGCTCGGCTTCGCCTATACCTTTGCCAATCAGGCGGGCTACCGCACTTCGTCGCACGTGAAGCGCATTTTCCGCGACATTCTCGACCGCACGTTTGCGGGACGGATCGACCGCTGGGTGATGGTGACGGTGAATTCCTCGATTGCCGATGACGCCCGCTTCTCGGCGTTCCTTGAAAACCTGAAGGGGGTCTTGCCGCGATGAATGCCATTCTGCCTTACCTCACGACGTTCATGCTGGCCCTCGGGTTTACGCTTTTCCTCACGCCGCTCGTGCGTGAGATGAACCGCCGATTGGGGATGGTGGATAAGCCCGATGCGCGGCGAATCAACAAGATCCCGATTCCGCGCGGCGGCGGGCTCGCGCTCTTCGTCGGTGTGGTCGGGGCGTATCTTGTGATGTGGGGCTTTTCGTCCTTCCATTTCGTCGCCAGTGCGCAATACCTGAAGTTGATTCTCCTTTCGGCGGGCATCGTGCTTCTGGGGCTGGCGGACGACAAGTTCTCGCTTCCGCCGAAGGTGAAGTTGCTCGGTCAGGTCGTCATCGCCGCGCTGACGTGGGCGTGGGCGGGGCTTGGCTTTCGCGACCTCTGGCCGTTCATCCCCGCGTGGCTTGATTGCGTCATCACGGTCTTCTGGATTGTCGGGGCGGTGAATGCCTTCAATCTGATTGACGGACTGGACGGGCTGGCGAGCGGGCTGGCGTTCATCGCCACGATTGGCATGGCGGGGGCTCTCATCTTCACGGGTCGTCCCTCATCGACAATCTTCTACTTTGCCCTCGCGGGCGGACTCCTCGGCTTCCTACGCTACAACTACAATCCAGCCTCCGTCTTTCTCGGCGATTGCGGGTCGATGTTCATCGGGTTCGTTCTTTCCTCCCTGTCGTTGCTTTCGCACGAACCGAACTCTTACCTCGTCTCGATCGGCGTTCCGCTTCTGGCGATGGGTGTGCCAATCTTCGATACGTCGCTTGCCATCCTGCGGCGGATGATTCGCCGCCTCCTGAATCGCGGCACACCCGCCGGGCGGGTGATGACGGCGGACAAGGATCACCTGCACCACCGCATCCTCCGTTCCGTCGGGCTGAGCCAGCGCAAAGCGGCGTGGGTTCTCTATTTCTTCGCGGTATTTCTCGTCGCCGTCGGTCTCATTGGCATGGCACTGAAGTCGCGTTCGGGCGGGCTGTGGCTGCTGGCGGTGACGGTTGCCGCGATTGTCGTCTACCGCGACATCTCCCGAATTGAACTCTTCGACATCGGTCAGTTACTCAATTCGGTTGCGCACGACCGCCGCGTCTCGATGCGCCGCCGCCTCGCCTACGCGGAAGTGCCGCTCTGGGTCATCTTCGATGTCGTGACGATCGCCGTCCTCTACTTCATCGTCCTGAACGCTTTTTCGATGGATGTGACGCGGGTGATGGTGATGAAGGCTCTGCCGATTCGCGTGCTCGCCATCTTCGTGTTTCTTGTGCTCTTTCGCGTCTACCGCGTCGTCTGGTCGCGGGCGATGGTGTCGAACTTCCTTGCGCTGGGCGGAGCTTGCGTTCTGGGCGCGCTCCTGAGTTCGGTCGTCGTCTACTACTACCCCGGCTTCAACGACGAACGACTCCTCCAGTTCACGTTCTGCTTTGCCTCGCTCACCGCGTTCTTCCTCGCCGTCGGGCGGCTCTTCCGCAGTTTCGTCCGCGACATCTTCTACGCGGTGGATTGCGCCCGACTTCAGGACGGACGGGAGGTTTCGCGCATTCTCGTTTACGGAGCGGGGCTTCGCTTCCGTTCGTTCCGCCGCGAACTCGTGCGCCGTGCGACGGCCTGCAACCGCCTGATCGTCGGCATCATTGACGACGATCTCACCCTGCGGGGACGCTACATCGGCGGTATGCAGGTTCTCGGCCCACTTCTTCAGGCCCCGCAAATCATCCGCGAGACGAAAGCCGATACGGTCGTCATCGTCTGCGAACTGGCGGAGGACTGGGTGAAGATTGTGAAGGAGACGCTCGAACCGACGGGCGTTCGGGTGACGCTTTTCACGCTTCATGAAACGGTTCTCGCTTCGGGTGAGAATGAGTCCGCCGCATCCCTTCCCGTGGGGGGGGGGGGGTATAATTGTTTGATTTGACTGACAGGAGACTATGTATGGCAAGTTATGGCAGGGAGTCGATTCTCGCGTATCATCAGGGTGGCAAGGTTGCGGTGTCGCTGCCGAAGCCGCTGAAGACGAAGGAAGACCTATGTCTTGCCTACACGCCGGGCGTGGCGCAGGCGGTGAAGGAAATCGCGGCGAACCCGTCCGCCGTCTTCGACGTCACCTCGAAGTCGAATCTCGTCGGGGTCGTCTCGGACGGCACGGCGATCCTCGGACTCGGCGACCTCGGTGCGACTGCGTCCATTCCCGTGATGGAGGGCAAGGCGGTGCTCTTCAAGTCGTTTGCGGACGTGAACGCCTGGCCCGTGCCGCTGAACCACTGCCGCATGGACGGCAAGGACACGGGCAAGACCGACCCGAAGCGCGTGATTGACGCGGTGCTCGCAATTGCGCCGCAATACGGCGGCATCAACCTTGAGGACATTGCCGCGCCGGCGTGCTTTGAGATTGAGGATACGCTCGACCGGCTTCTCGATATTCCCGTCTTCCACGACGACCAGTGGGGAACGGCGGTGATTGCGACGGCGGGTGTGATGAACTTCGCCCATCTGAAGGGCAAGACGCTCGGCGAACTGAAGATCGTCATCAACGGCGCGGGTGCGGCGGGCACGCGCATCGCCGACATGCTGAAGGCGGCGGGAGTGAAGGACATCACGATGTTCGACATTCGCGGCGTTCTCGCCGCGTCGCGCACGGATCTTCCGCCGCAAAACCGCGTCCATGCGCGGAATGTCGCCGAGACGCTGACGCGCCGCGAGGCGATGACGGGTGCGGACGTCTTTATCGGCGTATCCGCCGCGAACGTGCTGTCGGGCGACGACGTGCGGGCGATGGGCGAGTTTCCGGCGATCTTCGCAATGGCGAACCCCGACCCGGAGATCCGCCCGGAGGAAGTCGCGAAGGCGATGGAAGGGCGCAAATACGTGATGGTGACGGGGCGCAGCGACTATCCGAACCAGATCAACAACGTGCTGGGCTTCCCCTACCTCTTCCGTGGAGCGCTCGACGTGCGGGCGACGACGATCAATGCGGAGATGAAGGTCGCCGCGTCCGAGGCACTTGCCCGCCTCGCCCGCGAATCCGTGCCGGACGACGTGAAGGCGCTCTATCCGGATGAGGAACTGGCGTTCGGCACAAACTACATCATTCCGAAGCCGTTTGACCGCCGTCTCTTTACGGAGGTTTCGTTCGCCGTTGCCATGGCGGCGGTGAAGTCGGGCGTGGCGCGTAAGCCGCTCTCGCCCGAGGCTTACCGTGCGGATCTCGAACGCCGCAACGCCGAGCGCGCATGAGCAAACTCTTCGTTATCGACCTGATGCCCTTCCTCTACCGGGGGCATTTCGTGTTCCTGCGCAATCCGCGCATGACGGCCTCGGGCATCAACACCTCCGCCCTGCTGGGGCTGGCGAACGGACTGCTTTCAATCGTCAAGCACGAGAAGCCGACGCACGTCGTGCTGGCGATGGATCCGGGCGGGCCGACGTTCCGTCACGAGGCCTACCCGCCCTACAAGGCGACACGCGACAAGATGCCGGAGGACATCGCCGCCGCGATTCCGCAGGCGTTCGAACTGGCGGAGGCGTTGCGCATTCCCGTCGTGCGCGTCCCTGGCTTCGAGGCGGATGACGTGATCGGCACGCTCGCCGCGAAGGGGGCGGCGGCCGGGTTCGAGGTCTTTCTCGCGACGCCCGACAAGGACGCCGCGCAGCTGGTGCGTCCGGGCGTGAGCCTCTACCGTCCCTCGCGTTCGGGCGACGCGGCGGAGGTTCTCGACGTCGCGAAGGTCTGCGAGCACTGGCATCTGCGCGACCCCTTGCAGATGATTGACTACCTCGCGCTCGCGGGCGATTCATCCGACAACATCCCCGGCATACGCGGTGTCGGCGAGAAGACGGCGGCGGACTTGCTTGCGAAGTTCGGCGACGTCGAGGGCATCATTGCGAACGTCGGCAAGATCAAGGGCAAACTCGCCGAGCGCGTCTTCGCCGGAGCGGAAGATGCGCGGATCTCGAAGTTCCTCACGACAATCCGCACGGACGTTCCCTTCGAGGTGAACTGGGACGACTACCGCCTCAAGGAGGCCGACCGCGAGAAACTCGCGGCGGTTTGCGCGAAGTTCGAGTTGAACCGACTGGCGCGTGAACTCCTCGACGATGCGGGGGTCGCCGCGTCCGAATCGCCGTCCGCTTCGCCCGCCGAAGAACTGAAGACGATAGAAACAGTTCCGCACGACTACCGGCTCGTCTCGACCGAGGCGGAGGCGCGTGAACTGCTGGACGTTCTGATGGCATCTCCGCGAATCGCCTTCGACACCGAGACCGCCGCCGTGGAGGGACACGAATCAACCGAGGCGCACTTCTGCAAACTCGTCGGCTTCTCGTTCGCGACGGAACCGGGGAAGGCGTGGTATGTCGTCGGCGACCTGATTGACGTGTTCCGCCCGCTCTTCGCCGACCCGTCGAAAACGCTCGTCGGCCACAACGTGAAGTTCGACCAGTCCGTCCTGCGGCGCTATGGAATCGGCTTCGCGTCCGTACCGCACGACACGATGCTCGCGCACTACTGCCTTGACGCGGCGGCGCGGCACGGAATGGACTTCCTCTCCGAGCAGTTCCTGAACTACCGCCCGATACCCATCGAGCGGCTGATAGGCGAGCGCAAGCGCGGGCAGGGCCAGCTGTCGATGGCTGCGCTGAAGCCGGAGGAAGTGCGCGACTACGCGGCGGAAGATGCGGATGTCACCCTGCGGCTGGAAGATGCGCTGCGCCCGCAGGTCGAGGCGGCGGGTGCGATGAAGTCCCTCGCCGAAGTCGAGGAGCCGCTCGTGCGCGTGCTGATTGACATGGAGCGCGAGGGCGTGAGGCTCGATACGGGCGCGCTGAAGGAATACGGACGCGAACTCGACCGCGACATTCTCGCCCTCATGCAGGACATCCTGCGCTACGCCGACCCCGGGCTGAACGTGGATAGTCCCGCCCAGATCGGCACGCTTCTCTTCGATCGCCTGAAACTGAATCCCGCCGTTGCGAAGAAGACGGCGCGAGGGCAGTATTCGACGGACGAGAAGACCCTGCAGAAACTCGTCAACGACCACCCGGTCGTGAAGTCCATCCTCGAATACCGCGCCTGCTCGAAGTTGAAGTCCACCTACGTGGACAAGCTGCCGACGCTGATTGACGCGAACTGCCGCGTCCACACGACCTATTCGCAGGCGTTCACCGAGACGGGGCGGCTCAGTTCGTCCGACCCGAACCTGCAGAACATCCCGATTCGAACCGAACGCGGCAAGTTGATCCGCAAGGCCTTCACGGCGCGGGACGAGAACCACGCGCTCATCTCGGCGGACTATTCGCAGATTGAATTGCGCCTGATGGCGGCGTTCTCGAAGGATGCCGCGATGCTGGAGGCGTTCCGCAACGGCGAGGACATCCACCGCGACACGGCGAGCCGCGTCTACGACGTGATGCCGGCGTTCGTCACGCCCGAACAGCGCGCGAAGTGCAAGATGGTCAACTTCGGCATCATCTACGGCATTTCGGCGTTCGGACTCTCGCAGCGGCTTCACGTGCCGCGCAAGGAGGCCGCCGACCTGATCGAGACTTACTTCAAACTCTACCCGAAGGTGCGTTCGTTCATGGAGAGCGCAATCGCCCGGGCGCGTGAGAAGGGGTATGCCGAGACGATTCTCGGGCGGCGGCGGACGCTTCGCGACATCAATTCGCGCAATGCCACAGCGCGGCAGGGTGCGGAGCGCGACGCCATCAACACGCCGATTCAGGGTTCGGCCGCCGACCTCATCAAGGTCGCCATGGTGCGGATCGACCGCGCCCTCCGCGAAGCGGGGTTGCGCACGAAGATGGTTCTTCAGATTCACGACGAACTCGTCTTTGACGCGCCGAAGGATGAGGTTGACCGCGTGAAGGAGATTGTCCGCCGCGAAATGACGACGGCGATCGACTTCGGCGTTCCGCTCGACGTCGGCATCGGCGTCGGCCCGAACTGGCTCGAAGCCCACGGCGGCTGATTGTCCTATACTCCCGCGTCATTCCTTTTCCTCGCCGCGATTGTAGCGGAGGACGGAGAGGTTGTCGACGGCGGTCTTGCAGCCCCATTGACAGCGGCGAGGAAAAAATGATATACTATCTCTCACTTGCGGGCTATTAGCTCAGTTGGTTAGAGCGCTTCCTTGACATGGAAGAGGTCAGTGG